>DGXM01000006.1 GCA_002396325.1 Treponema sp. UBA4232
CGACCTTGCGACACCCTGCACTTACGAAAGATACACGGCAAGCTACAAGGGTTCATGGATGAGCGTGTGGGGACCGGGCGGAAGTTCCTTTATTTTCCCCTCCGCTTCGAAATCCGTCGAGGGACTGTATTTTGCGAGCGAGCGCAACCAGATGCCCGGTGGACTTCCGATATGCGCATGGGCTGGAAGAAAGGCCGCACAGTGTCTTTGCAGGGACAACTCCATGACCTTCAATTGCGGAGAATGATTTTTTCCGGGGTGGAATCAGTTGATTTCCTGAATCAGGGCAAGCACTTTGTTTTCACTGATTCCAGACTTGGAATCGATGGCAAACGCATAGTCTCCGCTTATCCAGGAAGCCACGTGGAAGGAATCCGCCTCGCCTCGCAGAAGCACTTCGATGCCGGAGTCGTTCACTGATTTGTTGACTTCGTATTTGTTGTAGTCGCCGCTGATGTCAAGGTTTCCGACTCCCTTGCGCACACGGAGATCCTCGTCTTTGTTTGCGGAGTCAGTGTATATGATTTCAATCATTTCGCCTCTGATCACGCGGTACACTTTCGCAGTGTATGTTGAGAATGTCTTCGGGCTGACGAGGGTGAATCCTGCGGCTTTATTGGCGGCGTCAAGAGAGCCTTTCGTCTCGAAGGGATTTGCCATCCCGACCATCGCTTCCTCATGCATGGTACCATCCTCTTCAGAAGTCTCTTCTGTGATTTCAGTCTGTTTCTCAGTCACGCCTTTGTTTTCCTTCACCGAAGTCTGCCCACCGGTTGTGGCGCATCCCATAAGTATTCCTGCAGCACAGAATACGGTGATGAATGGTTTCTTCATTTTTTCCTCCCTAAAATGCTGATTGCAGTATACCAAAAAAAATGCATATAGTTAAGTGGATGAAATCCCGGCTCAGAATTCCAGAACGATTATCAGAGGAACGTGGTCAGAAATCTTTTCCCTGAACTCCCCTGATGATGCCGACACGATGCCTGCAATCTCCACGGATCCGGCTTTCTCGAAATTGTTTCCGCCATTTCCCACCGAGGCTCTTTCCGCCGGCTTTTTAACGTGCTCCATCATGGCGGTGTTGTAGACGAAGTGGTCGTAGTCGTTCACATAACGGAATCCTGGCTTTGCGGTTGAAAGCGTGGTCCTAGGACTTGTCCTCCCGTCAACGATGTATCCGGAAAACCCCTTGCGTGTAAACTCGTCACGGTTGGTGTTGAAATCACCCCCGGCCATTACGGGTTCATCTGAAATCTCGCCGCCGTACTCATTTAACAGCATGTCGTAAAGCGTGTGCAGATCCCAGTCTCTTTTTTCGATTGAATTCTTTGACGTGAGATGCACGTTTGAAATGACGAAGTGGACATCTTCCTCTCCTTCTTCGGGAAGCACGGTGAATCTTGCGGCCTGCACATTGTTTTTGTTGAATCTATAGCGGCAGGCGGGGAATGACCTGAATCCCAGGCTGTCGGAAAGGTCTTCCGCAGAAAGAACGGAGCCGTCATAAAAAATCGCATTGTTCTGTGCCATGTCTCCGCCGGAATAAGAGACTCCGTCGACTGTGATGCCGTCGTGGAGCAGATAGTCGGCAGTGGAAAAAAATGACCAGTTTTCGCCGAGTTCCATCCGTATTTCATCAAGAATTGTGCGCCTCTTCGGTCTTTTGAAATGAATCTCGATGTCTCCGTAATAGTGCTTTGCAAATCCGCTCTGAAGTTCCACCGGCACTTCCTGCAGAAGGATTATGTCTGCCCCGTTGTCACGCGCCACTTCTGCTATGGCATTTATCCATTCCTCGCGGTGCTGTTTCTTGTATGAGCTGTTGTGTGCGATGTTGAACGTCATTACCGTGATGTCCCTGCAGAATGCAAAGAGCGGGACAAAGAGAAGCGGTAGCAATAGGAGATTTTTTTTAGCCGTCTTTCCGTGAAGCTTCATTTTTCCCTCCGTCATATTTCCATTTTCCGCCGATGTCCAAAAGCTGGTGCGGATTGTACTGAGCTTTGTAATTCATCTTTCTGCAGTCTTCGATGTAATACCCAAGGTAATACCACCCAGCTTTGAGAGTTCCGCCGAAAATTTCCCCGCGGCAGGCTTCTATTTCCTTGAGCACACTGAACACTCCCACGCTTCTTGGAAGGATGTCTTCCGCCGTGTCGAAATAAAAGTAAACGGATGAAAGAGAATCAAGCGCCCTGTCGAGAACGCTTACTCCTATGAGTCTTCCGTTTATCCGGAAATCCATATTGAAGCTCCCGTGATAGGATTTTTTACCTTCCGCATCAAGCCCGTTTATGTTGACAAGCACTTGTTCCGCAGATTCCGCATCCGCTGGTTTTCCGGGATTGTGCCGTCCGTCGTATTTTTGAAACAACGCAATCTTTTCGTCCGTTACAAAATCTTCGGGAGACTGGCAAAGGGTGATTTCGATGTCGCTGTTTTTCCTGAGGACCCTGCGCTGGCTTTTCGACGGAATGAAACGGTCTGCCGGCACTCTGATTCCCTTGCATTTCCTGCATCCCGGACACACCGCCTGATACACGATGTTTCCGCTTCTTCTGTATCCCATTTCAAGAAGACTTGCATAAATAATCTCCTGCGGGTCCGCTTTCGGATAAAGAAGTTTTTTTTCTGGAAAGCAGTCCGACACGATGCCGCTGCATTCGTCTTCTTCAGGGAGCTTGAAAATTATTTCTTTGGAAATGAGACCTTCAAAATATCCGCAGGAGTCAGAATAAAATTCGGTTTCGTCCATAAGCAGGTTCGTTTCTCCCTATCAGCGTCTTACAGTCAGGGTGTCGTTTTCTTCTGCAGCATCATTGCACACATTCCACAGGGCATCCATGTAATCCCCAGAGGCACGGACTGCGTCGTCCCAATGCAGAAATACGATGTCCCATTTTTCGTGGACTTCGGTCAGTGCATCGTAAAGAGCGTCAAGGTTTCTTCCGTAATGGGATGGGAGCGGAAGAGCGGATGAAAGTCTTTCATGGATTTCCTCTTTTCCCGAGACTCCCTCGAAATCGACAAAATATTCCATGGGCTACTCCTCTCCGTACAAAAGTTCGAAGGATTCGTAATGGTCGTCCGTGTAATAAATCAGGCCGTCGTTCGAAAACACGATTCGCTTTGCGCCGCGGGATTTTTTTCCGTAGGCATCGATGTCACATTCTGTGTAGGAGCGTCCCTTCTTTTTCGGAAGAAGTCCCTCGTAATTTCCGAACCTGTCGCCGCCGATGCTTTTTCCCGGAGACGATGAGGATACCGCCTGTCCTGAACTCCATCCGGCCGCCTGGGCCTGCTTCTTTGTGATGTAGTTGCGGGGGAGGTGTCCGTAAAGATGGATGTAAAGCGCAACTTCGTCTTTTGACGTGTATGAGCCGTTTTCATCCAGTGCCGGAGAAGATTCCTCGATTGTGTCTTCTGCATATTCAGCCTGCGGGACCGGTTGTTCATCTTTTTCACCGGGAATTTCCTCTTCCGTTTGCACCGCCGCTGTCTGTTCCTCAACCTGTACCGGAGCTTCATAATCTCCAGATGAATCGACCGCCGCAAGATTTGTTTCCAATGTGTCCGTTTGAACTGTCTGCACCCTGTTTTTCAAGGCATTGACTGCGAAAAATACCAGTACTCCAATCAGAAGCGCGGCCGCATAGCGCAGGTATTTATTTTTCATTTATTTTCCCCCTGAAATTCTTTTCAAGTGATTTGAGCTTTTCCAAAAAAGCCGTCCGACCTCTTGGAATCCATCGTTTATGATACCACATTAGCCGGACAAGTGCCACAAGGCCGGTATTGAATTTTTTCCGTTTTCACGTATACTTTGAGTACTTGAGGTTCCTTTTTGAAAAAAAATTTCCTTGCAGCGGCGGCTGTTTTTTTGGCGGTGTCTTTCCCCGCACATCCGCAGGGCACACTTTCAGAATATGCCTTCCTCCATCCTTCCGAGTATCAGCAGGCTCTTGACTATTCCGATGAAATTTCCACCCTTCTTGAAAAACGCAGGGAGACGCTTTCCGAAGGGGAGCCTGATTACGACAGCGATTTCGTGAGTGCCGTTGTTTTCCCCGAGATGATGAGATATTCGCAGTTTTCCGATGCGATAGAGGCAAAAATCGATCAGCTCCTGCACAGTTTCAGCAGGCAGCTCAACACATGCTCGATAGGTCCCATGCAGATGAAGCCTGTTTTCGCAGTGGAAACTGAAAAGGCAATCCATGCCGACCCGGAACTTGCGGAACGTTTTTCCAAAATAGATTTCTCAGGCGACGACACCACATGGAATCAGAGGATGGAACGCATAAAAAGGCTCAGGAGTCTCGATTCGCAGCTTGACTATCTTCTGGCATTCATAGAGATTTGCCGGAAAAAGTGGAACCTCGGAGGCAAGCCTTTGGAATATCAGCTGCTGATTACGGCAACGGCCTACAACTGGGGCACTTCCCGCTCAATCGAGGAGTTGGAGAGACTCAGCCGCACTCCCAGTTTTCCGAAAGGAAGCGGCAGTTCGAAGTCCCACTGGGCATATGCCTCCCTTGCCACTGATTTCTACAGACAGAAGCAGATGAATTCGGGGGTAAGAGCGGAAGACCGTATTCCTGTCATTACGAAGGAAATGCAGAAATAATTCTGCCGTGACTTTGCGGAGGGTTTTGCAGCTGGAAACTTTGCTGGGAATCTGCGCCGAGTGCCGTTGATTCAATGCCGTGCATAGGAAAGCATCCGTAAAAGCTCCTCTCTTTCCTCCCTCAGTTTCAGATAGTCTTCTTTTGCCTCTTCAACGGACGAAAGAAGTTTCTGCGGAACGAATCCCTGGGCATCATTCAGTTTTGACTGCGCCTCAATATAACGGCTCAAGGCCTCAGGTATCTCTTCGTGGTTAAGGGCGTCCAATCTTTTTTCAACTTCTTCTTCCGTCATCATCCCCGGATTTCCTCCCTGACGATACCTTAACACACAATCTTCCACTAGACAATCCTCGGAGGAAAGTTTATACTACCTTGAAACACCCCAAAAAAGTGATTTTGGAGTTTTTTGTATCAAATGTAAAAAAATGCGAATTTAATTATACCGGATTTTGTGATGAATTTTTCGGATTATAAAGAGAGTGTCTGCAACAAATGGCTTCACCGCATATTCATGTTGTGCTGGACAATTACGCCTGCTGTCTTTGCGGTGGAGATTTTCGTTTTCATAGTGTTCTGCGTCAAGGTATTTCACTTTCCTGCAACACTCGGCCGTTATATACTTCTGCGCATAGTCATACCTTCCGCTCTTAATTTAGCCGCTTCGATAGCCTGCACCGTCATTTTCCCGAGGGAGGATGTTTCCGTCCGAAAAAAAAGCTGGGTGGGAACGTTTGCTCTGTGGGTGTTCTGTTCCTCTATCGCCATATTCCACAATTACTTTTCACCGCTCCTCTTCCTTCCCTGTCTGCCGATCTTCGTTTCCACGGTCTTTTCGGAAAGAAAGCTCACGTTTTCGGTTGCCGCGGCAGGTCTTGTGTCTTCAATAATGGCATTCATCACCTGGGGAATGGACAATGTCGCGTCTATGGGGCTTACCATGGTGATAATCAACGTAATCGTGAGTCTGGCTCCCCTTGGCTTCAGTTTTTTCATCGCCAATCTCCTTATGAAATCCCAGATGGAACAGGTTGATTTCATCTACAATGCCTACATCACTCAGGAAGAGCTGATTAACGAACTTCACATAGAGCCCATGACGGGACTCTGCAACCGCATTGCCCTCAACGAGGTGGTGGAGCTGTACATCAGGAAATTCCACGAGGGGGAATTCGTTCCTCATCTTGCGCTGATTGACATAGACCGCTTCAAGCAGGTGAACGACACTTACGGTCACAATGCCGGCGATTCAGTCATAAAGACACTGGCGGGAATTCTCAAAAACCGCATGGGCGGCATTTCCCGTGCATTCCGTTTCGGCGGCGACGAGATGGTTCTGCTGTTCGGTCCGGAGAGCGAGGATGAGATAAGGGAGATTATAGAAAATATCCGTTCCGATTTTAAAAATGCAGACTTCCGTTTTCCCCACAAGGAGGCTTTCACATTAAGCATCGGAATCTCGGCATTTTACCGTGGACTCACTCCCCGCACCTGGTTCGAACTCACCGACTCGGCGATGTATTCTTCAAAGCAGGGCGGACGCGACAAAGTCTCTTTTTCCGGCGCAAGCTGATGCTTCTCTACATCTTCCAGCTTTTGTACACTTCTCCGGTGGCCGCATCCTTCCATTCGAAAACCCTGTCCAAAAGAGTCATGTAGCTGTGGCGGCTTTCTCCTTTCGGAATTGCAACCGAGCCGGGATTCAGGTAAACAAAACCATTCATTTCATCGCAGGCAGGCACGTGGGTGTGTCCGCAGAGAAGGATTGAGCCGTGAGCCATTGGAAGAGGATTCTCTTTGCAGGCGTGGTGTCCGTGAGTGGCATATATGAGTCTTCCGCATCCTGTGTCGAGAACAGCGGTGTCTGCCATTATCGGAAAATCAAGAACCATCTGGTCTACTTCGGTGTCGCAGTTCCCCCGCACGCAGAGAATCTTTTCCTTTACTCCGTTGAGCATTTCAATCACAGCTTTGGGAGCGTACTCCTCCGGCAGATTGTTGCGGGGCCCGTGGTAAAGCAGGTCTCCGAGAAGAATCAGCCTGTCGGCCCTTTCATCGGAAAATCGTTCAAGCATC
The DNA here is from genome assembly GCA_002396325.1 of Treponema sp. UBA4232. Lineage (GTDB taxonomy): Bacteria > Spirochaetota > Spirochaetia > Treponematales > Treponemataceae > Treponema_D. Next base: position 6,705 of record DGXM01000006.1, read on the forward strand.
ATTCTGCAGTACTTTGCAGATCCGTGTATGTCGGAAGCAATCATCCATTTCATTTTTTCAACCTCATCTGCAGAGTATAACTGTTTTCAAACCCTGTTACAACTCGGTAATTTGTGTTATCATTGAAATGAAAGGGGATTTTGCGGATGAAACTTTACATAAGACAGAAGATTATTTCATGGACAGATTCTTTTTCCGTCAAAGACGAGAGGGGAAACGACGTGTATTCCGTCAGGGCAAAGCTGATTTCTCTTGTAAAGCAGCTTTCGGTCTATTCCGGGAGCACGGAGGTTGCAAGAATTCAACGCAAACTGATATCCATTCTTCCCAAATTCCTTGTGTTCGTGAATGGCAGGCAGGTGACGGAAATTCAGAAGAGGCTTACATTCATACGTGACAAATATCATCTTTCAGGTCTTGGCTGGGACGTGTGCGGCAACATCCTTGACCACGACTACACAATCAAATCAGGAGGAAACAGGATTGCCACGATACACAAAAAGTGGATGGCATGGTCTGACACTTATGAGCTGGACATAAACGATTCCTGCGACCCGATTGCGGCACTTGCGGTGATAATCGCCATAGACTGTGTGACGGCCGAAGATTAATGGTGACAGAATCTGTACCCATAAATGGAGGTTTATTTGATGAAATCGCAGCTCACCACGCTTTGCTACATTGAAAAGGACGAAAAATATCTGATGCTTCACCGTATATCGAAGGAAAATGACGAAAATCAAGGCAAATGGATAGGAGTCGGAGGACATTTCGAGCATCAGGAAAGCCCTGAGGACTGCCTTTTGCGTGAGGTGAAGGAAGAAACCGGCCTTACGTTGAACAATTTTTTTTTCCGGGGCATAGTCACTTTTGATTCTGATGACAATCCGGCAGAATACATGCATCTGTACACCAGCACTGATTTTTCAGGAAGCCTCATTCAATGCGATGAAGGAGTGCTTGAATGGGTACAGAAAGACAAAATCTCATCTCTCAATCTGTGGGAAGGTGACAGAATTTTCCTTGATCTGCTCACAAAGGATGTTCCGTTTTTCTCTCTGAAGCTTATTTACAAAAGCGGAAAACTCGTGAAAAAAATCCTTGACGGCAGGGAAATTTAACGAAACCCTTCCGCGCTAAGTTTGTTTATAATTATTATAGAAGATTTTTGGTGATGGGAAATCTCCAAGTCTGTTTCCCCGGGGGCACATATATGAAACATAAAATCAATTCTATGGTTAAGGCTGCATTTTCGATGGTCGTAATGTTTGCTCTTTATTTCGGATTTTCAGTTCCGTCTGCGGCACAAGGCACCCGCATTTCAAATAAAACGGTGCAGCTCGAATGGAATCCGACTTTTACCGTTGATGCATCCGAGTTCAAGGGCATTGACGAGGGAAGCCGGATACTCCTCAGTTACACGAATACCAAGGCAGACTATCATCAGGTGAAGATGTACGCGGGCGACTGGTTTTCCCTGGCTGCTGGAAACGTGAGCGGGGCAAGACCTGAAAACGGCTCTTTCGTGACAACGGAATCAAAAGGAAAAATCATCTATACCGTCTCAAAGGACGAGGCTGAACATATAAAAGCGACCGGACTCAGGCTCCACGGATTCGGAATGAAAATCACCGGCATTTCACTCCTAACGGATTCGGCGTTGACTGTAACCACAGACAGTGGTGCAGATGCCGTGAACACTGGATCCGGCAGTCAGCCTTCTGACGGACGCAGGGAAAATTCATCAACGGTTTTCATCGGTTCCCGGACACTCGACTGGGGGAGCACTCTTTCAATAGAGGCCGGTGAATTCAAAGGATTTAAAGACGGTGACAAAATCCGCATATCGTACCAGAACACCAACGAAAGCTATCATAATGTGAAAATCTATTCTGGAAACTGGGCAAATCTCAATTCAGGGGTGCTTGCAAATGGTGCCAACAACGGCGGAACTTTCGTGCCTTCCCGGGATTCAGGGGAATTGATTTATGAGCCGAATGCAGGTGAAGCGGAAAGCCTCAGAAGAAACGGACTTATAATGCACGGATACGGTGTGAGGGTCACGGAAATATCCCTGTCAAGCAGTGGCTCGGAAGGCAAAACGGATAATCCGTCTTCAGGAACTGCCGGTACTGTCACCGTTGCTTCGGAAACTGTAACCTCGAATCCTGTTCCATCCGCGGAAACAGGGACTCCTTTTGGAGAACACGGCAAGCTCCACGTGAACGGAGCCTACCTCTACGACAGCCGAAATCAGAAGTATCAGCTTTACGGAATGTCAACCCACGGACTCAACTTCGGACATGACTTCAGCCGCTACGTGAACAGGGAGGCATTCAAGACCCTGCGCGACGACTGGAACACAAACTGCATACGACTGGTGCTTTATCCCCGCGATTACAACGGTTACCTGAACGGCGGAAACAGGCAGGAATTGAAGAAACTCATCTGCGGCGGAATAGATTATGCCACCGAACTCGGAATGTATGTGATTGTTGACTGGCACGTGCACAACTACAATCCCCGTGAGACTGAAAACGAAGCTGTGGCCTTCCTTTCTGAAATCTCCTCGCGATATGCGGGGTATGGAAACGTGCTTTATGAAATTTGCAACGAACCCACAGGCTCCGACTGGAACGGCGTGATAAAACCTTATGCCGAGAAAGTGATTCCTGCAATCAGAAAGAATGCTCCGGAAAGCATAATCATCGTGGGGACAAATACATGGTCTCAGGACATTGAGGGACCTCTTTCAAATCCCCTCTCCTTCGGCAATGTGATGTATACTTTCCATTTCTATGCTCAGACCCACACGGCAAGCTTCCGCAAACGGGTTGAGACCGCCGTGAAAAAAGGACTTCCCATTTTCGTGACTGAATTCGGAACCTGCGATGCAAGCGGCAACGGAGGATTCAATAAACGGCAGAGTGAGGAATGGTTCAAGCTGCTTGAAAAATACGGCATAAGCCACTGTAACTGGAGTCTTTCAAACAAAGCGGAGACTGCAAGCGCAATAAATTCCTGGTGCGGTAAAACAAGCGGCTGGACACCGGACGACCTTACCGAAAGTGGAAGACTGATTTACAATCACTTCAGGAAACTCAAGCGGTGATGCGCTTTCAAATAAAACGACCCGTCCGGATTCTTTGAAATCAAGGTATCCGGGCGGGTTTGTCTGTCTTTGGAAATGGTTCTGCCGTTTTATTTTTTCAGAAGCGCGGCGAAGGGGTTGTATGTCTCTCCGTCATCATCATCCTTGTGGCTTGTCAGGTATTCGGCGGCATTGTCCTGCTCCTCGTTGCTTACCACGGGGGTCAGCGAAATGCGGTGTTCCTCAACATCGACCTTTTCCACAACGACTTCCATTTTGTCTCCTGCATGGAAGACTTTCTGAAGATTTGTGTTGCGCTCCACGTTCAGCTTTGAGATATGCACAAGACCGTCGATTGCAGGAGCAATGTTCACGAACACTCCGAATCCTGCAACACGCGCCACGGTTCCTTCCACACGGGTTCCTGACGGGAAGCGTTCTGCCACTGCATCCCAGGGATCTTTCTCAAGCTCCTTCATGCTCAGTGAGACTCTTTCCCGGCTCCAGTCTGCCTTGATGATTTTTGCCTCGATCTCCTGACCGACTTTCAGCACATCCGCAACGTTGTCTACACGCACATGGGAAATTTCGCTTATGGGAAGAAGTGCCTGGAATCCGTTCACGTTCACGAATGCACCGTAGCTCTCAAGACTCATCACAGTGCCTTTCACCACAGAACCAACGGTAAGCTCTGATGAAAGTCTGGCCTTCTTTTCTGCGGCCTCCTCCTCAAGAACCACGCGGTTGGAAACAACGATGTTGCGTCCCTCGTTTTTGAATTCCTGAATGCGGAAGGTAAGATGTTGCCCCACGTATTCGGCAGGCTCTTTTTTCTGCTTGAAGCCCATCTGTGAATACGGACAGAAAGCGCGGGTGGAACCGATCATTACTTCGAATCCTCCCTTTATTTCCTGCGTCACGTGCCCTTCGACCGGAATGCCGTTTTTCCATGCGTTCTCAAGCACGTCGCTGTTTGTGTCCTTTCCGCTTAATTTCGTTGTGAAGTGCAGTTCCTCGTAATTGTTCTTCAAAAAGTACACTTTGATTTTGTCTCCGACATTTACTGAAACATTGCCGTTTTCATCGGAAAGTTCTGATTTTTCGAGAATACCCTCGGCCTTGAGACCCAGGTCCAGGAAAATAGTGTCGTCTGTGATTGCCACAATGGTGGTCTCAACCATCTGGCCCGGTTCATACAAATGCTTTGCCATATAATTCCTCTAAAATTGTTTCTATAGGTGGTCTCTGAAAACTTTGGATTTTAGAGATGCCCTAGTATCACCAACACTCAACGCAGAGCGTCGAGGTATGGTGTTCTCATAAGGTGTCGCTGTCGGATTCAATTCCCTTTATTTCGACACAGATTCAGCTGTGCCGGGGTATCGAATCCTCCGCACGAATAAATGCCCATTCATAATACCTGTTTTGAGGAAAATAGACAACCGCATTTGAAAAATATTTCATCACAGTGCATAGCCGATGCGGTTTTTCGGAAGGTTTAACGAAGGCTATACAGTTCCTGCAAAGCGGGTTTTTAGAGATGCCTTGACTTCATCAATAGAGGCAATGACGCTGTCGCACCAGGCATCAAACTCGGGATCCAATACCTGAAGCTCAGGATGCGACAGCACGTGATTCAGCGTCATCCTTATGCCTTCCTCGAAGCGCACTTTTGGCACGAAACCCGGAACTGCACGTTTCAGCTTGCTGTTGTGTTTCAAGATAGTCTTTTCTGTAGGCCACCTGCATTCCCGCATTGTTGAGCACCACATCCACCTGACCCATTTTCTGCCAGAAAAACCGCTGCCAGTCTGCCTATGCCTCTTGCCGCACCCGTAACGAGAGCCCATTTTCCACGTAGATTTACCATAATCCCTCTCTGTGAGAATCATAAACGGAGAAGGACGTCTCTTTCAAGTGGCAGTCAATGAATCTGAGGATTTTTATTAGACAAAACAGCTTTCTTCCAGTATATTTATAAATGGCAATGTAAAAAGGAGGAATCCATGATCCAGGACGAGGCAATGCAAAATGCAATCAAGGAAGCTTATGACGGAATACAATGCGGTGACGGAGGCCCGTTCGGTTCAGTGGTTGTCAAAGACGGAAAAATCGTGGGAAGGGGACACAACCGTGTGATAAAAAATCAGGATCCCACCTGCCACGGGGAAATGGAGGCAATCCGGGACGCATGCAGAAATCTGGGGACTTTCGATCTTTCGGGCTGCGAACTTTACACCACGTCGGAACCATGCCCCATGTGCATAGGAGCAATTCTGTGGGCAAACATTTCCCGCGTCTACCAAGGATGCAATATTCACGACGCAGAGGACATCGGATTCCGCGACAAGAGATTCTATGACTATCTGAGTGGTAAAGAGGAGCTTTTAAGCGTGACGGAATTGGGAAGGGCCGACTGCCTGAAACTTTTCGAGGCATACAAAAACCGCGAAGACAAGAAGGAATACTAGAGACTTCACATCGTCTTTTCAGCCGGTGTGAAATCTCACGGAAAATCAGTCTTCGAACAAGGTTGGAACAATCTTTTTCGTCCATTCATCCCAGAAATGAGGATCGTGACCTCCGGCAGATTCAAAGTATTTGTGCGGAATAGCATGGTCCGAAAGCCATTTGTGGAAATCCCTGTTGCGGTCCAAAAGAAAATCGGAAAGGCCTATTGCAATGTATAGATCAGGAATCTTTTTTCCTTCTGCGGCAAGCTTTTCAATAAGCACTTCGGGATTGTGACGGCTTTTTTCCACAGTCTCCAAATCTCCGAAGCACTCGCGGTAATATTCGTAATTCGCCATTTCCCCCGGATCATCCTGTTTCATATGTGCAATCGAATGGATTATGAGAGCCGGTGAAAGTGCCACAGCCTTGCCGAAAACATCCGGATTTGCAAGCGATGCTCTGAGTGCGCCGAATCCTCCCATGGAAAATCCCATCACGTAGGTTTCGTCGGGAGTCATTGCAAGGCCGAAAGTCTTCCGCACATAGCCCACAAGCTCTTCAGTCAGGAAAGTTCCGAATTTGTGTCCGGTGGAAATTCCGTCAATCCAGAAACCGTTTTCCCCGTTGGGCATCACTACGGCAAAATTATAGAGCGACATCAGATTTTCAGGCACAAAGTTTTCTGCTCCGCCGGTGTATCCGTGCAGGAGAAAAATCGTCTTCATGCGCTTGCCCTTTCTTTTCTGTTCTGGCGGCCATCTGTCGTCAAAATCATTCGGCACAATCATCTTGAACTGTACCGGTCTGCACAAGGCATTTGAATAAAAATCGATTGTTAAACGAGACATTTTTCACCTCAGCCTTTAATTTTAAACGGCAAAACCTCTTTTTGTCAACTTTTTTTTCAGCATGGTGAAACATGGTGAAACAGGGAAAAAAAGACAGTGGAAATTGTCACACGGATTTGGAAAAATCTAACGATTTTTCATTATAATATAATCTGTAATCCGTGTGGAAGTCAAAAAAACTACGTTTTTACACTAACCATTAGTAAAGAGTCCAGGACATGCCTTACTAGGATCATAACACTGATAGGGATTGGTCTTATCCGATGACGTATTTCCACTTCCGCTTACGGAAACATTCTCGGAGCTGCTTCCGCAATAAATATCCCTGTTTCCACTGCCGTGACCGTCCGAGCTTTCGCTGAAAGTACATCCGGTTATAAACACATGATCAGAACCGCCTATGTCTATGGCTCCCGCATGACCTGAGTTATTGGTGAAAGTACATCCTGTTATATGGACACCTTTGTCAGAATCATAGCTGTTGCCGAAGAGAGATATTGCACCTCCCCCGATGTCTCCTTCCGTTTGATTGTTAGTGAAGTTACAGTTGGTGAAAGTAATCATTCCGCTTCCACACCAGTATATCATACCGAAGTTCGCTGTATCTTCCAATGTCGAAGCTCCCTTTCCGTTTTGGAAGGTAACGCCAGAAAAATTGTACTGTTCTGACCCAGCAAGAATAATTCCATATTTACCAGCACCATCTATCGTGATATTCTTGTTAATCAATATACCGCTTTTTAGCCAAACATCACGGGTAAGCGTTATAGTACCAGACGCGGCATTCAATTGATTAATGAAAGTTGTTTCATAAGCAGCATCATAATAATCATTCAACTTTCCAGATGGGAAGGTCGAACCGTCTCCCCCGCCTCCACCACCAGAGCCGGACACATTGATGTCATACCACGGTGAGGAGAATTTTCCGAAAAACTCCTGATCACCATAAGCATTCAGCTTACACACAAAGAAGACATCCAGCTTTGCCCTGTTGAACTGACTCATATCCACCCCAGTCCAATCCATATTGTAGCCTTCATCGGAAAGGAAAGCGTTTATCTCTGCCTCATTTTGGGAAGTTCCATTCCAGTAATTAACAGGTGTAAAACTAGAGTACCCAACTTCCTGTCCGCTGTCCTTAAGTTTTCCCCTGAGCTCGAAGCGGAGTATAACGGAACTGTATTCGTTAATACGGCTCTTGTTGCAGTAGTCCGTGGGGTCAGAGCTTAAATAGACGTGACCATTGCTCATGTTTACCTTAACGGAAGGAGGCACGGCATTTGTGTTCAGGACACCGATATCCCCTCCGCCAGCAATGCCGCTTACGCTCTCCGTAAACCACGAGCCGATTCCAGTAGACTCATCAAAGCAGTCGTATTTCAGCTCAATGTCATAGCGACAGCCTCTTACGCAGAGAGGGAAAACAAATGTGGGGGTGCCGGCACTAGTCCCAATTTCTTTGTCAGCAAGACCAATGGTCATAACCTTGTTTCCCGCCCATACCTGAAGGTGGTTACAATTCGCGGGGAACTGCTTTATCTGGATATTCAGACCGTTAGATGTGGTAAGAACCTTCGCGTGATCATTTTCCCACTCAAACGCTTTTTTCAGGACAACGGAAACATACGAAACTTTCTCGGCAAAAACCTCGGTTTCCGCGCTTCCCTTGTAGCAAAGACCTCCGAACATGTCGTATGCCTCAAGCGTCACCGTATAGGAGCCGGGATTCACCTCAAGCTCTATCTGATCTCCACTCTTGCCGTATTCCTCAACAGTGTGGGAGCCGTTCAATTTTTCAAACGTAATCCTGAATGTGTAGGAAATGGCATCCCCAGCGTCTGCGTTTCTGGAAGAATTTCCCGAACTGGAGCCGTATGGAAGGGACAGGGCTATTAAGGAATTTTTCTCATCCTGATTCAGAAGATTACCGCAGGAAGAAAGGAGAATCACAATCGCGGTCAAAAAAAGAGCTGCCATTTTCTTCATATAATCCACCTCTGCAAAAAAAAAATTTCGCCGCACAGATTTTTCTGGCAACGGGGTTCACTTTATGAATAGCAGCTGAAAATATCATGCAAATCTTTTTTTTATTGTAAGGCATAATACTAGGATTCGTCAAGAAAAATTTAAGGGAACCTTCAAAAAGGGGAAACAGGAGGAACTTCGACAAAAAGTGAAAAAAATGCTTGACATCTATTTAACACTGTTATATTATCAATGTTATAAAAAGATTGAGGAGGAGGCAGGATGAATATTCTTGTGCTGAACGGAAGTCCCAGAAAAAAAGGTACGGTGTCAGAAGTGCTGAAGTCCACGGTGAGTAAACTCGAGTCAAAGAATTCCGGCAATTCCGTGGTATGGGAAAACATTTGCAGTCTGAAACATTCCTTCTGCAACGGCTGTATGAAATGCAGGGCAAGCGGAAAGTGCATTCTTCCGGCCGATGATGCGCACAGAATTGCAGACGAAATAAAAGCCTGTGATATGATTTTCGTGGGAACACCTGTTTATTGGGGAAATATGAACGGCAGACTCAAAATCCTGTTTGACCGTTTGGTGGGTTCATTGATGGCAGAGTCGAAGATGGGCATTCCTATTCCCCTTCACAAAGGAAAAAAAGCCGTGATTGTCACAGCCTGCACCACACCGTTTCCATTCAATTACATATGCGGGCAGTCAACGGGGGCAGTCCGTGCAGTAAAGGAAGTCCTCAAATCCTCCGGATTCAGAATAACAAAGAAAATCAACATTGCAGGAACCAAAAACAAATCCTTCAAATCAATGGAGAAATAAAATGCGCAATGCCAATCCTGAAATAGTTCCGATGATAAAAGAAAAAACGCTTGGACTTTTGATGGACAAAAATCCTGATGAAATCGGAATGAGGGAAATAGCCAAGGAATGCGGTGTGACTGCAACTCTGATTTACCATTATTACAAAGACAAGACGGAACTTTTTCAGTCAATTGGGCTTGACTGTATCTTGAAGCTCAATGAAATCATTACAAAGGCGGCGGAAAAAAAACGCAAGCCGAAAGAAAGGGCAATTGCGGCGGCAAAGGCTTTCAGGGACTGGTGTTTTGAAAATCCCAGGAAGGCGGTGCTTGTGATGCAGGGAATCGAGTCTGCGGAGGAGGGAGACCCGGAGCATCTTGAAAAATATTATTCATGCCTCCGGACAGGAGAAAAGCTCTTGAAGGATGCCGTGGATGCAGGAGCCGCAAAATCAAAAAACATCGCTCTTGACATCGGAGTTTTGGTTTCAGGCTTATGGGGCTGCTGTGAAGCTGTGATTCTGAAAAAATCAGATGCACAATATTGGAAAAACGGAACGGTGTTTACAGACAGATTGATTGAAATGTGGTCGAGCCAGATTTTCACAAAATAAAAAATGAACCGCATATCCAATTGTTTGGGTCTGCGGATTACCTCTTGTGCAGGCATTATAAAATGTCAGTCTTGAATCCGGTTTCCCTTTCAAAGTCCGCGACACATTCCGTCTGAAGTATTCTGAGAAGTCTTTCGTCTTTTCCTCCCACTGCCTTTCCGTCAATCTCGCATACAGGCACACCGAAAGTGGATGAGCAGGTGATTACGACCTCATCCGCGGAAAAAAGCTCGTCAATGCCAAAGGGGCTTTCTTCACAGGGCACACCGAGTCTTTTGCAGATTTCCAGAAAATGACGACGGCAGGTTCCCGGCAGAATAAGATTGTCAAGCGGCGGCGTGATGAAAACACCGTTCTTCAGAATCTGCACGTTGTTGTGCGCACATTCCGTCACTCTGTCTCCGCGGTGGAAAATCACTTCGCTGCATCCCTTTCTTTTTGCCTCTTCGCTTGCAAGAACAGCCGGCAGAAGGTCTATCGTCTTTATGTCGCAGTGCAGGAATCTGGTGTCCTCCTTTGTGATGACTTTCCACGGTTTTCTAAGGTCGGTGAGAGGGGCCTCGTAAATGTAGATTATTATGTTTGCATCGGTTTCGGGAAATGTGAAATTTCTTCTGGATGTTCCGCGTGTCGCCTGCCAGTATACGAAAAGGGTTTCGTCCGAATCTGCAAGATTTACGCAGTTCTGTATTTCCGTCTCAAGTTCTTCTTTCGAGAAATCAATCGTGATGTCCACCTTGGAAAGCGAATTGAAGAATCTCTCCAGATGATAGTCCGCCTCAAACAGACTGTGATTTGCCGCCATCGTTGCATCGTAAACACCGTCTCCGAAAAACACCGACCTGTCGTTCAGAGGAATCCTCATGTCGTCAATCTCGCTGATGCGCCCGTTGTAATAAGCCACCGTCTTCATAGAGCCTCCTGAAACATTGACCGGAACACGAAGTGGAAAAATATCCGTTTCCAGAAATGCTTATTACAAGGTAATGTTTTTTTCTCCGAGTTTCAACGGTTCCAATGGCAATGTATTATAGAAAATTCCTTTAACAGGTGATACAAAACTCGTATTAGCCAGAGTTTTCAAAATGATGTATAGTCGAGTCATCTGAAAGAGAAAAAAGGAGTCGGGGCTGCTCTTGGAAAACCCGGAGGACTTTCGTGAGTGCGCCTTGAAAATCAAAAAGAGCGGATGAGCTCAGGAGGAAAAGATTATGGCAGACAAAAACATCAAGGATTCATCAAACTGGAAATTCGAGACGAGACAACTTCACATCGGACAGGAAGAGGCTGATCCCGCAACAGACGCACGCGCCGTTCCAATTTACGCAACGTCATCATTCGTGTTTCACAATGCCCAGCACGCGGCAGACAGATTCGGTCTCCGTGATGCAGGAAATATTTACGGCCGCCTCACAAATCCCACCGAGGACATCTTCGAAAGACGCATCGCATCCCTTGAAGGAGGAGTTGCGGCCCTTGCAACATCGTCAGGAGCGGCGGCAATCAATTACACAATAACGGCTCTGGCAAAAAACGGAGAGCACATAGTTGCATCCAAGACAATATACGGCGGCACATACAATCTTCTGGCGCACACACTTCCTCTTACCGCAGGAGTTACAACCACATTCGTTGATCCTGACAAGGAAGGCTCGTTTGAATCCGCAATCAGGGAAAACACAAAGGCCGTCTTCATCGAAACGCTTGGAAACCCCAACTCCAACATCATCGACATCGAGAAAATCGCAGCCGTCGCGCACAGTCACAATATCCCGCTTGTGATTGACTCCACTTTCGCAACTCCGTATCTTGTCAGACCCATCGAATACGGGGCGGACATCGTGATTCATTCGGCAACGAAATTCATCGGCGGACACGGAACCGCAATCGGAGGCGTGATTGTTGACAGCGGAAAATTCGACTGGAAGAAGTCGGGCCGCTATCCGTGGATTTCCGAGGCCAACCCAAGCTACCACGGAATCTCGTTTGCAGATGCAGTGGGGCCTGCCGCATTCGTCACCTATATCCGTGCAATCCTTCTGCGCGATACAGGCTCAACCCTCTCGCCGTTCCATGCCTTCCTGTTCCTTCAGGGACTCGAGACTCTTTCGCTCAGGGTGCAGCGCCACGTGGAGAATGCCCTGAAGATTGTGAACTATCTTTCAAAACATCCGCAGGTAGAGGCGGTGCATCATCCCTCGCTTCCCACCGAGCCCAGCCACAGCCTTTACAAAAAATACTTCCCCAACGGAGGAGGCTCAATCTTCACTTTCGAGATAAGGGGAAACGACGAGACCGCAAAGAAATTCATCGACAATCTTGCCATCTTCTCGCTGCTTGCAAACGTTGCCGACGTGAAATCCCTCGTGATTCATCCCGCCAGCACGACCCACTCCCAGCTCACGGGAGAAGAGCTTCTTGACCAGGGAATCAAGCCGAACACAATCAGGCTTTCAATAGGAATCGAAGACGCAGACGACCTCATCGCCGCTCTTGATGCCGCATTCGAAGCGGTCCGCTGAAATCCCGGATCAACGATTCTTTACTTTATGAACGCAAGGGTGTATACTGAACGGCCGGAGGAACGGAATGTCCATTGAAACAGTGCGTGCGTATCTTGCAGGATACGGATATGAGGAAAAAATCATAGAACTCCCTGAATCCAGTGCCACGGTCGCCCTTGCGGCGGAAGCCCTTCATACAGACCCGGATCAGATAGCGAAGACGCTTGCTTTTGAAGTCGGTGAGCATCCCATAGTCGTGGTGGTTGCCGGAAACAGAAAAATCGACAACGCAAAATACCGCCACAGGTTTTCTGCAAAGGCAAAAATGATTTCCCCCGATGCACTGGTCGAGAAAGTGGGCCACGCAATGGGCGGAGTCTGTCCGTTTGCAGTCCGCGACGGCGTTGAGATTTACCTCGATGAATCCCTCCGCGACTGGAACACGGTTTTTCCTGCCTGTGGAAGCGGCAACAGTGCCATCGAACTCTCGATTCCAGAGCTTGAAAAGCTGTGTCCTTCCGCAGAATGGGTCGATGTCTCAAAAAAGACCGGACAGTAAAAGCATTTTCCTCATACGGGGGTTCCCGCCGCATGCGTCGGTCGGGTCTTCCACCACTCGGTAACCCTCGGTGCTCCGCACTGCGCTCCGCGCCTGGTTCCACACCCTAACCCGGAAAATCCCCTCGAAAAAATCAGGGCTCTGAATCGCACAATTCCTATAGTCCCTGTTTATAATGCGCAATAAAAAAAATGTATTATTCACGGGAACGGAAAAGCATTATTATTGTTTCATTCGGCATAATCTGGTATAGTCTGTACAGGCTTTCCACGCCGAAGGGGGCAGTAAATGACCATTCAGCAGATTCGTTATGTAAT
>DGXM01000056.1 GCA_002396325.1 Treponema sp. UBA4232
TCTCTGCCTTCTTCTCTGCCTTCTGACCAGCGGTTCATTCCGTACTCGTCCAAATCAAATTCCGTTATGCTCATCGCCTTCACCTCCGATTTTCTATCTCTGAAGAATCCGTTCAGGATGTCCTCTTTTGCTGCCCAGTCCAAAGCTTCATCGATTGCACCCGTCTTGTCCATTCCGTATTTTATATTCCGGCGCACACGCAGGGGCTCAGCATCAGTTCTGTTATTAGCGTTCAAAATGAGGCAGTGGGACGCAGGAAAAAAGCAAGGAGGGCTCCTTCAGGAAGGATTCCTTGATTTTTTCCGAATTCATGCAGTGACCGCATTTTTTTCGATTATTTCATCAACTTGAGCAACAGTCAGACCAGCCGCAGTTGCAATGGCCTCTCTTGGAAAGCCCTGCTTGTCGAGGGAGACTATAAGGGAAATCCGGCCTTCTTCTCTGCCTTCTTCTCTGCCTTCTTCCCTGCCTTCTTCTCTGCCTTCTGACCAGCGGTTCATTCCGTACTCGTCCAAATCAAATTCCGTTATGCTCATCGCCTTCACCTCCGATTTTCTATCTCTGAAGAATCCGTTCAGGATGTCCTCTTTTGCTGCCCAGTCCAAAGCTTCATCGATTGCACCCGTCTTGTCCATTCCGTCTTTTATATTCCGGCGCACACGGGCCACATATTCTGCATATGCTTCCAATGCCTTGCAGTGCTCCATCAGCTTTTTGTTATGCCCCTTGTTGATGTTCAGCATGGTCGCAGTCCACTGGAATTTTCCGCTGCTGTCTGGAACTTCAAATGCATCAGACAATTTCAACTCAATAAGGTCGGGCTTTATGTCCTGACCGTTGTAGAAAACCACGTATTTCGGCGTCGGAATTTTCACAAGTCTGCTGTTGTACACGTCCTTGTGTCTTTGCGTCAAAACTTTTTCGTACAATCTTGCGAAGTACAACATTCCCCGCAACGGCATGTTCGGATTGTAAGAACTCTGCTGCTCATAAAGGCTCAGCTCCGAGTGGAATATGAACGACAAATCATTGTGCATGCCGACATAAACCGAGTTTTCGATTGTGTTCACATCAAGCGCATCCGGGTCGGTGTACTGACTTCTGTTTACGGCATTGTAGAGTGACAGAAGATACACACGGTTTTCGAAAATCGCCTTGAAGAGTCTATCCTTGTACTGGCGGTGGGCCACTTCTTTCAGCACATCCATAATAAAAGTATAATACCGATTCACTGAAATGGCAAGATTTTATCTCATCAGGGACGCTTTGAAATCCTGGAAATGACATCCTCTTTTTTCTTTATATGGTGCCTGAATTCTTCCGATACTGGAGTAGGGGTGGTAAATATGAGATACAACAGATTAATTTTGGGTTTTTCCCTGCTGCTTGCCGCTGCTTCTGCATTTGCGCAGATTGAAAGCACTGCTGATATAATGGAAGAAAATCTTACCGTAACAAAAGAGGATATTTTCATCGAACGCAACAGCGGACGTTCCATCGGCACTTCAACGGACGGATTCAATCTTTACGTGCGCAAAAAGCCGGGTGTGCAGTCGGTGATGCTTGTTGAGACCACAAAGGACCCCGAAGGCAAAGAGGACAATTTCGCCTACCGCTCGCCCACATACAATTCCCTGAACGGAGATGAAATCCGCTATCTTGACGGCGAAAAACTTGACTCCCGCGACTCAAGATACAGCCTCATCACGTCCACGGTGGGTTATCTTCCGCGTCTTGGAGAATGTTTTCTAATCTACATTCCCCGCAGAATGGTCTACGGTTATCCCTGGACGCGCAACGGCTCCGTGCAGATTTCAGAAGGCACTTTCATCAACATCCGCACATTCGAAAAAAAATACGGCGACTACACCGGCAGATGGAAGGACAATCCATTTATGTTCAATTTTACCTACACGCCGAAGGAAAATGCGGACGAAACGACTCTCGCTGAAACAATCCCCGAAGAAGATGAGGAGGAGTGGGAGGAGGATGAAGTCATCCTTAGCGATGAATACAGTCCCGTGGCGGCGGATTCATTCCGTTCCATCGCAAAAGAAGGACGCGGACGCATCGTGTACTCAAAAGGACCTTCCACGCTCCCCGAAGATTTGAAAAGTCTGCTTTCAAAAATGAAGGTCAATGCCCAGCTTGATGTGGTTTTTGCAATCGACACAACAGGAAGCATGCAGGATGATTTGGAATCTCTCAGAAAAAGATGGATTCCCTCGTTGGCGGAGCAGGCCAAGGAATTCGGCAGCGTAAGATTCGGGCTGCTTTTGTACCGCGACTATTTCGACAACTACAATTACAACGACCTTCCCGTAAAGATTTTCCCGTTCACAAGCAGCGTGGAAGAGCTTTCTGCAAATCTTGACACAATCGTGATTCGTGGAAACGAAGGTGGGGATGTGCCCGAAGCCGTAAACGAAGCCTTGTACGCTTCTATTACTGAATTCGACTGGAGAAGCGGTGCAAACAAACAGATCATCCTCATTGGAGATGCAGAGCCGCATGCCTATCCGAAAGGTAAAAAGAAAATCAGCGGCGAAACGGTACAGTCCCTCGCCAAAGAGAAGGACATAAGCCTGAACTGCATCATCCTCCCGAACACCCTGTAGAATCTGATTTTTAGAATTTTCCCCATTTCGTAAAGCCATGCCGAACGGGTCATGTCATGCCAAACGGACCATGTCATGCCAAACAAAGCCATGTCATGCTGAACTTGATTCAGCATCCCTCGTACAAAGGAGATCCCGAATCAAGTTCGGGATGACGGGTGAATGTCGTGCTGAACGGGGGAAGTCATGCTGAACGGGCCGTGTCATGCCGAACAAAGTCATGTCATGCTGAACTTGATTCAGCATCTCTGGTACAGTGGAGATCCCGAATCAAGTTCGGGATGACGGGGGAAAAGTCGTGCTGAACGGATCGTGTCATGCCGAACAAAGTCATGTCATGCCGAACGGGGAAAAGTCATGCTGAACTTGATTCAGCATCTCTGGCACAGTGGAGATCCCGAATCAAGTTCGGGATGACGGGGGGAAATGTCATGCCGAGCGGGTCATGTCATGCTGAACTTGATTCAGCATCTCTTATACAGTGGAAATTCCGAATCAAGTTCTGAATGATGCCATG
>DGXM01000143.1 GCA_002396325.1 Treponema sp. UBA4232
GAGGTCGTCGCGTGGATCCGGTTCTGTGTAGCGGAGTTCTTTTGCTTCAAGCACGGCTTCGCTGAATTTTTTGCCTTCATCGAGTTTGCCGAAAATGTAGCTTAAGGAACCGCTCATAATGCCGTTGAATGCGGTAAGTCTGTCTCCTGATTTAAAGAGATTCTGGAGTGTGTCGATAATCGGAAGTCCTGCTCCAACATTGGTTTCATAAAGGAAGCGCACATGCATTTCGTTGGCGGTCTTGCGGAGTTTGTGATAAAAATCCATGCTCATTGAATTTGCACGTTTGTTCGGTGTTGCAATATTCATGCCGGCCTTGAGGATGTCGATGTAACGCTCGGGAAGGTCGTAGCTTGCGGTGCAGTCCACGAAAATCGGATTAAGCGGTTTTGTTTCCTTTACGAAGTCAAGAATTTTGTCGAGATTGGTCTTTTCTCCCCTTTCCTTCACCTGGTCGCGCCAATTTTCCAGCACGATTCCGTCTGCATCGAAAATCATACCGTCGATGTTTGCGATTGCCATTACACGGATATCGATTCCCTGTTCGCGGAGAGCCTTCTGCTGCTCACCGATTTGGTCAAGCATTGTGCCGCCGATTGTGCCTGCTCCGAATGCATACACTTGAATTGACTGCACTGTGTTGAAGAAGAACTGGTGAACCACGCGGACTGCCATATCTCCGTCTGCCGCCTTGATTACTGCGGAAATTGATCTTTCAGCGGCCCCCTGTGCAATGGCGAGAATGTTGATGTCGCGGCTTGCAAGTGAATTGAAGAAAGTTCCTGCCACACCGCGCTTTTCCTTCATTGCATCACCGATGATTGAAACAATGGCACAGTCAGACTGCACGTCTATCTGATTGATGAGCTTGCTGGAGATTTCCAATGCAAATTCGTTTTTGAGCACATCCTGAACAGCGTTGGCATATGCCTTGCGCACACAGAATGAAAGCGTGTATTCCGAAGAAGACTGTGTGATGAGGAGGACTGAAATTCCGGCATTGCTTACCGCTGCGAAAATACGTGCCGCCATGCCTTTGCGTCCCTTCATGCCGGAACCGCTTACGGAAATCATTGCGCAGTCTTTGAGACAGGAGATTCCGCGGACCGGGCCTGCGTTCTTTTCGCTTTCAAAGGGGCCTCTTCCGATGCAAGTGCCTCTCGCCGAAGGATTGTGAGAATTGAGACTCCATGCCTCGATGTTTTTTGATGCAAGCGGTGCCAGTGTTTTCGGGTGAAGGACTTTGCTTCCGAAGAATGAAAGTTCCATAGCCTCTTCATAGCTCATGTCTTTTACGAGAACGGCATCTTTTACAACGCGTGGATCCGCCGTGTAGATTCCATCGACGTCAGTCCAGAATTCCACTTTTTTGGAACCCAGGGAATAGCCTACGACTGCCGCAGAGAAATCGCTTCCGTTGCGGCCCATGAGTCCCATCACAGGAGATGCGCCGGTGCCCTTTATCCAAGAGCAGATGAATCCCGGGAAAAGAAGGATGCGGGGCTGAGTTGAGCCTGCGTTGTCACGGTAGGGTGCAAACGCTTCCGCACATCTTGCATAATCAACATCACCCTCTTTCTGGTTGCCTGTTGTATAGATGAATTTTCTTGAGTCAAGAGTAACGACGCTCTGGCCTTTTGCAAGCAGAACGGCTTCCACGATGGGGGCACTAATCATTTCACCGGTACCCATAATGCGGCAGTGGACTGAATCAGGACATTCTCCAAAAGTTGAAAGACCGGTAAGAAGTTTGTCCAAACGGCGCATATGATGTTCAATCTTTTCCTTTACGGGCGCAAAATCAAATGCCGGCAATGAGGATTTGATTTCCGAGCAGATTTCCTCGTGGATTGTCCTCATCTGGCTTACGTATGGTTCGGCAGTTCCTCCGGCGACACAACCGTCAATGGCTTCCTGCAGCTTGTTTGAGACTCCAGCCACAGCACTCACAACAACGGAAATACGGTCTGTTTTGGCGCGGTCAAGCATAATGTCCACGCTGTCCAAAATGCGACGGGCAGAACCCATGGATGTTCCGCCGAATTTAAGTGTAAGCATACATTTTCCCCTTTAAGGCCGCCTCGAAATGAAAAACGGCATCTGGAATACGCATCATCCGCCCCGGAATGGGCACAGAATCAGTATAATAAATGAAATAATTATAGCACAAAACAGGGAAATGTTCAACACACCCCTCAGAAGTTCTCCGAACCGCCGAAAGATGTCACACGGATTCGAAATTGCTAACGCAATTTCCTTCAAAGAAGCTGGTTATTGTTGGGTTTTAGGTCATCCCGAGCTTGCCACCACCGTCATCCCGGACTTGATCCGGGATCTCCTTTGCCGAGAGATGCTGAATCAAGTTCAGCATGACACGGCTTCGTTCGGCGTGATACAGCTTCGTTCAGCATGACAATCCCCGTCATCAAGAACCTGCCGCTACCGTCATTCCGAACCTGCCACCACTGTCATCCCGGACTTGATCCGGGATCTCCTTAGCACGGGAGATGCTGAATTCGGTTGCATGCAACCACGTTCAGCATGACACAGCTTCGTTCTGCATGACATCCACAGTCATCCAAAACCTGCCAC
>DGXM01000030.1 GCA_002396325.1 Treponema sp. UBA4232
GAAAGACTTTTCGAACCGCTTTGGCTTGATGAAGAAAATCCCGCACCGACGGAATACAAAAAAATTCTGCGCCTCACAAACATTGAATCAAAAGATTTTGATTTGCACGACCTTCTTGAGACGCTCCGCCCCATCTGCTTTTTCACGGAAGGCAAAGAAAATCTTTTCCGCGACCGCGACACATTGGTGAAAGAATTGCGCAGGGCAGTCCCCACGCTTGATGAATATTATACAACACAGGAAAAACAGGATGACCACAGAGATTTGGCGTCCTCGGTAAAGGTGGTACTCTAATGGCACAGGAAATAAAAGTCCCTTTTTTCAAGGCATCTATTGGTGAGGAAGAAGAAAATGCCGTACTGCAGGTGATGCGCAGCGGATGGCTCACGACAGGAAAACAGTCTCTTGCTTTTGAAAAGGAATTTGCAGAAAAGATTCAAGTACCCTACGCCCTCGCGGTAAACAGCAATACCAGCGGAATGATTCTTGCAATGGAAGCCTGCGGTGTAAGGGAAGGAAAAGCCGTAATCACCACGCCCTACACTTTTGTCTCAACCGCCACAAGCGCACGTCATCTCGGTGCCGATGTTTATTTTGCCGATGTTGAAAAAAACAATTATTCAATCGACCCCGAATCAATAGAAAAAATCCTCGAAAGTCCGCGCGGAAAAAATGTGGCTGCAATCGTTCCGGTCCACATTGCGGGAAATGTATGCAATATGGAAGCAATTATGGATATTGCTAAAAAATACAATGTGCGCGTGATTGAAGATTGTGCCCACTCTTTCCCGAGCAAGACAAAAATGGGATATGCAGGTGCCATTGGTGATGCGGGAGTTTTTTCATTCTACGTGACAAAAACAATGACAACAGGCGAAGGCGGAATGGTCACCACTAAAGATGAAAATCTTGCCCGCCGCATGACGATGATGCGTATGCACGGAATGGACCGCACAACCTGGGACCGCTACACTTCTCCGCGGGCCTCCTGGGTTTACGACATTGTTGCCCCAGGATTCAAATTCAATCTGCCGGACATGCTTGCCGCTCTGGGAAGAGTCCAATTGAAAAAAGCAGATTTGTTCGACTCACAGCGCAAAGTCCACGTGGAAAAATACAACAGGGCATTTTCAAAAATGGACTTCGTGAAACTTCCGCCTACCGGAGATGGAAACGCATGGCATCTTTATTTAATGCGCCTTGATTTGACTCGCCTTACCTGCGACCGCGACACTTTTGCAAAAAGACTTCAGGAACTCGGTATTGGAATCAGTATGCATTTCATACCGCTTTTCCACTTCACATACTGGAAGGAACTGTACCCCGACTTCACTGCGGAAGCATTTCCGAATGCAGAAAAACAGTACAGCGAAACAATCTCAATTCCGCTTTGGCCCGATATGACAGATGAAATGACAGACTATGTGATAAGCTGCGTTGAGACTCTGGGCAGGGAGTATCATGCCTAGAATAAAATCTCCTGAACAAAAAGAACCCGGCACAAAAAAGATTTCCCGTCCTCAGGTGCAGGAAAAATACTACAGCGATCTTGACGGCAAATTCAAGGAGATTGAAAAAGATGAGCTTTTTGCCCTGATTATCCGAAGCACCGTCAGTAAAGGACGCATAAAAAGCATCACTCACAAAAAATTTCCACCCGGATATTTTCTGTATACTGCGCGCGACATTCCGGGAAGCAGATACATGGAAACAGATTTTGGAAAAGTGCCCATTTTCTGCGAAGGACAAATCGCTTATCTGGGGGAACCCATCGGAATCCTTGTCGGCCCTGATGAAAACGTACTGAACAAACTTTCCGCATCAATAAACATCATTCTCGATTACACCACTACCGACGCGTATCTGAACGATCTTGCCAAGGAAGAAAAAATTCCTGTGCAGGTGAAAAAAACAAACAATCAGGATTTGGAAAAAATCTCAAGGCAGTTGATGGAAAGTGACGATGATTTTTTCAAATCGATTTTCACAAATCAAAATTACAGCGACATCATCTCTTCAGAATCAGAACAGAACGAAAGCGAAAACACGTTTAATTCCGAAATAATCGTAAAACGCGTGGTGGAAAAAGGACCCTGTTTCAACAAAGACAAAAAAGGCAGAGTTGCAGGAATAGAGTCAGCACTTAAAAAGTCATATTATGTTCTTGAAAACGGATGGACATACAAACTGAACACACCGGCCTTCCGTGAACCAGCAGGCGCAATCTGTCAGTACAAAAATGAGATTCTTACAATCTATGCGCCATCTCTTTGGATAAGCAATCTGCGTCAGACACTGGCGGACACTCTTTCAATCAAACCGGAAAACATACAAATCAACAGAACCAGATCTCAAAACAAAGGTTCCAATTCCGTTTGGTATTCCACAATTATAACATGCCAAGTGGCACTTGCCGCTCTTCTTACGGGAAAATATGTGAAGCTGGTTTATTCTCCCGCCGAGCAGGAACGCTTCATGGACACGATGCTTCCGATTACAATCATACACAAAACAGGAGCGGATGTAACAGGAAAAATCACAGCCATGCAGATTTTGATAGAAGTTGATGCAGGAGCATACAATCCATTCGCAAAAGAAATTGTCGACCGTCTTGCAATAGCTTCCTACGGATGTTATTCCGCACAGAATTTGAGAATTTCCTCTATGGCGTTCACATCATCAAATCCACCCTCTTCAATTGACCTGCGGCTTTTGGATTCAGCGGCATTTTTTGCAATGGAAAATCAAATCAGCGAGCTGGGAAGAGTGCTGAACAAAACTCCTGTTGAAATACGAAAAATAAATTTCGCAGAAGCAGACAAAAAAAGCACGCATCATCCTTTCATTTTCACAATCTCGGATCCCTGGGAAGTGATAGACCGACTTGCATACCAAAGTGATTTCATAAGAAAATACAGCGCATACTACGTGAACAACCTGGTGTCCCAAAGCCGGGGTGAAAATCTCCTTCATGCGTCAGGAACCACAGTGCCCCTCCGTGGAATAGGTCTTGCCTGCGCATTCGAAGGTTCATGCTACTACGGTTCGCAGATGTTCAGGGACAGCGACCAGTCATTGGAAATCACCTGGGAAAAAGAAGACTGCCTTGTGATTCACAGCCCTATAACATCCACATCTATAAAAAATCTCTGGAAAAAACAAGCCTCGGAAATTCTGGGAATCAGCGAGGACTCGGTTAAAATTGATTCGGAATTCTCAAATGAAAAAGAGCCCCTCATCCCGGACACTTTTTATTCAAACATAAGCGTGATGATGGAACTGCTCACCAAATGCTGTGAACTGCTGAAAAGAAAAAAAGGCAAAAGCAAATTTCCAATCACCGTAAAAAAATCCATCACTGCCATGCAGAAAAAAGTCTGGAACCCGCAGAAATTTGAGGGAAGACCTTTCCACGGGTGTTCCTTCGGAGCCGCCACAATCGAAATTGAAATGGACCCCTGCACTTTCCGGGAGCATATAAGAGAAATGTATGTGGTCATAAAAGGCGGGAAGATACTGAACGAACAGTCGGCAAAAAGTTCCATACGCCTTGCCATTCACAGGATTCTTGCCTCGCTTGTTGACAATGATGTGGTTGAACTTGAAGACGTGCATATTGATTTTGAGGATACAAACGAAACTCCGTCTCAGATAGGTGAACTCATAAATCAGATGGTTCCGGCGGCATATTGTCAGGCTATATCACAAGCTCTCGGACATCCGCTCAAAGAACTCACTCTCAAAACCGACAGTCTCTACAAAATGCTCTGCGACAAACAGATGATACAGGAAGCAATCGAAAAAAAGAAAAAAGAAATGCAGAAAGCTGCGGAAGAAAATGCGAAATCCGAAGCGGCAAAAGCGGAGACGAAAAAAAACGGCACAGAGGAGGGAAACAAATAATGCAGATCCCCTTCACAATCAACGGAGCAAAAGACATAATAAAAGCGCCTCCGAATGAAAAACTCCTGACTCTGCTCAGACGGCGCCGACTTACAAGTGTAAAGCTTGGATGTACAAAAGGTTTCTGCGGAAACTGCATGGTTCTTCTTAACGGAAGACCTGTGCCCTCCTGCATAATCCCTGTAGGTCTGCTGCGGGACTGCGAAATTGAAACTCTGGAATATTTCATAAAAAACAATCCCGTCTACAATGATATTATGAGCGGTTTTCAAAAAGCCGGAATTCATCTTTGCGGTTATTGCGATGCAGGAAAAATTTTCAGCACATACGAAATTATTTCCTCCGAAACAAAACCAGAAAGAGAATATATTTATGAAGTCATAAAACATTTGAATCCCTGCTGCACAGACCGTGACACACTTGCAAACGGCATTGAATTTGCGTGGGCAGCCAAAAAGAAGCGTGAGGGGAAAAAAGCCGATGGAAAATAAAAATCCAGATATATATGATCCAGGTGACACAAACGAACCCGTTCTCTTGACAAAGACCATAGACGACTTGTTCAATCACATTGGCAACAACCAGCGTCTTAAGATTTTAGGAGGCTGCACACGGGAAACAATGATTGACGGAAAGGCCGTAACCATACGTGGAATACCGGAACTCTGCACTGTTGAAAGACGCGAGCGGTTTATGGAATTCGGTGCAGGTGCCACTTTGAATAAAATCCTTGAGCTTGGAAAAAACAAAATTCCGCTCGTTCTGTATCAAGCAATAAAAACAATCGGCACACATTCGGTAAGAAACCTTGCAACGATCGGTGGAAACATTTGTGCACCGGGACAAAAACTCACTCTTTGGGCACCGCTTCTTGCACTCGACGCAAAACTGGAAATCAAGAAAAGCCCTCTGGATTCAAAGATAATCCCGATGTCGAAATTCACAGAAGTACCGCAGAAATCGATTCTCTCGAAAATTCGTGTTCCTCTGAGTGAATGGAAAATGGAAATCTTCCAGAGAGTCGGACCATCATCTACAATAGCAGACACTTCAGCGAGTTTTGCATTTCTTGCAAATGTATCTCACGGAAAGATTGATGTTGCAAGAGTCGTATTCGCAGGCATAGTTTTATTCCATCCGACCGATTTGGAAAACGAAATCATCGGTGAAAAAGTGCCCATCAAAAAAGACGACATCAACAGACTGATGAAGACGGCGGAAAAAACCTACGATGACCAGTTTTCAAATCTGAATGTCAATGCAATTTTGAAGACACAATTTTTGAATCTGCTGCGTGCCTGTCTTGAAAGACTAAGCTGATATCAACGGCATCACTTTATGAGCATTGCATCACCGTAAGAGAAGAAATGGTATTTTTCTTTTACGGCCTCGCTGTATGCATTCAAAATATATTCTCGTGAAGCAAAAGCGGAAACCAGCATAATCAAAGTTGATTCGGGAGTGTGGAAATTCGTGAACATCTGATCAACAACTTTGAACTTGTAGCCTGGATACATAAAGATGTGAGTGCTTCCGGTTCCTCCATGAACAATTCCGTTTTCGTCCGCAGCACTTTCAAGCGTCCTGACCGAAGTGGTTCCAACGGCGAGAACAGGTCGCCCTTCTTTTTTTGCGAGATTTATTTTCTCAGCAACATCATAAGGCACGGTGTAGACTTCTTCGTGCATCTTGTGATCTTCAATCTGCTCGCTTCTTACAGGGAGAAATGTGCCGAGTCCCACGTGAAGCGTGATCCATTCAAGATCGATTTTCTTTTCTCGGAGACGGGCCAAAAGCGGTTCGGTGAAATGGAGTCCCGCAGTAGGACAGGCCGCGCTTCCGGTTTCCTTTGCGTAGATGGTCTGATAGCGTTCCGAGTCGATTTCAGTGTCTTCGCGTTTGATGTAAGGCGGAAGAGGGATGTGCCCGTTTCTTTCAAACCAGTCTTCATCAATCCTCTGGGAAAATTCTATGGTGCGGAATTCGGTGCCTGTGTCGCAGGGATTTTCTACTATCGTTCCTTCTGAGCCGTCGGAAAATCTGTACACCCCACCTACTTTCACCTTTTTTGCTCCGCGGACCATTGTGTTCCATCGGTTTCCTTCAGGTCCCATCTGATTCAAAAACATGAACTCCTGCTCACGGCCGGTTGCAACCTTTATTCCGTAACACCGGCTTCTTCTTACGCGGCTGTTGTTGAAAATCATCAGTGTGCCTTCTTCCACCAAATCAGGAAGAGATTCCATCATGTAATGCTGCACGGAACCGTTTGAACGCGACAAAAGCATGAGACGGTCGTCACCTCTTTTTCCGGCAGGTTTCTGAGCTATAAGTTCCTGTGGCAGGTCAAAATAAAAGTCGCTGGTCTTCATTTTCGTTTCTATTCCTCATTTCAATTCCCAAATGTTTGTATGCTTTCTCAGTTGCAACACGCCCTCTTGCCGTACGCTGGAGCAGACCGCACTGAATAAGATAAGGCTCGTAATAATCTTCCAGCGTGTCCATCGACTCACCGATCGAAATTGCAAGTGTCTCAGCTCCGACCGGTCCACCGGAAAAATTGTTTATAATCGAAAGCAGAACTTCTCTGTCGTAATATTCAAGTCCAAGACTGTCAATGCCCAGTTTTTTAAGACCGGCCTCGACAATCGGTTTTGTAATCACGCCGCTTCCGTCCACCTGTGCAAAATCCCTCATACGGCGGAGCACACGGTTTGCAACGCGGGGGGTTCCTCTGGAGCAGGACGCCATAAGAAGAGCCGCATCATCTTCCACGGACACATTCAAAATTGAAGCTGACCTGTGTAGTATCGAAGAAAGTTCTTCGTGACTGTAAAACTGGAATCTTTGAATTATTCCGAAACGGCTTATAAGTGGAGACGAAACCATGCCGGCTTTTGTAGTGGCTCCAACAAGAGTAAAATGCGGAATGGGGATTCTCACTGTACGGGCCGCGGCTCCCTGCCCTATCACCCAGTCAAGGGAAAAATCCTCCATTGCAATGTAAAGCATTTCTTCGATAGCAGGTTTCAAGCGGTGAATCTCATCTATGAAAAACACGGTTCTCGGTGTGATTGTGGAAAGTATGCCTGCCAAATCCTTGGGCTTGTCGAGTGCCGGTGCCGAAGTGACTTTGAAATCAGCACCAAGCTCATTTGCCGTAATCTGTGCAAGCGTGGTCTTTCCCAATCCCGGTGGACCGATTAAAAAAAGATGGTCAAGTGCCTCGTCTCTTTCACGGGCCGCTTTTATGAAAACAGAAAGATTTTCTTTTATTGCACTTTGTCCAAGGAATTCGGAAAGTGATTTCGGACGCAGATTGTTTTCCTGCACATCTTCGTTGAACTGCACTTCGGGACGCACAATCATTGAACTTTCAACAACATCGGCCGCACTTACGAATCTGGTTTTTCCACCGCTTTCCATCGCAAGATTTTTTGAAGCCTGGGATGCAAGCTGAGTGGCAATATTCATTTCATCCATTTCTTCCTGAGCTGGAGATTTCGCGCGGGAATATTTTGTCTTATGCTGCACGCTTTTATTCATTGGGCAAGCTCCACAAGTGCTTCACGGAACACAGAATCCTCCTTCTGCTTTTGCGAAAGATTCTGGAAATCCGCATCTGTTTTTTTTGCATCGGTGATTTTTGCAACCGCGTCTTCTGCATTTTTTTTGTCGTAACCCATGCTCACAAGTGCGGTGACAACATCTGCAAACGGAAGTACAGTACGTGTTGAAACAACAACAGTCTCCTCAAGATTGAGTTTTCCCTTTAGCTGCAGAAGCATTTTTGCGGCAGTCTTTTTTCCAACGCCGGGCACTTTCTGCAGGGAATCCAAATCGCCTGAATCCAAAATGCGGGCCAAATCCTTCGAGGAAATGCTGCTCAAAATCTTCAGGGCGGCCTTCGGTCCAATGCCGTCAACTTTCAGAAGATTGAAAAAAAGTTCCCTGTCATCTTCAGTGGCAAAACCGTAAAGATTCATAAGCTGGTCTGTATGCTGAAGCCAGGTATACACTCTGCCCACCTGCCCCACCGCCGGAAGACGGTCCAAGGTAGAATCAGGGACAGTGACATCCCACTCGATGCCGTGAGTTTCAATAAATAATTTCTGAGGAAATTTACCTGTAACGGTTCCCATCAAACTGTTGAACATTGACACAGTATATCAAAAAACAACAATTTTGGGAACCATCAAAGAATTTTATTTCAAAAGCCCCATAAGACCGCCGAGGAGACCGCCGCCGGAGTCTTTTCCGGAATTGGAAGATGATGACGAAGAGGTTCCGCCGCCAAGAAGATTTCCAAGAATTCCAGTGAGATTTGAAGTTGAAGAAAGACCGCCGATAATCGATGCGAGTGCACTTCCTGAGTTTCCGGATGTCTGCTTACCCAAAAGACTCATAAAAAGAGGTGCCGCCGCCGCAAGAATTGATGATACGGAAGATTTTGCAACACCAGAAGCTTTGGCGATTGAATTTGTCGTGGAAGAAGCCTTGCTTCCCAAAAGATGGGAGATGATTTTTGCTCCGTCTTCAATGTCGAGAGTCTTTGCCTTGTCCTTTGAGTGCTCCTCCAGTGCATGTTGAAATCCTTCCGCAGAATCTCCCGAAGCCTGTGCAGACGCTCCCTGAATCAAAGCGGGAATGGCCTGTGTAAGCACGTTTTTGACATCAGTTGTGCTCGCATTTGAAGCTGTACTGATATTCTTGATGTTTGATGCGCTGACCAGAGAGGTCAACAAAGATGTTGCATCCATATAATCCTCCATGAATA
>DGXM01000032.1 GCA_002396325.1 Treponema sp. UBA4232
CCCCCGTTCTGCTTTACAAGATTCTGTGCATCGGCTCTTTTCATTGAGCGGAGTTCTCCGGTGAAACAGAATGATTTTCCGACGAGTTTTCCTCCCTCAATTTGCTCGACCGTAAGTGCTCCGCTTTGAATGAGATTTTTCATCTCTTCTTTGTTTTCCTTCAGCCCCTGCACGAAAGTTTCTGCAAGAATGTCCGCAAATCCGTAGACTCCTGCAATCTGCTCCTGTGTGGCTTCAAAAAGAGAATCCAGGGAATTGTATCCGGCTTCGATGAGTTTTTCCACGATGGTCTCGCCTATTCCTTCAATGTCGAATCCTGCAATGAATTTGGAAAGTGAAACCGAACGATGGTTTTGTATTGAACGGTACACCTTCTCTGCTCCAAGGGATTTCTTTTCCTGTGAGATGCTTTCCTCATTCAGAAAATAAGGAGTGATTTTTTCAACCGTAAGATTGTAGATGTCCGTTACCGACTGAACGACTTTGTCGCGGAAAAGCGACCTCACCAATGTCTCGCCCAGATCGCGTATGTCGACAACAGACACCCATTTCAGAAGACGGTGAAGAATCCTCTTCGAGCAGTCCTTTCCAGGACAGTAGAGTCTTGTGCCTTCGTCAATGAGACGTGAACCGCATGTGGAGCATATTTCCGGGAATTCTATTTCAGAAAGATTTTCATCTTCCGAGGGAACAACGCTTTCAATTTTGGGAATGATTTCACCACGCTTCACAACAACCACATGACTTCCTATCTTCAAACCGAGCGATCGGATGAGGTTTGGATTTGCAAGGCTTGCACGCTGCACTGTTGTTCCGTTCAAATCAACAGGATCGAAAACGGCAACAGGTGTGTAAGTGGCCCCTGATTCATTCCATTCGACTTTGCGCACAACGGAAACAGCTTCCTCGAGACTGAACTTGAATGCTATCTGTCTGTCGGGTCTGTCGCGGCTTGCATCTTCGTGGTTTACGTTTCTTTCTTTGATGACAAGACCGTCTATGTCGTAATCGAGTTCCTTTCTTTCCTCCATCACCTTTGCACGGTATTCAATCACTTCTTCCGCTGATTTTGCGATGTGAAGTTTCACGGTTGTGAATCCGCATTTTGAGAGCCAGTTGATTTTGTCCTCTTCGTCTTTGAACGGCTGCTCTCCTTCGGTGGCCCATACATCGTAGACAATGAGGTTAAGATACTGCGAGCCTTCTCCGTCTTTTCTTTTCATAAGTCCGTTGGCGGCGTTCCTGCAGTTTGCCTTGTTTGAAAAAAGATCCCTGTGGACTTTGTGCGTCATTATGACTTCACCACGTATTCCGCCTGTAAAATCCAACGTTTGGTTACCAAACTTGAGAGTCGAAACAACCCCTTGGAAATTGCGTGCGTTTGCAGTGATGTCGTCTCCTATTGTTCCGTCTCCGCGTGTGACTGCCCTTTTCAATTCTCCGCGGCTGTACTGGAGTTCGAGACTTGCACCGTCAAGTTTGTATTCAACAAGATATTCCGGGTAACTGTGTTTCTGTGCCCATGCAAGGAACTGCTCGGGGTTTGCGGCCTTTTCCTGACTTCCCATCGGCATCACGTGTCTTGCTTTGGGAAATGAACCGGAGTCGGCACCCACTTTGTGAAGAAGAGGATGATCCGGATTGAGAGACTTCAATTCGTCCCAGAGTTTGTCGAACTCGGCATCGGAAATTTCACCTTCCCCGTTGTAATAGGATTTCTGGTATCGCTCTATGTCATGGGCAAGATTTTCAATACGCACTTTGCGTTCGCTTTGGGCCTGGGCTTCATCAATGTCAAACAAATCCATTTTGTCCTCTTCCTTTATATAAAACCAACAGAGATTTGGAAATGCTCAATCATCTGTCTTTTCGAAAATGATTTCAAAAATCTCTCGTCCTGCGTCTATGCCTTTCTGCTCGAATTTAGTTCTGGGACGCCATTCCTGATGCGGTGCGAATCCTTCGTATCGGTTTTTGATTCCTGCCGTTGCCGAAAGTTCTTCGAGTGCCTGATGTGCATAATCCTCGATGTCGGTGGCAAAATAAAGGTATCCTCCGGGAGAGAGTTTCTGGGCAAGAAGGTCTGTCCTGGGACGTTGGATGAGCCTGCGCTTGTGGTGCTTTTTCTTCGGCCATGGATCGGGAAAGAAGATGTGGAATGCCTCAAGGGATGAGTCGGGAATCATTGTCTCAAGCACTTCGATTGCGTCATGCTCAATGATGAAGATGTTCGAAAGTCCCCGTTTTTTTATTTCCCCCAAAAGCTTTCCCACGCCCGGGCGGTGCACTTCAAGTCCAAGGTAATTCATGCCGGGCCTCTGTTCTGCCAATGCGGCTGTCGAATGTCCCATGCCGAATCCTATTTCCAATGTGACGGGATTGTTGTTGTTGAATATTTCAGTGTAATTCAGGGTCTTGTGTTCGAATGGAATGCACCACACCGGATGCAGTTCGTTGTAGCATTTTTTTTCATTGTCTGTCATGCGTCCTGCGCGGAGAACGAATGTTTTCACTGTCCTTCGGAATCTGCCGGAATCATCAGAGTCGTTCCCTTCCGTGGATATGTTTTCTTCCAAAGCGTCATTGTCGCTCACGTTTATTCCTCGTCTGTCAAATTTGTTTCAGGCAACATGCAGACCACCGTGCCGTTGTTTGCCCTGTAGCAGACTCTCATTTTTCGAGCAAGTCCGTATTCAGCGCTGATGTCGGCATTTGTCTTCCAGTGTTCAGGCCTTAGTCCGTAGAATATCATAATTCCCTGCTCATCGTAAAGAGCCACGTAGGCTTCTGCGGCAGGAAGAAGAGCCGGTATTTGTGAAGGTGGAGTCTCGAGAATCTTTGCATCGTAGGAAATGGAAAATGAACCTGAACATTCTTCTCCTGCGGCATCAACATAATAAAGGGAATACCATCCCTGAGGCAGAGGACTTCCTGACGGCGGCACAAAATTCGTGTAGCCGGTCCAAAGCACATTGTTCTGCGAAGTTATTTTTTTCGGATGCATGCATGTCCATTCAAGCCCCGATGTGTTATGAACCGCCCTGATTGATTCCACTTGTCTTTCGTCACCTGTGGTTTCCGCGAACAGGGAAAGACGCATGGAAGGAGCAGAGGTTTCAGCTGCATAATCAATAACGACCACTGTATTTACGTGCGAGATTGAATTGACTGTGTTCGAGCAGTCGGTGAGGAGAAAAGAAAAAACGCATGAGGCCAATGCCGCGGCTTTTGCAAATCTACCCATGTTTTTTAGAAATTGAACTTCAGGCTGATAACCGTCAGGTCGCTGGCGGTAAACTGGTTCACAAGAGACTCGAATTTCACGTTCACCTTTTTGCAGGCATCGTCGAGATATGAAAGATAGTAGAGTCCGAGATCGGTGCCCTCCTGCCCCTCAGGCATCTGGCGGTAGAAATCTATGAGGGATTTCTTGTTGAGGTCGGCGGCCATCTTGTTTTCGATGTTCTCCTTCACTTCCTGGAATTCATCATCCTTGTTGTAAAGAGTGATGTTCAGGCTTCCCTGCTTTCCGATTGACGTGGAGCCTCCGCCGATCTTCCATGAAAGGAAAACCACCTCGTGCTTTCTGATGAGTTCCTGTATAATCTTCTGGCGGATTTCGGGATCGTAAATCAGAGTCTCGTAGTTGTCGATTCCCTGGTAAAGCTGTCTTGCCGCTTTGCGCATATTGGTGTTTTCGCTGTTCAGGGCAAGTTCCATTACCATAACGGAAATGTACTCGGCCACTTTGGATTTGTCCATATAACGTGAAAGCGCCTGTCTTATCACGCTGAGAATCTGGGTGAAACCGTCTGCCTTGTAGAATTTGGTGATTATGTACCAGTTCATAAGACTCAGGCGGTTAAGGAATTTTTCAGTCATAAGAAGATATATGTTTTTCTCTTCCGGTGAGTAATCCGTGTTTGCCATTATAGTCTGCCATATAGGCTCAAGGATTGCCTGACGCGCCGACTGGATGATGTTGTCTTTGAGTGCAAGGTGATTTTTCAGCTGTTTCTCAGGAATCTGAGTTCTTTCATCTATGAGCTTTCCTGGATTTGTTCTGTTGTGGTGACGCACGCAGTCACATTGAATCAGGGCGGCAAAAATCTCGCGGTCGAACTGCTTGTAAAGGATTGAGTACACAATCACTTTCGAAAGATCCATAATCTCCTGACGGTGGCTCACGAATTCCGACATGGAAATCTCAAGCTTTGAAATATAGTCAACGAGAATCATGTTCTGCAGGGACATAGGCGAAAAATGGTCCATGCTGATGCCGTACTCTTCCTGATTGTCTGCAAGCCTAAAGCGCAAGAGCTTTTTCTTGTGGCTGATGAAGTGAGACGCGCCTTCCTCGGTGAGAACAACTTTCAATGGAAGATCAAGATAAAATTTTTTCCCAGATGCACACATTTATTTTAAATTTCTCCTTCAATTATATTACCACAAAGGGCTTGCATTGTAAACATCAATATTCTATTATTATAGAGTATATGAGAAACCTTCCGATGAAACTCCTGTTTTCAGTTCTCCTCATTGTCCTTTCGGCGGCAAAATCCTTTTCCCAGAGCGGCGATGCACCGAACTACGGAATCGATTTATGCGAGAACCTGTATTCAAAACTTACTGAAAGAGGCATCCCAGTAGAGAAACAGGAACTTATTCCTTCGGATTCGGAGAGCTTTCCACAGAATCTTCTTATCACAGTATCGGCAGAAAATGCTCAGAATCAAAGTGAAAAATGGTATGATTCTTCAATTAATATGATTATCTTCGCCTTCACACAGGAATTCGCGGGAAAAAATCTTGAAAGTCTCATTAGTTTCGTTTCCTTTCTTTCCGAATCAAATCTTTCCTACACCGCCGTGGTGTTTCTGAGTGCGAACGACAGCTTTCCCCTCACAGTTGATTTTGAAAACAACGTCTTTCATCCTACGGGTACAAAGGCATGGGTTTCCTCGCTGGGATATGACGACAGAATCTGCGCCATTGTGATAGACTCCGGTGCGGAGAGAGCGGTGATTCCCGGAACCAACGGCACTGTGGCTCCACTTTGGCTTGTGCGTACCATTTGCAATTCATTCACATCAAACGGTGAGAATCCGCAGCTTTCCTATACATTCCCCCTGCTGTACCAGCTTGGCTTTACGAAAAAGGACACCCGCATGGAGGCTTTCTTTGAGCAGAACATTCCGGTTGCCGGACTTACCCTGAAAACGGACTATCTGGACAATCTGATTCTGCGCGACATTGCAAAATCCATTGATCCGCTTGTAAAGGAAAACTGGGACAGGCACTACGCCTTCTTCAAAGTGGGACGGCACACTTATTGGATCGGAGAAGCGGTTTCGATAGTTTTTTTCTTTTTATTCAGCATCTTCATTCTTCTGGCAATCACATTCAAGGCTCTTTCCAGAAGCGACAGGAACGTAGGTGCCGCACGTGACATTTTGCACACCTGGTATTTCATTCCCTTTACTCTGTTTCTTACAACGGTGGTTCTTCATCTCACGCAGGGATTGTTTTCTTCTCTGGCCACGGAAAATCCGCTGCTCCTTGTGAGTCTCAAAATGCTTTTTGCAGTGCTCGCTGTTTTCATTGTGTTTATTCTGCGCATAAGCCTGAACTTCCGTGTTTCGTTCAAAGCGTCAGGATACCATATGCTTCTTATGTCCGCCCTGAATGTGTTCATATTCTCTTACCTGAACATTTGGCTTGAATACATTATGTTCTTTGAATACATCCTTATTTTCATTGCCGAGAAAACAAAGAGGACACCGACTCTCATTATTATGTTCATCGTGCCCTTCATTCCTTTTGTGCTTCTAATCTCGCAGATTGTAAAGCATACGAATCCGGATGCACTTTCCGCCTACATTGTGTTTCCCCTGTACAAGAATCTGCTCCTTTCCTGCCTGCTGTTTCCCGTCCTTATGCAGCTTGAAAGAGTCCTCATAGCCCTGGATCTTTTCTCCCCGGAAAAGAAAATGAATCCGCTCCGGTATATGGCTTATTCAGCGGCATCCATTGCGGTTCTTGCATTGTCTCTTGCGTTGATTTATCAGGTATGCGTGCGTATGCTTCCGAAAACAGAAACTGAAAAGCCGTCCTTCTCTTTTGCAATAAAAGAAAGACCTGAAGATGAATATACAGTCAAGGCGGAACTTCAAAGCAACAATTTCATGGAACTCAACATGCACGAACTTACGGTGGAAAGCGGGGCTCCTGCAATTCGATACACAATTTCCGTCGAGAGCAAAAGCGGAGTCCCAGTTTACGAAAGCAATTACGAATACACGATGGTCTCCCCGAATAAAATTGTGTTCATCACTCCGGATTATCCGGCAGGACCCATTCACATAGTTTACTCATCTGAAAACGAAGGAAAGGTCACTGTGGAGGCATACTTGAGTTCTTCGGAAGACAGGGGTACGCTCTACCACGAGAGAATAACCCTTGAGCAGGTGCACACCGCCTCTGAGGAGGAATGATGGACAGTGTTTTTCTCCATGTGGATTTGGATGCCTTCTTTGCATCCGTAGAGCAGCTTGACCATCCCGAATACAGAGGAAAACCAGTGATTGTAGGAGGACTTCCAGGTGACAGACGTGCTGTTGTTTCAACTGCATCCTATGAGGCGAGGAAATTCGGAGTACATTCTGCAATGCCGCTTGTGACTGCCGTGAAACTTTGTCCGCAGGCGGTATATGTGAGAGGAAACTACAAGCGCTATTCCGAGAAATCCCACGAAGTCATGTCAATCTTTTCAGACTACTCGCCCGAAGTGACTCAGATTTCAATCGACGAGGCTTTCATTGACATTACGGGAACCGAGCGTCTTTTCGGAAACCCGGTTGACCTTGCAAAAAAAATCAAGGCACGCGTTAAAACAGAAACAGGTCTATCCGTGAGTGTGGGACTTGCCACCACTATGTACCTTTCGAAAATCGCATCGGGGCTTCGGAAACCAAACGGCCTTACCGTAGTGCCCAGAGGAAAGGAAGAGGATTTTATGCTTTCACTTCCGATTGAGAAAGTGTGGGGAGTCGGAGGAAAAACCCTTGCACATCTGAAGGCTGCAGGATTTTGCACCACACGCGATATTTATGAAAAATCAGAAGCCCTTCTCATAAGCATCTTCGGACAAAGCAGCGGCTCTTTTCTTTACAATGCAGTCCGTGGAAACAAGGGCATGGTTTTCGGCGGAGAGGCAAAGAACCATTCTATAAGTTCGGAAACAACCTTTGAATTCGATCTCACCGACCGGTATGCAATCGATACGGCGCTTATGTCTCTTTCGATGGATGTGCTTTACAGGATGCACAGGGAAAACGTCAGGTCTAGAACTGTTGCACTTAAAATCCGCTACGAGGATTTCACGACCGTGAGTGTACAGGCGACAACCGAACGTCCGGTTATGAATGCCGATGATATGTTCGCACGCTGTCAGGCCCTGTTCACGAAAAAATATCAGGAGGGAAAAGGCATACGTCTTCTGGGAGTCTCTTGTGACAATGTTGAGGACAAATCCACTCCTACACAGCAGGAGTTTTTTGATTTCGGAGACTCCAAAAGAGCAAAGGTCGAAGAAGCAATCTACGCAATGGAAGACCGAAACCCCGACCTCAGGGTGAAGAAAGCCCGGCTTCTGCAGGAAGAGTGAAACCGAGCGTTCGCATAAATCAGCCTTTGACAGCACCCGCCGTAATACCGGTGTAAATCTGTTTCTGGCAAAGAAGGAATACAATCAGTGCAGGAATGAGCGAGATGATTACACCTGCGCAGATGAGATTGTAACGGCTTCCGAGAGGACCTGTGAAAGTATAGAGCGAAATGGCCACGGTCTTCAGTTTGTTTGACTGCAGGTAAAGGGCCGCTCCGTAGTATTCGTTGTAAGTTCCCACACCTTTCAGAATCATACTCGTAACGATAGCCGGCTTTAAGAGCGGAAGAATAATCTTCCAGTAGATTGTGAAGTAATTCGCACCGTCCATAATCGCACTTTCATCCAGCGACGTGGATATGTTTTCCATAAACTGAATGAAGATGTAGATTGAGATGACGTCCGTTCCCATCATCATGATTATGTAGCCGTAAAGATGGTCAATAAAATGAAGAGACCCCATTATCTTGTAGACTGCGACCTGCATTGCGACACCGGGAAGAAGTGTTGCGAAAAGAAAGAGTCTGCGGATTAGAGCGTTTCCAAAGAATTTGAATCTGTTCAGAACAAATGCGAGCTGAGAACTTATGAGGATTGACCCCAGAAGAACGAAGAAAAGGACAATCAGCGAGTTGACGAAGGCCTGCCCCATTCCGGCGGTTTTGAATGCCTTGGCGAAATTTGCAAACTCCCAGACTTTCGGAAGATTCATTACCGAGGTGGACTGGTATTCGGCATCGTTTTTGAATGCCGTGATTACGCAGGAGATGATCGGAAGAATTGCCCAGAATGCAAAGAACGCGAGGGAAAAATATTTGAACACCTGGCTTATGATAGTTCCAGGGGTGTAGTGATGCTTTCTCATATGATTCCTCCGTTTTTGTTTCCGTCTGTATTTGCATTTCTAAACACATATTTGAAGAAGATGTTCTGAAGCAGGGTGACAATAAGAATGATTGCCAAAAGGAACACAGCCATTGCAGATGCCAGTCCGACTTTCTGATCCGTGTGGGCAACCTTGTCCATGATGATGAAGAAGGTTCCCGTTCCGTTTGCACCCTTCGTGATTACGTAAGGAGGCTCGAATGCGCTGAGTGAACCGGTGATGGAAAGAATCAGGTTCAGCGTGATGATTGTCTTGATGCTCGGAAGGATGATGTTGCGGAACTGCTGGAATCTGTTTGCTCCGTCGATTTCTGCGGCTTCATAAAGTGCGGGATCCACGGACATGATTGCACCGATGAAAAGCACCATGTTCTGTCCCAAATATCTCCAGACTGAAGTTCCCACAAGGCAGACATTGTTAAGCCCCTGTGTGCGGAGCCAGTACGGCATTTTTTCAATGGGGATTCCCAGCCAGCTCAAAACGGTGTCGAATACAAATCCGTGCGTGAAAAAGAATTTGAAGATGAATCCGATTGCAATTCCGTTTATGAGATACGGAAAAAACATAATGCCTTTAAAGGCGTTTCCGAACTTTGTCTTGAAGCTGAGCATTGTGGCAAGGAAAAGCGCCAGAACCAACTGAACCACGGATCCCGCCATATAATAGAGGCTGAGCTTTAAGGACTGGAAAATGTCGCCTCTTGTGAACAAATCCTTGTAGTTCTGAAGACCGACGAATTCACGGGAGCCGACATACTTCATCTTGAAGAAGCTGAATCCCACCATTTCACCAAACGGAAGATATGTAAACGTAAAGAGAAGAAGAACCGGAATCACTATGAAGCATCCAATGATTATCTTCTGCTGTCCTCCCGTGCTTCTTAGGAAAAGTGACAGTCTGCTTTTTAATTCGCTTTTTGGTTTTGAACCATTCATTGCAGGCCCCCTGAAAAAAAATTGCCTTGAAAATGCGTTGTCAGTTACAAAGTTGCCTCTAATATGCGGTGAAAGAATCCTGCTGAAACAGATTTTTTAGAGGTTTCTTTTTTTAATTTGAAGTGCCGGGCCGCCGTTCAAGACAACCCGGCGTCAGGATGGATTATTTTACGGATACGTTGTTGCTTTCCTGGGCACGTGTCCAGGCGGCATTCCACTCATCCATAATCTTGTCGAATGTCATGTCTTTGTTGTAAGCATGCTCGATAATCTGCTGAACCTTCAGGTTTCCGCCTGCGTTGATTGCAAGCTCTGAGTCTGAGTTCAGATTGTTCATCAAATCTTCCTCTCCTGCAAGGGCGGGAGTATCGGGCACGAATTCGATTCCATCGAATGCAGCGTAAACAGGAGGATAGTTGCTGTCGTTCATTGCAATCGGGATTCCACCCTCGTTGAATGCAAAGCCGGATTTTTCAGTAAACCACTTCAGGAAAATGAGTGCGGCTTTCTGATTGTTGACTGATGCATTAACGTTTACTCCGAAGCAGTAGTCAGGACCTGCCGAAGCGTACTGCTTGCCATTTACAGTGATCGGGAAAGACATGTATCCAATGTCATCAGGATTCGGTCCTGCTCCCTGCATCTGTGTGAATGCCCATGATCCGAGAACCATTGTTCCGATTTCACCGCGGTTGATCATGCCTTTGCAGCCTTCCCAGTCAGTCGTGGTGTAGTCATCCTCAATAAGACCGTTTGCAACTGCATCGTAAAGCACTTTGTACACGGCATAGGCATGTGTTCCGTCTCCCCTGTTTCTGAAAGGATTCTTTTCGTGGGGAAGAATCTGGTTGTTGTACTTTGAATCACCTGTAGCGGAACCGCCGAGGTATGCGTCCCATGCGCCCATTGTCCAGCCTGCTGCGTAGTTTGTG
Organism: Treponema sp. UBA4232; assembly: GCA_002396325.1. GTDB lineage: Bacteria > Spirochaetota > Spirochaetia > Treponematales > Treponemataceae > Treponema_D. The sequence goes on from DGXM01000032.1 coordinate 10,420, forward strand.
TAAAGCGGGATGGCATCCGTCTTTTCTTTGATGAGCTTGAGGTCTGCGATGAACTCTTCGGGAGTCTTCGGCATCTTTGTGATTCCGGCCTTTTCAAAAACCTTCTTATTATAAAGGACACCCTGTGCATTTCCTGTTGAAGGGATACCGTATGATTTTCCGTCGTACATCCACTGGTTTGCGAATCTTACCTGCTTTGACATTTCCTCAACTGTGCCGTAGCTCAGGAAGTAAGTTGAGAGATCCTTTGCATCGAGGGCAGGAATCATCATGATGTCGCCCCAGTTTCCGCCCTGAAGACGAAGAAGAGCCGTGCTTGCATAATCGGTAATTCCGTCTATTTCAACCTTGATGTTGGGATAAACCTTGTTGAACTCTGCAAGATACTGAGCCCATGTGGTTCCAGGATAATCCGCATTCAACATATCCGTTCTGTGAGAGAGCAGTTTCAGGGTTGCGGTAATGTCTGTGCCTGTTTTGCCGAGAACGATATCCGAATAAGAGATGTCAAGCGTGTCAGAAGCCTTTGCGGAAGAGTCAGCCTTGGGAGCATTTTGCTTTTTGCTGCATCCTGTTGTGAAAGCCGCAAGAGATAAAACCGCAGCTGCAGCCACTCCTGCCTTAACTAATTTTTTCATAAGAAACCTCCTTTATTAGTTTCTAGTTTATGAGTTAATAATATCATATTTATTTTTTAAGTCAATAGAAAATTAATTTTTTTAGCTAAAAATATTTATTTTTAATTAGTAAATTAGTTATTAAATCAAAAATAATCACTTAATATGCCCTTTTCCGTGGCAGACAGGGGGTTGGAATATGTTTTTTTCACTGATTTTATTGACAAAATACAGAGGATTTTCGAATTTATCTGTAAAAAAGATTTTTTCGAGGTTCTTATTCGTGCCAAGGATGCAATACTCCGAGGTGTTCTGCATCGAGTGTTGATGATAAAGACAATACTTTTAAGGATAAAAAATTATTTTTCTGATGTTGAAAAAAAGTAAATTTAGGCAATATCAGAAACTCAAGTGCATTTCCTGGAACCCTTCCCCATCCGCTTTTTTTAAGATGCCTGATTTTCTTTAAAAAAATCGAAAAAAATGAATTTAGGTATTGACAGAGCTACTGCTTTTCATTATTATTTGATTACTCTTTTGGAGGATTAGCTCAGCTGGGAGAGCACCTGGTTTACACCCAGGTTGTCGGCGGTTCGATCCCGTCATCCTCCACAACCATACGGGATGTAGCGCAGCTGGTAGCGCATCTGGTTTGGGACCAGAGGGTCGCTGGTTCGAATCCAGTCATCCCGATGATTAAACTTTTGCGGAATTAGCTCAGTTGGTTAGAGCACCAGCATGACACGCTGGGGGTCACTAGTTCGACTCTAGTATTCCGCACTACAGGCATCCTGAGTCAGGGTGCCTTTTTTTTGTCCCTCGCTTGAATTGTCATATTTTCACTGATTTTTCCGAAAATTTTGCATTTACCACTGGAAATTACACAATAAATGAAGTATAATAGGGAAAAATTGGTTTTTCTGCCACCGGCCTGAAGACCAAAAAAAAACTGTTGGAGAAACAAAATGACTAAAGTAGAGTTAGTAGACGCCATCGCAGAATCAACCGGCCTCACAAAGAAAGACAGCGAGGCTGCTGTAAAGGCATTCCAGGAGGCCGTTTCCTCCGCACTCGTGAAGGGTGACAAAGTTCAGCTCGTAGGCTTCGGAACATTCTCTGTAGGAGAACGCAAGGCCCGCATCGGACACAACCCCGCAACTGGCGCAGAAATCAAGATTCCCGCATCAAAGACCGCCAAGTTCACCGCCGGCAAGGCACTTAAAGAGCTGGTAAACAAGAAGAAAAAATAAATCCGGCTTTCACGGAAGGCACCGCAAAATGAACCGCTTTCCGTGAATGTATGTTTTTCTCCCCTTTTCAAGTCCTTCATAATCCTACTTTTCTTATAAAAATCTTACTATCTTTCTTTTCAAATGGATATTCTCCTTATATACTTTATCTGCGGATTGTCTTTCCGTTATGTGTAAACTTCATATAGGGAGTCTCTAAAAACTTCAGTTTTTAGAGGCAACTCTGAAAATGCGATGTTTAAAAGCCCGTAATTTCGGGGTTTTAAACTC
>DGXM01000024.1 GCA_002396325.1 Treponema sp. UBA4232
TTTCTTATTTCATCTTTGCTTTCCATAAATCCTCCCCGGTCAGTCGGTGACAACCGCAAAAAAACGATGTATAATTTAAGCATGAAAGATTCATTTGCACAAGTACGCACAGACGAAAACAGTCCTAAATGGAACCAGAGCATAAAACGTGAAAACAGCCTCTACCAGAGAGGCAACGGAATCCGCACGGAATTCGAACGAGATTACACAAGGATTCTGCACTGCGAGTCTTACCGGCGTCTGAAACACAAAACACAGGTCTTCTTCGCACCGCAAAACGACCACGTATGCACAAGGATGGAGCATGTGGGACACGTGGCAAGTGTGAGCCGCACAATCTCACGCTTTCTGGGACTCAATCAGGATCTTACCGAAGCCATTGCCCTGGGACACGACATCGGACATGCACCTTTCGGACATACGGGGGAAACAATCCTCAATTCGCTGATGATTCAAAAAGAAGGAAAAAACGCACCGAAGAAATTCTGGCACGAACGAAACTCCCTTTTTTTTGCAGACTACATTGACACTCTGCAGGACCCGGAGGGATTTGAGAAAAACCTTGACCTGACTTACGCTGTGAGAGACGGAATAATCTGCCATTGCGGAGAGATAGACCAGCAGGGACTCAGGCCGAGGGAAGAAGGGATGGATCTTTACAACATCAAGAGACCCGGCATAATCTCCCCGTACACATGGGAAGGGTGCGTCGTGAAAATGAGCGACAAGATTGCTTTTTTGGGACGAGATTTGGAGGATGCCGCCCGCTACGACATTCTTGATGCGACAACGGCAAAGCAGCTGAAAGAGATTGTGGCCGGCACCCTTGGATTCGACGGAAAGGCAAAATCCACACACACCACAAGCGCGGGAGTTTTCAGAAGCGGAAATGCAGTGAACACGACAACCCTGATAAACGATCTGGCTGTTGATTTGTGCACTCAGAGTTCCCCTGAGAAAGGACTTTGCTTCAGCGGGGAATATTTCAGTTTCATCATCGCCCTGAAAAAATTCTGCTATGCAAACATTTACAACAACTGGCGGCTTTTGGAATTCCAATCATACGCAGAGACTGTCCTCGGATGCATTTACCGCACACTGATGAGGACCCAGGTTTATGCGAAAAACCATACGATGAACCAATGCCTGAAATACGCACCGAATCTTTCCCGCACTTTCATCGACTGGCTCGTCAAATACACAAACTATGACATTGAAGAAAAAAAGGCGAGACTTTACCAGACAAGGGAAGTGTTCGACATCAATTCAGAGGAGAGCTACGAAAAATGCGTGATTGAATACATAAGCGGCATGACCGATCAATTCACAATCTCGGTATTCGAGGAAATCATTTCTTTCTAAAAAAAAATCCACCTGTTTCGAAAAGCAGCAGACGGATTGGATTCAAATGAAAAATCTTTGCGCAAAAAAAGGACCCGAATGGCATACAACGCAAACGGGTCCTCTTTTTTTTTATGAAGACTGATCAGCGGGCAAGCACCTTTGCGAAATCAGCAGCCGTGAAATGAAGGTCTTCGGCAACCTTTGCGGCTGGTCCTGACTCACCGAAGTCGTCAAGAGTGAAGAGGTCGTCCTTTTTGGCATAACCTTCCCATCCCTGGCGGCATCCTGCTTCCGCAACAACAACGCGCTTGGGATTTCCCATGATTTTTGCACGGAACGAGTCATCCTGCTTTTCAAAGAGTGTCTTGTCAAGAACCGACACAACGCGGATTGTCTTTCCCGGAACTTCCTTTGCGGCGGCAAGAGCCATGCTCACTTCAGAACCTGTCGCAACCACAGTGATGTCGGGGGAAGCACTTCCTTCCTGCACAACGTATGCACCCTTGCGGGCTGTGTTCTTCCAATCCTTGTCCGCCTTTTCGTATACGGGGAGTCCCTGGCGTGTGAATGCCATGCAGACGGGGTGATCGGTGCTTTCAAGGGCCATTTCCCATGCAAGCTGTGTCTCTTCGGCATCACCCGGACGGAGAACCTGAACATTGGGAATGCAGCGGAGTGCGGCAAGAGTTTCAATGGGCTGATGTGTGGGTCCGTCTTCTCCAACGTAAATTGAATCGTGTGTGAAAACGTAGATGTTGGGGAGCTTGCTGAGTGCTGCAACTCTGAGTGAAGGACGCAGGTAGTCGCTGAAAACAAGGAATGTGGCACCGAATGCGCGGAGTCCTCCGTGAAGATTGATTCCGCTCTGAACCTGGCTCATTGCAAACTCGCGGATTCCGTACTCGATTGTGCGTCCCTTGCGGTTTTCCGGGCCGTATGTGCCGTCATCATTCTTTACCTTTGTCTTGTTCGGTCCCTGCAGGTCTGCTGAACCACCGACCAACCACTGATAGCGGTCTGCCATGCAGTTGAGACTCTTTCCTGAAGCATCGCGGGTTGCAAGTGAGTCTCCGACATTATATGAAGGAGCCGCTGCATCTCCAGTCTGCTTTCCGCTCCAATATGCATCCCAAAGTTTTCTGAGTTCGGGATTTTCTGAAGACCATGCATCAAACTCGGCCTTCCAATCTGCCTCTGCCTGAGCGAAATCTTTTGCCTTGCCCTTGAAATAATCGTAGGCTTCGGGAACCACGTAGAATTTCTTGTCTTCGGGGAGACCGAGCGTGCGCTTTGCCTCGATTACACCGTCATCACCCAGCGGAGCACCATGAACATCTGCCGTACCCTGCTTCGGAGCACCCTTTCCAATGATGGACTTGAGGATAATGAGTGTGGGTTTGTGCTGAGACTTTGCAACTTTCACCAAATCCGCAATCTCGCCCATGTTGTACATAGAGCCGCGGAGAACCGACCATCCGTAAGACTCGAATCTTTTCTGCACATCGTCAGCAAAAGCAATGTCTGTATTTCCGTCTATTGAAATCTTGTTCTCGTCATAGAAAACAATCAGCTTCTCAAGCTTCAAGGTTCCCGCCAGTGAACAGGCTTCTGAAGAAACACCCTCTTCAAGACATCCCTCTCCGACCAGAGAATATGTGTAGTGATCCACGATTGTGTGGCGTGATGTGTTGAAACGTGCGGCAAGCATTGACTCTGCAATAGCCATACCGACTGCAAGTGCGACTCCCTGTCCGAGGGGGCCGGAAGTATTCTCAACACCGTCTGTCATTCCGCGCTCCGGGTGTCCCGGGCATTTTGAACCAACCTGACGGAAAGACTGAATATCTTCCATGGAAACCTTGTAGCCGGCAATGTGCAGGATGGAATAAAGCAGCATTGAACCGTGTCCTGCAGAAAGAACGAACCGGTCGCGGTCAACCCAGCTTGAGTCAGCAGGATTGTGCTTCATAATCTCACCATACAGAACAGCAGCAAGTTCTGCGGCGCCAAGTGGAAGACCAGGGTGGCCTGATTTTGCCTTCTGGATTGCGTCCATTGAAAGGCTGCGGATCGATACCGCGGTAGCTTCAAGAGCCTTAGAATTCATACTTTACTCCTTAAAATATTCATGTGAGCGGCATCCCAAACTCTTATTTCACGGATGTCCTCAAAATTTCAAATGCCTGCAGAGAATCTCTAAAAACTGAAGTTTTTAGAGATTCTCATAAGTTTTTCGAGCTTCCCTATAAATCATATTCCCTCATTTTCGCAAGCAGGGAATCCAAATCAGGACGAGTGTCCAAAAAATGACGGAATGTACCGTTACCCACAAGACGCGCCAAATCAGAAAGAGCACAGGAATGTACTTGTGTTGATTTTGTCAAGAGGATAAAGAAAACGGAAACCTTAAGTCCGTCGGGGGCATCCATATCAAGAGAATTCGCAAGATAGCATACAATCAATCTCTGATCAGCCTCTGAATTCAGAATGGATTTTCTTGTATGTGGAATCGCAATCCCGTTTCCCACAGCCGTACTCAGGATTTTTTCCCTGGCAAGAAGTTCTGACACTACAAGTTTTTTATCATATCCTGCGGGCAATTCCAAACGGGTTTCAATATCCGCAAAAACCTCATCCAGAGTGTTCCCCTTTACATCATTAATAACTGCTCCGGCCCTCAAAAGGTCAGGCAACTTTACTTCATCACCCATAATTTTCTCCAGTTTCATTTTACATCAAAATCCGCTTGTATTCAAGGAGCTTTTATCACCTTGAAGCGGTTGCATCGTTGCTTTTCCACTGCGGCTTCCAACGGCTCACGTATATCCTCGAAATTCCACTTCATTCCATCTATCGAAAGCAACAAAGCACTTGCATCCTTTTCCAGAGACTCAGATTCCTGAATTGAATGCAATATACGGTACAAATGTCCATACAACTGCGTAAGTATCACGAGTTCCTGCTGCGGCAATTCTTGTATGGCAGATGTCGAACAGTCAATTTTATAAACCAAAGCATTCACCCTTGTGAAGAGCTCAAGAGACAGACGCCTGACTTCACCCACCCCCTGATCCGCAAACCAATTGTATTCCTTTGAAATCAACCGGTCGCGTTCCTTAAGCATCTCCAGTATATAAAACTTTTGGTCGCTTTGGAATAGGTAATCTTCAGGATAGATTTTTTCAAGCAGCTCTTTGTAATCATTCTCACGCCGGTAATGCATATCCAAAAGATACTGATCAATCAGTTCCGGAGTCAGGGTAAATGAAACAAAAGAAGGATTTGATTTTACCTCCGCGTCAATCGCATCCAAATCCCCGCAGTTCCACGGTCCTACGGCAGGAACCTCCTTTCCCTTGAACCACAGTCTGGTTTCAACACCGAAATGCTCCAGCCCCACATTTTTTGCATATTGATTCAGATATTCCTCGATAGAGCCGCAGGTTGGGATGCAAAGTGACTCTATATTTTCAAAAAACACATTTGAAAGCTGTTCTTCCATTGAGCCGCAGGGACCCATGCGGTCGAAGCTTTCCAAAAGAAGCCTTTCCAGCGTGTCATACCACTCAAGACGGGCAGAACCTTGAAAGCCCCTGTTAAAATGATTTTCACCATCATGGATGATTTTTACATATATACGGCCTTTATCCCAATCCTGTACAGCACAAACAAGACGGTCGCCAAGTTTGAAACCATACTTATCAATAAGAAGAGAAATATCTATTCCTGTAAGATGAACAGAACCCGGCAGTTCAAAATCCCTTTCAACCATATCGATGTCTGAATTCGCAGGGTCGGATGCTATATACTGAGGTGCATATTCCTCTCCGTAGAGAAGAAAAAAATCAATTGCCTTATCAGCAGTAAAAGTCTCTATTTTCCTGGGGAGAAGTTTACCGTAAAAATAAAATGAAAGAGTTCCGGAGATTATCTCACTGTCGACAAATGGAATGCACCTTGATCCGGGGATAAAAATCTTTTTTTCATACTCTTCCGGTGTCAGTCTGATTGAAAAGATTTCTCCGGTAAAAGCACCGGCCTTTGTTATATACTTTCCATTTTCCAGACAGAATACCCAAGGACAATCCTCCAGATACTGCATACAGTCTCTTTTTGTTGCCTTGACACCGATTTCCGAAAAAAATTTACCCATATCGTGCACGGTAAAATAACCGGTAAAAGAGCGGAGAAATTTATCTGTCAGAGCCTGATTTTTTGTATTCATTTTACTTGTTATAAGATAACGCAAATTCGATATTTTGAAAATATGATTTTTTGATTTTCTTGAGCATAATCACTCAAGCCGGATAGTCCTTTAAAAATATAAAATTGCCCGAAGGACAAAAAAAAG
>DGXM01000158.1 GCA_002396325.1 Treponema sp. UBA4232
TGCAGATTGTCAAGTTCTTCGTCCGCACGAATTGCATTCATGTCTGTGTAAATCCCGAAGCCGGGATTCAGATTCATTTCCGTTACTTTGAGTCTCTTCCATTTTGCAAGGGAATGGACGATTTCAAGCTGACATTCGTTCATGTCTTTTACGGGAAAATGGACAGGGCGTTCGACACCGTTCAAATCATCATTGATTCCCATGCCTGACTTTACGAAAAGCGGTGCGGTCACACGGGTCAGGTTCAACTCTGTGGAAAGGGAAAGCTGAAAAAAATTCTTTACAAGCACGATGGCGGCTTCCGTTTCCTTCACATTCAGCAGAGGTTTGTATCCTTTCGGAATATACAGCTGTGACATATATTTTCTCCTATCTTTTTAAACGAAAGATTTTATGAATCTAAGGAAAGCTTCTTTTCCTTCGGGGGTTCTTTTGTAAACTCCGGCATCCTCAAGAACGCGGGCAAACACAAGGGCCACTTCATCTTTGAGAATCTGATCCACGTTTGATGCGGTGATTCTTGGATATTTCGGCATAAACGATTTGACCCATTCCGCATGTTTTGCAAGGACTTCATCATCACTGATGCTGCGTCCCTGGATGATTGCGTTTCCCAAATCAGAAAGCTCTTTTTTAAGACGCGAGGGAAGAACAGCCAGTCCCATCACCTCGATGAGTCCGATGTTTTCCTTTTTGATGTGGTGCAGTTCAGCGTGTGGATGGAACACTCCCAGCGGATGTTCTTCCGTCGTGATGTTGTTGCGGAGAACAAGGTCCAGCTCGAAGTTTCCGTTGTGCATGCGTGCAATCGGTGTGATTGTGTTGTGGTCTTCGCCGTTTGTCTGGGAATAGATGAAGGCTTTTTCGTCTGTGTAGATTCTCCAGTTGCGGAGGATTTTGTCTGCAAGCTCAATGAGTCTTTCGGAGGATGGGCAGTTCAGTCTGATTACGCTCATCGGCCATTTTACGATTCCGCAGGTGACGTCGTCGAATCCTCTTACCGTGAAGCGGGTCTCAATCGGTGCACGGGCCATTGCAAATTCGTAGTGTCCGCCCTGATAGTGGTTGTGGGTAAGAATTGAACCTCCCACGATGGGAAGATCCGCATTGCTTCCGATGGTGTAGTGCGGGAAAAGTTTTATGAAATCAAAAAGAGTTGCAAAAGTCTCACGGCTGATTTTCATGGGCGTGTGCTCATAGCTGAAGACTATGCAGTGTTCGTTGTAGTAAACGTAGGGTGAGTATTGAAGCCCCCACTCGGTTCCGTTGAGACGCAGCGGGATGATTCTATGGTTCTGCCTTGCCGCGTGATTCAGTCTTCCTGCGTAGCCGACGTTTTCCTTGCACAAAAGACACGAGGGGTATCCCACCTGCTTTGCGTTGCGGGCCATGGCTATAGCCCTGGGATCCTTTTCCGGCTTTGAGAGATTTATTGTGATATCTATGTCGCCGTATTCCGTTTTCGCCTGCCACTTTACGTCTTTGCATACACGGTAGCGTCTTATGTAATCAGTGTCCTGGCTGAATTTGTAATACCAGTCCGTTGCTTCCCGCGGCGATTTTTTGTACAGGTCCATGAATTTCTTCTGCACTTCGGAAGGACGGGGAACAAGGGTGCCCATAATCTTTGTGTCGAAAAGGTCCCGGTTTACGATTCCGTCATTTGGAAAGAGATTTTTTTCTGCCGCATAATCCAAAAGCCCGGAAAGGATTTGTTCCAAATCTTCGGTGCGGGTGCTTGGAATTGAACGTGCCTGTTCAGCGGATTCGAATCCGTCAAGTGCAAAGAGTTCAAGAAGCCGGTTTTGGGTGTAAATCAAATCATCTTCTTCAATCAACCCTGTGGTAAGTGCATATCCTGCAAGGGCATTTATGTTTTCATAGACAGTCATGGCATATATAATAGTAGGATTTTAAACGCCTGTCAATTGATGGGCACTTGCGCAAAAGGGGAAAATAATGTATATTGGATGCACTGCCGGGCTGGTGGAATTGGTAGACACAAGGGACTTAAAATCCCTCGGATGGTAACATCCGTGCCAGTTCAAGTCTGGTGCCCGGCATCAAGCACTGTGCATGGTCTGCATGGTGCTTTTTTTTTGCCTCTTGCAATTAAGTTTTTTTTATGCTAGTATTGGTTCCGATTTGTTGAGGAGAGCGGTTTTATAGATTTTTTCAAATTGTACTTTTATTAAAACTGAAAGCCCGGCAAAAGGAGTTTTATATGAAAAAACACATTGCATTGGTTGCCATGCTGTGCATGACATTGGGAGCGTTTGCAGGAGCCCGTGAGATTTTCACAAACTACTGCGACTATGTTGACGAAGGTGATGTTATTGTAAACGTCGGCCCCGGCTTGAATGAGCATTTAGGCCGCCTTGGTTATGGCAATCTTAGTTTCTGGATTCCTCCTGTGGAAGCTTCTGTCGAGTTTACCGTGAAGCTCGGACAGCTGCCGTTCGGATTCGGTGGAGTCATGGGATATTACGGATATGCGTGGAATGATGGCTCATTACACTCTTATCATACTGTTTATACCGCACCGTTTGTGAATTATCACATCAATGTGCCGGTACCGAATCTTGACATCTACGCCGGTTTGAGTGCAGGAATCTCGATGGGGTTTGGAAATTCTTATTTTGGCGTTGCTCCTTACATCGCTCCCCATATTGGAGCCACTTGGTACTTCACGAAGGGAATCGGAATCAATCTTGAGTCCGGTTGGCCGATGTTCCTGAGAGTTGCAGTTTCAATCAAGTTCTAAATCTTTCTGCGGATTTGAATAAAGGGCATCTCTGAAAACAGGTGTTTCGGAGAGTCCCTGAACAGGGTTCAGATAAAGAGTCTGGGCCCTTTTTTTGTGCTGAGGGCAATATTCCGCGCCGCTTGAAACTTTGCTGCGAATCCGCATCGGGTGTTGATGATTGGAAACCATGAGATGCCGTCATTCCGGGCCTGACCCG
>DGXM01000126.1:0-180 GCA_002396325.1 Treponema sp. UBA4232
GGGAGTGCAGTGAGTTTCAACACGCTGCGGTAAATTCCGGCATTTTTCGCAACAGGAGCCTGATTATCTTTGATGAAAAGAGAATCGAAAACTTCAACCGGGGATTCAAAAATGCCCTGAAACGGCTGTGGGAATAGGCAAAAGAAAGAGCTGTTTTTGAAAGGCTCGTAGCGTAGGCGG
>DGXM01000126.1:371-11500 GCA_002396325.1 Treponema sp. UBA4232
GAGACTTTCAAAAAAAATATTTTTAATCCTCAAAGACTTGTTATTGCCGGCATTTTTCGCAACCGGGGGATTGGTTTTCAATTTGCCCTGCTACGCCCGATTACAGGGGCCGGTCGCAAGCGGAGCTTGCTTCACAAGTTTTTACTTTCTCGCGAGGCTCGAATTTTTTCTGCGAAAAAAACGTAAAAACTTGCCCTCTACGCCCGATTGCAGGGGCCACTTTAGTGGTTCGGCGCGCAGCGGCGAATGGAACCCCGGAAAGCGGGAAACACGGAGGACTGCGAAAGCCGCTCACCTGAGCCTGCCGTCCAGAGCATAATCGGCTTTGTTCCCCCTTGAAGGCCGGATTTAAAATTAATTTTACAAATGACTTCTTTTATGATATACTTTAGAGGATTCTCTGGTTTTACCGTGGCGAAAGGATTTTACGTTTTGAACACTTACAATATTTTTTTTGACATAAGCGCACTGATTCTCTCGACGATTACCCTGCTGATTTTTGTGTTTCAGAAGGAAAAACACACTGCCCAAAACAGGCTTTTTCTTTCTCTGGCGATTGATGAATTCGTTATGACTCTGGCGGATATTTTCGGCGCGGTTTTGATTGAAGCACGGAATCCTGCTCTTTTGTTTTGGACTCAGCTGGCAAATCTTCTTTACCACGTGGCGCACGCTCTTATGCCTGCGATTTTTGCGTCTTATGTTCTGGTGCTTACCGGCCTTTACAAGAAATACAAGAAGGGATTTTTTATAAGTCTTTTTACTCCCTGGCTGGTGCTTTTTATTCTGCAGCTTACGAATCCTTTTACGGGATTTTTCTTTTATTTCGATGAAAATCTTGTGTATCATCACGGAAAAATCTTCATGCTGCTTTATGCGACCGCGGGACTGTACATTATTGCAAGTATCTTCTATATATTACGCTATCGTTCCACTATTCCCAGAGGACGCGGCATTCTCCTTTTGATTTTTATTTTCTTCTGTCTTGTTTCAAATCAGATTCAGATGCATAACCCGCATCTTTTGGTTGAGGCTTTTGCGGTGGTGACGATGACTTTCTGCCTGCTGGTGACGATTGAGGCTCCTTCGGATGTGTACAATTCCGTTACCGGCGTGCAGAACCGTGCGATGTTTCTTCAGGACAGTGTGAACCTGCTTAAAAACAAAATGTCGTACAAGGTGATTATCATCAAAATCCTGAACGCTGAGTATTATATGACCAATCTCGGCTACAAGGTGATGGAAAACATAATGCGGGAGATTGCGCAGTGGCTTGTGCAGATTACGAATAATGACGCTGTGTACGACTGCAACAACAGCAATTTCGTTTTGATTTTGTACGGACCGATTCTCGACAAGACGAACCAGATTCTCACTTATCTTGTGAACAGATTTTCCACCGACTGGCTGGTGCAGGAAAGGGTGCTGAGTTTTGAGACGCAGATTTGCAGCGTGGATGTGCCGAAGGATATTTCGCAGCTTGACCATTTGATGAGTCTGATTGATGCCACGGGAGTGAAGTCTGAAAACAGGGTGAATCTTCTGCGGAGGGATCAGCTTTCGTACATTCAAAGACGCAAGGCTGTGGAGCAGGCAATCGACAGGGCGCTTCAGAGCAATACCTTCCAGGTTTATTTTCAGCCCATTTGGGATGCTCATGCAAACAAGATTCATTCGGCGGAGGCCCTTATACGTCTTATTGATGATGATTTGGGATTCATCTCCCCGGAAGAGTTCATTCCTATTGCGGAAAAAAACGGGGCAATCACGGCGATAGGTCAATTCGTGTTTGAGGAAGTATGCAAGATGTTTTCGCTGGACCAGCTTCACGGCATCGGAGTGGATTTTCTGGAAATCAATCTTTCGACGGTTCAGTGCATGCACAAAAATCTGCCCGACATTTTCATGGACACTCTTTCGCATTACAATCTGCCGCCGTCCGCAATAAATCTGGAGATTACCGAAAGCGCCGCCATAAACAATCAGGAGACTTTCCAGCAGACCGTGAATGCGCTCAGGAACTGCGGATTTTCTTTTTCTCTCGATGACTACGGCACGGGGTATTCGAACGCCACTTACATTTTCAGTCAGGACTTTTCCATTATAAAGATAGACAAGTCGATTTTGTGGGAAGCCGAAAAGAAGGAGTCTGCCCGCGTGGTTCTGAGAAACACGGTGAGGATGATACGCGAACTGAACAAGAAGATTTTGATTGAAGGCGTGGAGACGGAAGCACAGCGCAGGATGGTGGTCGATTTGGGATGCGACTATTGCCAGGGATATTTCTTTTCAAAGCCGGTTCCCAAGAGTCAGTTTTTGGAATTCTGCAAGGATTTCAACAGATCTCACTGACAGGCAGCGTCGAAAATCACCAACACTCGACGCAGAGCGTCGAGGTATGGTGTTCTCATAAGGTATTGCAGTCGGGTTCAATACCCTTTATTTCGACGCAGAGCGTCGGGGTATTGAACCCTCCGCACGAATAAAGGGCATCTCGAAAAGCTGCGTTCCCGGGGATTTTCCGTGATACAGGCGGGTTTCAAGTCCAGGAATCAGCGGCTTTGAAAATGCGGTGCGTTTCCTGATTTTCCGTAATGTTTTTTTTGATTCCGAGCCTCTTTCACCCCGGTTTTCCCCGATAAAAAAGGCTTTTTGCGGTTAAACCATGATAACAACCTATTGATTATTTAGGGAAATTCCTGTATCCTATCCCATCAAGGGCTTTGGAATTATGCAGGATTCTCAAGGTTCCGCACGGTCTCCGCAACTCTCTAAAACAACGGAGCCGGAAATGAGATTTTTGTACGCACGATCGCCGACGGGCGCACAACAAGGGGTTTTGCTATGAGTCAGATTAAATATGATTTTACGGTTGACAATTTGGGACCATGCACAGTGCCTTCTCCCATAGAGCTTTCTCGTGAGCATGGAAATTACCGCGCCACCTATGTGAAGGATTCTTCCTTTGTGCGCAATCAGGTGAATGTTTTCGCGGACGACAAAGCGGATGCCAACGATATGACGAATCTGATGGAAAAAGCAGGCCCCCGCGAGAAAATCTACTTTAATCCGTCACATGTCACAGCCGGAATCTGCACCTGCGGAGGTCTTTGTCCCGGACTCAACGATGTTATCCGTGCAGTTGTACGCTGCCTGTGGAACCGCTATGGCGTGCGCCGCATAAAGGGCATTCAGTTCGGTTACAACGGATTCTTTGCCGAAGAAGGATATGACACGATCGACCTGAACCCCGGCAATGTTGATGCAATCCACAAAATCGGAGGCTCATTCCTGGGCACATCCCGTGGAGGCGGAGACCGCACATCTGAAATCGTGGACTCAATCGAGCGCATGGGAATCAACGCAATGTTCATCATCGGTGGTGACGGCACACAGAGAGGTGCACTTGACATAGCAAATGAAGTCGAGCGCCGTGGTCTTAAAATAGCAGTTGTCGGAATTCCAAAGACTGTTGACAACGACCTGCAGTTCATTGACCGCTCATTCGGATTTGAAACAGCAGTTCAGCAGGCAACAAAGGCCGTGAATTCATGCCACATGGAAGCTCAGTCCCAGATTAACGGAATCGGACTTGTGAAGCTGATGGGACGCGAGTCAGGATTCATCGCAACCGCAGCCGCAATCGCAAGCCACGAGGCAAACTTCTGCCTTATTCCCGAGGTGCCTTTTGAAATGGATGGTCCCAACGGATTCCTTGCGCATCTTGAAGCACGCCTTGCACGCAGAGGACACGCTGTTATCGTAGTCGCAGAGGGAGCCGGTCAGGATCTGCTTGCCTCCACAAACCAGACAGACGCTTCAGGAAACAAAAAACTTGCAGACATCGGAAAGTTCATAAAGGACCGCATCACCGAACACTTCAAGGAAAAGAATATTCCAATCAACCTCAAATACATCGACCCGAGTTATGAAGTTCGTGCGGCTGTAACGACCGCGAATGACTCAATCTACTGCGAGAGACTTGGAAACAATGCCGTTCACGCAGCAATGGCCGGAAAGACAAAGATTGTAATCGGTCTTGTGCACGACAAATATGTGCATATCCCCATTACAATGGCAACCCTCAAGCGCAACACTGTGGACCCCGAAAGTTCACTCTGGCGCGACTGCCTCGATGCCACACTGCAGCCTGTTTATATGGTGAACAACATCAACACTGTAACCGAAAAACTCCGCATTGCAGCCTCCGAAGCAAATCAGAAGGCACTTGCAAGACTTGAAAAAGTCACTAAGACGAAATAAGGCTGTATTCCAATACGGGAATTGAGTTTTTCTTTCGACCATAAAGGGAATCCCGTTGCGTTTTGCGGCGGGATTTTTATTCGTGAAGAGGGTTCAATGCCCCGCGCCGCCTGAACATCCGCTGCGAATCTGCATCGAAACAAATGGTATTGAATCCGGCTTCGACACCTTATGAGAACACCAGCATCCGATGATCAGCACCGGCTGTTGGGGATTAACTGCAACATACCACAGACACGGAGGTTAATATGAAAAAAATCTGCATAGCCGCTATTGCCGCGGTTCTTTTCGCATTTCAATCATTCGCCCAGTCCACATTGATTTTCGATGCCCCGCACTCGCTGGTGATTGACGGTTCGGAAATTCCCGGAAAGTGCCGCGACAACATAAGCCTCACAAATCTCACGCAGCAGGAAAATCTTTCGTTTACGGTGCATTTTTACGATGAGCGTAAAAAGACGTGGGTGAATTTCGGAAGCACTTTAATAGAAGACTTCGGTGATACCGAAACAATCGATTCACACTACTCCGGCTTTTTGAAAAAAGTGCGCTATTTTGCCGTTCAAAGCAATGATGATATGGACTTTTCCGTTATTGCCGCAAAAAACAGAAACGACCTTCTGATTTTCATCGTGCCCGCACAGACACAGACTCCGGTTCCACCAAAAGCGGCAGTTCTCGACTCCTCTGCGGTGGCTGGGAATTTCAAAGACAGGCTTAGGCTCATAAGTGAGGGAATTACATCGAAGACGTTTTTCTATGTCTACGGAAGCAATGACGAAAATACATGGAGTCTTGCAGGAGCCGCCGTACTCGTCAGAGACAAAGACACCTGCTATCTTAAGACTCCCTTCGCACAGCTTTCAAGCTACAGATTTTTTGCAGTTGCCGATGGAAACGGAAATTTCCATACCTGCAATGCATACAAGACAAGCAACGACCTTTACATTATGGTTTCGCCGGAAAAAGCCGTGCCGCAGACAGTACAATCCGTCACACAAAATCTTCCAATGGAAGAATCCACTGAAACGGATGACGCTGAAGACGAAATTTTCGTTATAACAGGCGAAGAGGAGATTGAAAATCCCCAATCCGCAAGTCCGACATCTGGAAAATCCGCTGAACCGGCAGAATCAGCAGACGGAAGAAATCTTTTTCCCGAACTCTTTGCACACTGAACATTGAAAATTCAAGATTTGTATTGTATAATATAATAGTGGGAGATAATTGCAGAATTCAGCTGAATTTTGCGGTTCCCCACGGATTTAAAATTAAGTATCGACGGATAGAGTACCAAACTGATTAGGAGCAAACTATGTCTAACAATGCAGGCAGAACTATACCGTTCAAGCTTTATGTGCTTAATTTTTTGGTTTATTTTACATCAGTACCATACACCATTCTCTACTGCGGATTCACGGGAGCATTTGTGGATGGAATAGCGTCCATGACCGACAAACTTGCGACGGCGTTCAAAATGCTTTTTTCACCGTGGGTCTTTCTGGTATTGATTGCGGAACTCATATGGGCCGTCGCGGCAAACCGAGGCATCTACAACAAACTGCTCAACTACGACAGCCGTGGAGATGACACCGATGCCTGCAACAAAGCGCAGTCCCTTTTGGTGAATGGAACAATCGCTGTGGCGGTCGGAGGAAACATTCTTCTGGGCTTTACGATGGGACTTTCTGCACAGAATCATGGAATTCCGATGGCGGCTATGGCACTCACGCTGCTTCACTCAGGAAACACATTCCTTTGCGCAATCCTCGTTTACATCTTCTGGATTGAATCATTCGAGTCGTGGATGACCTTCCTGCCCTTCCGCAAAAAGGATATGAGCTTCGGTCTTGTAACGCGCGATACGCTGGTTGCAGTCCTTTCATCAATTGCGGTTCTATTCTGCATACTCTCCCCCTTCCTTCTTTTCGGGCGCAAGATTCAGGGGCCTTCGTCGCTTGCTTCCGTTGCGATAAAAAAAGTGTGTCCGATAGCATTCATCTCGTTAGTCCTCAATGTTCTCGACATCCGCATGCTTTTGAAGGGGTTCATGCGCCGTGTTGACAGAATCAGCGGATTCATCTCGACAATCGCACGAGGAGACTATTCCAGCGGAAATCTCAAGGTCTACAGCCGCGACGAATTCGGACTTCTCACCAACGACCTGAACGCAAGCCACGATTCAACAAGACAGCTCGTTTCGGACATTATCGACAACGTGGACATTTCAACACAGGTTGCCGACGAACTCACTTCGAGCATGGAGGAAACATCGACCAATGTGCAGCAGATTGTAAACAACATCAACGCAATTCGAGACGAAATGGACAATCAAAGCTCTGGTGTTGAGCAGGCCGGTTCCGCAACAAGGGAAATTCTGGACAATCTGACCACGTTGAATGCATATATTGAAAATCAGAGTGCGGGTGTGGAGGAAAGTTCCGCCGCAGTACGTCAGATGGTTGCAAATATTCAGAGCGTGACCAGAATCCTTGAAAAAAACGCAGGGGCTGTTTCACAGCTTGAAAACGCCTCAAACGAAGGTCACAAACGCGTTGAAGATGCAGTGACACTCGCCGAAAAAGTTCTGAACGAATCAAGCGGGCTCATGGTGGCTTCGAACGTGATTCAGAGCATTGCAAGCCAGACAAACCTCCTCGCAATGAACGCCGCAATCGAAGCCGCACACGCAGGAGAGTCTGGACGCGGATTTGCAGTTGTCGCAGATGAAATCAGAAAGCTGGCGGAGCAGAGCAACAAGCAGGGTAAAAACATCACCGGCAGTCTGAAAAACCTGAGCAATATAATCAAGGGTGTCAGCGAAAGCACGAAGCAGGTCGCAAGTCAGTTCGGACTCATTCTGGAGCTTACACAGACGGTAAAGAAACAGGAAGACGTGGTGATGGCGGCAATGCAGGAACAGGAATCGGGAAGTTCACAGGTTTTGGATGCCATGAGAAACATCAGCGAATCCACTGCGGAAGTGCGATCCAATTCGGAGGAAATGCTTGCCGGTGGACAGCAGGTCGTTGACGAAATGGACAAACTCGGAAAAGCGACCAACCACATCAATTCGTCCGTACAGGAAATGGCAGGGGGCACTTCAAGAATCCTCGACAATCTGAAGCAGGTCGATGAAGCATCGTCCAAAAACAAAAGCAGCATAGACACAATCCTTGCCAATATAAAACATTTCAAGTTGTAGAAAATGGATTTTACTGTGATATTTTTCACAGAAACTGCCAAATTTTCAAAATTCAGCCGGAATTTTACGTAAAAACGTTGAATTTCGGCTTTTTTATTACAAATTTGCTTTGACTTAGAGTGGAATAATCAGTATACTTTAGACAATCGGAGTTCGAAAGAGCCTTGTTTTTGTGATTTTTTTCACAGACCGATTTGATTTGGAGGCGGCAATGAAAGAAATACCAGCTCCGTCACGAAGACGATTGGTTTTGCTCGAACGGTTGCTTTCAACATACAGCGGTGAGAAAATCACATCACAGAAGATTCAGGAGCTCAGCGGTTGGACTGCCGCCGTAATACGCAGGGATATTTCGCTGCTTGAAATCCATTGCGGGGCGAGCAACGGCTACAAAACCGAGGATTTGCGGAAGGCGATTGAAGAAAGACTGAATCCCGCTGATGAAGAGCAGAAATGCTGCATTGTGGGGCTTGGGAAAATCGGTCAGACGCTGTTGAACGGCACCGCCCTTGACGGCTCCCCCTTCAAGCTGGTTGCGGGTTTTGACTCCAACGTGAATAGAACGGAGATTTTAAGGTCGTCGTTTCCGCTTCATCCGACCACACTGCTGGAATCCGTGATTGAAAAAGAGGGCATCAAGTATGCGATTCTGACGGTGGAAAAAAACGAGGCTCCCGGAATTGCAGAGCGGCTTGCAAAATGCGGAGTGCGGGGAATTGTGAATTACACTCCCTGCGTTCTTTCTGTTCCGGCCACAACCCAAGTGGAAGACGTATGTCTTCTTACTGTGCTGGAAACCCTTGCCGCAAAAAAGTGACTGCCGTTGAAATTGAATTGACGAAAGTGCAATATTTATAGAAGAAAAGAGGTGTAAAGATGAGCAGAGTGTACAATTTTTCTGCAGGACCAAGCTGTCTGCCGGAAGAAGTGCTGAAGGAATGTGCCGCAGAGATGATGGACTACAACGGAAGCGGTCAGTCAGTGATGGAGATGAGTCACAGATCAAAGGTTTATCAGGAAATCATTGACCATGCTGAAGCTCAGGTGAGAAAGCTTATGAAAGTGCCTGAAAATTACAAGGTGCTTTTCCTTCAGGGAGGTGGCTCCACACAGTTTGCAATGGTTGCACAGAACCTTGGAATCCACACACACAAAGCCGCATACATCAAGACCGGCGTTTGGGCGAAGAAAGCCGCCGCCGAAGCAAAAAAGCTCGGAATTGAAGTGACTGAAATCGCCTCATCGGAGGACAAGAATTTCAGCTACATTCCCCGCGTGGAAAAGATTGAGGGTGACTACGATTATGCATACATCTGCTTCAACAACACAATCATGGGAACCCACTACGAGTACATCCCCGACACTGGAAAAATTCCGCTGGTTGCTGATATTTCCTCATGCGTTTTGAGCGAAGAGCTGGATGTTTCAAAGTTCGGACTTTTGTTCGCAGGTGCACAGAAAAACCTTGCTCCCGCCGGTGTGACACTGGTTATTATCCGCGAGGATCTCATCACCGAGACTCCCCTTCCTGGAACAACGACCATGAACACATACAAGACGCACGCAGACAACGGAAGCATGTACAACACCCCGCCCTGCTATACAATTTACGTACTCGGAAAAGTTCTCGACTGGATTGAAAAGAAAGGTGGTGCCGCAGGAATCCACAAACTCAACGTGGAAAAGGCGAACTATCTGTACGACTATCTCGACAAGAGTGATTTCTACCATGCAACCGCAGAAAAGGGAAGCCGCTCTCTGATGAATGTTCCTTTCCTGACCAAATACAGCAACCACGCCGCAGATGATGAGGCCGCCGCTGCAAAGGAAAAGGAAATTAACGACAAGTTCGTGAAAGAGTCAACAGCCGCAGGTCTCGTGAACCTCAAGGGACACCGTCTGGTCGGAGGAATGAGGGCTTCCATCTACAATGCCATGCCGCTCGACGGAGTTAAGGCACTTGTAGCATTTATGGAAAAGTTCGCAAAAGAGAACGCATAACGGAAAGGACGTTCCGCTAAATTCAACGTCCCCGGTCATTTTTAGGAGATATGATTATGTACAAAATTCAGACTTTGGATAGAATCAGCACGAAGGGATTGGACAAATTCCCCCGCGATGAATATGAGATTGCAAGTGAAATTGTGAAGCCGGATGCAATTTTGGTTAGAAGCCACGATATGCTTTCAATGGAACTTGATTCTTCCGTGAAAGCCATTGCACGCGCCGGCGCAGGAGTGAACAATATCCCGTTCAAGGAATTGGCACAGAAAGGCGTTGTGGTTTTCAACACTCCGGGAGCAAATGCAAACGCCGTTAAAGAGCTGGTAATTATGTCACTTCTTCTGGCAAGCCGCCCGGTTGTCGCAGCCTCACAGTGGGTCAACACTCTCAAAGGAAAAGGAGCGGAGATTGCAGGTCTCGCTGAAAAAGGAAAGAAGAACTTCATCGGTTCAGAAATCAAGGGAAAGACTCTCGGTGTAATCGGACTCGGTGCCATTGGAGCGCAAGTTGCAAACACTGCTGTAAGCCTTGGAATGAACGTCATCGGTTACGATCCCTTCCTTTCTGTCGATGCCGCCTGGAGCCTGAAGTCAGAGGTCAAACATGCAGAGACTTTGGACACACTCTTTTCAAAGGCGGACTACATCACGGTTCATGTACCCGAAACCCCAGACACAAAGGGATTCATCAATGCCTCTACAATCAAGACCATGAAAGACGGCGTGAAGATTATAAACATTGCCCGCGGTGGTCTTGTAAACAACGAAGATGTTCTGGCAGCGTTGAACAGCGGTAAAGTTTCATGCATGGTCACCGACTTTGCAGCAGAGGAACTTCTTGGAAACGACAAGGTCATCTGTATGCCGCATTTGGGAGCTTCAACCCCCGAGGCAGAAGAGAACTGCGCTGTTATGGCCGTAAAAGAACTCAGGGATTTCCTGGAACGCGGAAACATTTCAAACAGCGTGAACTTCCCCCGCACTTATCTTGACAGCCCCATCCCGACCGGTGGAACAAGACTTTGCATCAGCAACAAAAACGTGAGCGGTGTCGTCTCCAAATTCACTTCAGTTCTGGGAGATGCAAATCTGAACATCCAGAGCATCGTGAACCAGAGCCGCAACGAGCTTGCCTACAATCTGATTGACGTGGACAGCAAGGTTGATGAAGCCACTTTGGATGCGCTCAGAAAGATTGAGGGTGTAATCAACGTGCGCCCCATCTTCGCATAAAGACATCTTGCAAAAGAGACGTTCTTTTATTGATTTTGGTAATTAGCAGTCTGAAGAGTCAAATCAACAGGCCGCTGTATTGCTCCCGGGAATCAACGCCACTTATTGGTTCCCGGGGTTTTTATTTTAAAAGAGGGATTTTCTTCAACCGAGTCAAACGAGCCCAGAAAACATACATCTTTTTTGGCTGTTTTGCGGAATAAAAAAAGCAGCCTCTCCGTTAAGAAAGACTGCTTTGAGTCGGGCTAACCGAATTCGAATCGGTGACCCCAAGTCCCCCAGACTTGTACGCTAACCAGCTGCGCTATAGCCCGATATTTGAATAGAAATAATATATCATAAAGAAGAATTTGTTTCAAGACCCCGCGGGAAAAAATTATCAACAACAGGCGAAAAAGTAGCCTCGGGTTCGAAAAACAGGCTCC
>DGXM01000089.1:0-5957 GCA_002396325.1 Treponema sp. UBA4232
CTGACGGATCCACCAGGTTGCGTAAGTGGAGAATTTGTATCCCTTGCGGTATTCGAATTTCTCTACGGCTTTTATGAGTCCTATGTTTCCTTCCTGAATGAGGTCAAAGAGCTGGAGACCACGGTTGGTGTATTTTTTTGCAATTGAGACAACAAGTCTGAGGTTTGCATTTATCAGCTTGTTCTTTGCCTGCTCCATCATGTCTTTGCCGCGTTTGATTTCCTTTGTCTTTTCAAGGATGTCGTCAACGCTGTCTTCAAATTCATATTCAAGACGGCGAAGCTTGCGGTCAATCTTCTGAATCTGTGTGTACACCTCGCGGATCTGGTCTGCGGTCATTGAAAGATCAAGTTCAAGTTTTTTGCTTTCAGAGTGCGTTGCAAGACGTCTTCCGATGGAACGCAGCCCGGCTGTATCCTTTATGCGCAGTTCTCTCATGCGTTTGTCCTGCTTGCGGTGGTATTCCTCAATCTTTTCGGATGCCTCGATGAATTTACCGCTGAAACGTTCGATTTCCTCTGTCTGAATTTCGATTTTCTGCAGTTCAGGAGCAATCTTTTCGTGAAGTGCGACAAGTCCCGGGTCTTCGAATATGGACATGCTCTGGTCGTTTTCGTTGAGCTGCTTTTTGAGCCCAACATACTGCTTCATATCCTCCTTGAGGGTTTTGAGGATGGAACTGTAGCAACTGCGGAGACGGCGCTTTTCAGCCATTTCCTCGTTTATTTCCTTGCGGGCTTTTCCCTGCTCGTGCAAATCGATTTTTGTGAATGCTTTCTGAGCAATCTGGTAAAACTCAGGAATCATAATGCCGGAATTTTTGATTACATCCTTTATTATGTTCTGACCGTCCTCCATCTTTTTTGAGAGGAACACCTCCTGTTCTGCGGTGAGAAGGTTTTCTTTTCCGATTTCGCGGAGATAGAGCTTTATGGGATCGTCAATGCTTGCATCCTTGTCATTCATTGCGATAAGGCGCTGGCCGTCGGAATTTATGTCGGATTTATCATCTTCCGAAAGCTCGCTTTCCGAAGTCTCCTGAATGCCTTCTTCTCCGTCGTCTTCCTCAACATCCTCGTCGTCGAGCATTGGATCCGATTCTTCCATGACCTGGACGTTGTTTTTCGTGAGAAGCTGGAGCACTTCGTCCATTTCGGGTGAGACCACATAGTCCTGCCCTAAAATCTCGGTTATTTCGTCCCATGAAACAACTTGCTTCGTGCGTCCGTAATCAAGGAGTTTCTGCACCTGGGGCGAAAGATTCTTGTCTTCATCATTTTCATCGGATTCGGAATCGTCCTGAGTCTGGTTCCTTGCCTTTTCATCGGTCTGAGACCTGACTTTCTTTTTTTCCGAGACCTGTTTCTTTTGAGCTGAAGGGGTCTTTTCAGTCTTGGAGGATTTTTTTACATCCTCTGTGGATTCCGAAGAAATCTCCTTTTTCTTTGCCACGGTTTTCTTCACTTCCACTTTCTTAGAATCTTTTTTTTCGGGAGCCGGTTTCTTTTCATCAGTTTTTTTTGCCTCTGTTTTTGCGGTCTCCGGTTTTTTCACGTTAGTTTTTTTGGATTCCACTTTTTTCACTTCCGCTTTTTTTGCAACTGTCTTCTTTGCATCCGTTTTTTTAGCTTCTGCTTTAACAGGTTTCTTTGCTTCCACGGTTGCGTTTTTTTTCGCAGCTGTCTTTTTTACTGCGCTTTCTGCCTTTTCAGGGGTAGACGACTTAGTCTTAGCCATGTGTTATCCTTTTAACAGAGCAATCTGTTTGTCTATGTCCACTTTCATGGAAAGCAATTCAGTCAGTTTGCGTCTGTCCTCTGGTGCCGAACTGTGTTCCAGGCTTCTCATCTGGCCAAGGATTTCCCTGCCTTTCTTTTCCAGAGAGTTACGCTTGACAAGCAATATGCTGTCCTTTACCGACTGCTCGATGTGTTCGGAATACTCCGTGACTGATTGAAGAATCAGTTCCTTTAAAACATCGGCATCGCACCGGTTCAAAATACTGCTTACGGAAAAATTTCCGCTTTTTTCGCATTCATCCATAATGGTGAACAATTTTTTGGCCTGGATGTCATCAAAGTCATCAACCGACAGCTCGCAGCTCATCTTTCGGAAATGCACGGGGTCGTCCGTAACAGCTGTAAGTACAGCGCGCAGTTCTGCTGACAACTTGACTTTCTGTTGTTGCCGTTGTGTTTTCTGCGAAGATTCTGCATTTCTGTTGATTCGCCGGGAGAGTTGTTCCCGATTGGTGAAATCTTTTCTGGCCGCCTCCAGGTCTATGCCGTATGTCTGGCTCAACTGTTCCAGGCACGCTTCTTTCTGTACGTCCGACTGAAGAGCGTCAATATATTCGAAGAATTCGATCGACGCCTTTGCCTTGCCCTCCGGCGTTTCCACAGGATAGGTTTCTTTCAGTTTAGACAACAGATAATCATTGTCTAATATAGCGTTATTGATTTCATTCGTCAACACATCCGCACCGAATTTCAACATAATTTCTGCAGGATCTTTTCCGCCCGTGAGTCTTATTATTTTTACGGTGATTGAATGTTTCCTCAGCATGAGCATTGCACGTCTTGTGGCCTTCTGACCTGCTCCGTCGCTGTCGAAGGAAAGAAGAACTGTATCCACAAAAGGCTTCACAAGCATTATCTGTTCATCCGTCAGGGAAGTTCCTAATGGTGCTACGGCATATGTCACTCCGCACTGATGGTATGCCACGCAGTCCATGTAGCCTTCGCAGAAAATCACTTTGCGGTTCTCGCGAATTGAATTTTTTGCAAAGTTGAAGGCGTAAAGAGTGTTGCCCTTCTTGTACTGTATGAGGTCTCCTGAGTTCAGGTACTTGGGTGATTTTGATGCGTCTCCTCGTAGAAAGCGTCCTCCCATTGCAACCACATCTCCGCGCCTGTCGAAGATCGGGAACATCAGACGGTCTGAAAAAAATGCGAAGTCTGGATAGTTGCGGCTGAAGAGTCCCGATTTTGAAAGGAAATCGGCACTGTAGTTTTTTTTCAGAAGAAAGGACTTGAGCCATTTTCTGTCTGCGGGGGAATATCCTATCTTGAATTTCTCAAGGGTTTCCTTTGTGAGTCCTCTCTCCGTGATGTATTTCAATGCGAACTCACCCTGCTCTGTCTGGGTCAGCATATAATGGAAGAGAGCGGCAGTCCTGTTGTAGAGGTCAATCATTTCGCCTTTCAGCTTTGCGTCGGGATCCTCCTTCTGAGTCTGGGAGCCTGAGTCCGTGTAATGAAGCTGCACCCCCGCCCTTTTTGCAAGAAATTCTATGGCACCGGGGAAAGTGAGCTTCTCCATCTCCATGATGAAATTGATGACAGTACCGCCTGCCCCGCAGCCGAAGCAGTGGTAGACTTTCTTGTCTGCGGAGACATGGAATGAAGGAGTCTTTTCGTTGTGGAACGGACAGCACCCCATGAAATCGGCACCGCGCTGAGTGAGAGGCACGTATTCCCCTATCACCTGAATGATGTCGGTTTTGTTGGTGACTTCATCTATTGATTCCTTCGATATAAATCCGCTCATTATTTCTTTGTGTAATATGAAAGGTTTTCCGCTGCCTTGTGCTGGTCAAAAGTCTCGCTGAAAGTGTGGGAGCCTTCCTCCGGGTTTGTCAGCACGAAATAGAAATACTTGTTGTCTTCCGGTTCCGCTGCCGCTTTCAATGCAACCATTCCCGGATTCGAAATGGGCCCCGGGGGAAGAGACGTGTTTATGTATGTGTTGTACGGATTATCTATCTTGAGGTCTGCATAGGTTATTTTGTCCGGATGCGGCTTTCCCTGTATTTCAGTGAGTATGTATTCGATTGTTGCGCAGGAGCCTAAAGCCATGTTGATGTCGAGTCTGTTTTTGAATACTCCGGCAATTACAGGAGCCTCTTTTTCCACTCTGTATTCCCTTTCCACGATTGAGGCCAGAATCACCACATTGTGCAGCTCTTCGGGTTTTGTTTCCGCAAGCGCCGGGATGTCTTTGATGCGTTGGAAGAAATTGTCCGCCATTATGCTCAAGACGTCTTCTGCGGGAGTGTCCGGGATGAAGAAATATGTGTCTGGGAAAAGATATCCTTCAAAACTGTCCGCCGGAATATTGTAGTGCTCAAGAAGATTCGGGTCACGGCATGATGAAAGGAAATCCTCTTCTCTGCAGATTTTGTTTTCGGAAAGAATCGATGCCACTTTCCTGACCGTAAGACCTTCCGGGATGCTGAGACTCAATGATTCCGGGGTGCCTTTCCTCACTGTCTGTGCAATCTCGCGGAGTGTCATGGAACTGTTGAGACTGTATGAACCGCTTTTAAGGTTTTTGCCTTCGTCCTCGCCGAACTGCCTTAGTCTGACTCCAAGATAAAGAGCTTCCCATGAACGGATTATGCCCAGGCTTTCCAAGTCCTCGGCGACTTCCCTGAAGGTGCTTCCCGGCGAGACTTTGTACGTGATTTCGACTGCATCCTCTTTGCTTTCGTCAACGGGCCGCCCCATGCTGCATGTCGCAACGAACAAAATGCCTGCTGCGACAAAGGCTGAAAACACAAGTACAGCCAGAACAATAAGAACGACCTTTACAGGATTTTTTTTCGGAGTATCTTTCTTCATATTACCACATCTTTCTGACACGCGTCAGATTTCAATCTCCTGCCCCTCGACGGCTATGTTAAGGTCAACATCGTATTTGGCGGAATAGTCTTCGTACCATTTTGCGGCCCTGAGTATCGAGTAGATTTTCTTGTCGCTGTATGTCGGCTCATGGTGGAAGAAAAAGAGCTTCTTCACATTCCATACGTTTGCAAAATCAACGGCATAACAGAAGATGCTGTGTCCCCAGTTGGCCTTTGCTATGGCTTCCTCTCCCGTGTACTGGCTGTCGAGCACAAGGACATCGGCATTTTCAAAGAAATGGTTTTCTTCGATTGAGCGGTCGTAATCCTTGTCCTGAAGCTCCACGTCGGTTGCGAAGATGAATTTCTTTCCGTTTTCCTCAAACGAAAATGAATAGGAATTTCCCGGATGCTTCATCTTTTTGCAGGTGATTTTAACTCCGTCTATGTAAATGGGCTCGAGTTCGTGCATAAGATGGAATGTGAACGGTTTCTTTACGTTTTCCCATGTACAGTTGAGCGGAAGATACGGACAGATGCTCTGACCTGCGATGATTTTCTCGGCTGCGGGGAAAGTTGTGTAAAAATCTATTTTTGCGTTTGGATTGTAAATAGGTCCGAAAAACGGCAGCCCCTGAATGTGGTCATAGTGAAAATGAGACATGAAGATTGTGTAGTGGTTGTCTTCCGGCTTGCGTCCGTTCACTCCGAATTCGCGCAGACCAGAACCGCAGTCCAGCAGAAACTGTTTCCCGCTTGATGTGACTACTTCGATGCAAGGTGTGTTTCCTCCGACAGTTCCGAACAGCCACGGTGGAAGCGAGGCAATGAAACGTGTCTTGGCATCTTCTGATTCTATGTCCTTTGGTGTGATCCGTTCTATTGCGGCCACAATCTTTGCTTGTACTTGGGCAGGTGTTATTGGCGTAGGCAATGATCCCCGGACACCCCAGAAATGAACTTTCACAACTCCTCCATGCCTTGCCGGTCGGATTCCGTCAAAGCGGATTTTTTAATTGAAATTGAATTTACAGCCTAAAGCAGCCCTTTTTAACTGAACGGCAAAACTCCATACTGTAGTTTACTAAAAAAACAAAAAAAAAACTAGTCCTTTGGTTAAGATAATGAAAAAAAGATTTCAACGAACAAGTCCAAACGGTAGTGAAAGAAAAAGGAGTGTCATTCATCTGATATGGATGCTGTTGTTGACTGACAATACACTGCAAACAAAAAAAAAAAGCACCGAAAATCATTCAGTGCCTGTTGATGGGGAGTGAAGGATTCGGACCTACGAAGGACGAGCCAACAGATTTACAGTCTGCCCCCTTTGACC
>DGXM01000089.1:6125-8266 GCA_002396325.1 Treponema sp. UBA4232
TCTACCAACTGAGCTATAGCGGCAAGTTGTTTCAACGAAGACAATAATATAACGACTGAAAAAAAATGTCAATAGGCAAACGCAAAAATTCTCTAATTTTTTTTCAAAATCGATTTATAGAGCGATTCGTACTTTTTCGCTACGTTTTCCCAGGAACCGGTTTCACGTGCGTAGCAGGCTGTGTACGCCGTCATTGCGGAAAACAGATCCCTATCGCAGGAAGCAAGACGGATAAGAGGCTCAAGAAGTTCGGCCAGATGTTCAGGAGTGTTTCCTTCATATAGGAATCCTGTCTCGTCATCCTGTATTTTGCAGAGTCCACCGGTCGCGTGTGCTACAGGAAGGGTTCCGAAAATCTGGGCTGTGAGGTCTTCAAGTCCGCATGGTTCGAAATGGCTCGGGAAAACGGCGAAATCGGCAATCGCAACGCAGAGTCTGGAAAGGAATCTGTCATAGCCGCGGAAATAAACGCATTTTCCGGGGTAATTCACCGTGAGATCGATTAATTCATTCTCAAGCTCCGGCTGTCCCTGCCCTATGAGGACGAAACATACAGGGAGTTTTTTTGAAAGAATCATTCCGGCGGCTTTTGCAAGAACAGAAATACCCTTCTGAGCGACAACCCGTCCGTGGTATGCGATGTAGACCTTGCTGGTGTCGGTGTCGTTCTTGTCGTCTATGTATCCGAAGCGTTCTACTTCATTGGAGTAATGGCCTCTTCCGCCTTTGAATGCATATTCCTTCAGGAAGGCTTCCCTGCACTTCATTTTTCCCTTCTGATCCTTTAGTTCGGGGTTGAAGGAGTAAGGAAGAAGCGAAGCCGATGTGTCCGCAGGATTGTACCGGCCCACGTCTATTCCGTTTGTTATGCCTTCAATAGATGTGCCCGATTTTGCGAAAGCCTCGGAAAGTCCTGCCGTGTCTGTGGTTCCTGAAAGTATTTCCTTTGCGTACTGGGGGGAAACCGTGGTGATTGACGCATTTTTTGATGCCAGAAGAAACGGCTCCACCTGCCCTCCGTTCATTCCCTGCTGCAGGATGTAAGCGGGAAGCTCCGTATACCACTGTGCAACGGAAAGACTCGGGAATGAATGATGGTATCCCGGGCCTGCGTTGTGTATTGTAACCACGCATTTTGTCTTGGAGAAAAAAGCCTGGCTCTGTTTATTGACCTGCATGCGGTAGGACATGAAGGTGGGCACCATGGCGGCTGTTGCATCCTGACAGTGGATTATGCTGGGTGCCTCGTTTTCAGTGCAGGTTTCCCCGTAGGCGATTACGGCTTTTTGGAAAACCGTGTTCATGAAAAGGGCGTCTTCGTGTCCAGATCCCTGTTTGTGCGAGGAGTCCTCGAGCTCTTCGTTTTTTGTGTAAGTGTACACCGCTTTCTTTTCGTAAAAAAAAGGAGCACTCACAAAAACTATTTCCACCTCTCCCGAATTTCCGTGACAGAATGCAACCGTGTATGCCCTTCCTGAAACGTGAACTGTTACCGGCGTGTGCCAGAAGCATCTGTAGTCTGCAACCGGGGACAAATCCGTGCAGCCGTAAAGGGGGATGAAAAGAGTTACTTTGTGTCCAAGTGCGGCAAGGCTTTCCGAAAGCGAACGGGAAACGTTTTTTACGCCTCCTGCTTCTGCTATGCCCGCATACTCACGGGAAACGACCCAAACATTCATGTCAATGTCTCTCGGAAAGATCCGGGCGGAGATTCTGCGTTCCGTTCATGTACTGATGGCTTATTGCAGTACCAACCGGAAGATATGCGGTGACAAGCAGACGAATCACTCTCGGACTCATTCCCTTTATTACCGGCTCCTGTGAACAAAACAAGGGGACAGACGATGTGTCTATTCCTGCATGCTTGTATCTGCGGAGTGCTGTGGCGGGGTTCAAAGCGTCAAGATCCGGGGTGACTGTAAACTGAATGCTCACTATGTCAGCGGTCTCCATATTGTGCGCCTTGAAAACTGCGTCGCAGAGTTCCCCCACCGCTTTTGTGATTGATTCCGCATTGTTTTCCGTGCAGGTTGCGCCCCGTATACCGTAAAGTCTTTTTTCTTCCATAAATAATGTACCTCCTGATGCCGAAAGCCAGTTTTATTCGTGCGGAGGGTTCAATACCCCGACGCTCTGCGTCG
>DGXM01000089.1:8389-24754 GCA_002396325.1 Treponema sp. UBA4232
GACGCTCTGCGTCGAGTGTTGGTGATTCAATGTATGCTTTTCAACTGGCCTATCACCTGTGCAAGGTCTCCTGATTTCGACAGCTCGCTCATCCGGGGATATTTTTCAAGCAATTCCGCAAATTGTTCAAGCTGCCTCATATTCGAATCCGACTCTGCCATGTATGCTGCCTGTGACTTGGCTCTGTCTTTTACTGCTGATGAAAGCTCTTCCGTGTATGCCTTGTAAATTTTTTTCGCCGCTTCGTATGCATCCCTGTCAGGACGTTTGAGAGTCTTTATCTCCACAGACTGCACCTTCAATCCGTGGAAATCAGAGCCGAGAGACGGGACTTCACGACCGGAAAGAACGCATGGAGCTGTGAAAGTGGAATCCGTATATTCAAGAAGGGATTCGGAAACCAACTGGGCCGCTTTTTCAGAAGCCATCTCAAGATATGCGTCAAGTCCCTCTTCGGAGTTTGTGATTTTTCCCTCGGTGACAAGTCTTAGTATTTCAGAAGGCTCTGCGGAAACGGTGACACGGAAATCAAAATTGTAGGAAAAGTCCGCACCTCCGTCAATCTGTCTGGAATAGACATCAGCGGAAGGAAGAAGGCCTGAAACCTGGTGATTGAAAGAGAGGCCCTGAAGAGGATAGACTGCAAGCGTTGTGTTTGTGGGAAGAAGCCTCTCCCACCGCCAGAGAAATTTTCCGTATTCGACAGCTTCGGGATAAATGCCGCCTGTCTTCGATGTCATTACCGCGCAGGTTCCCGGCTTAATCCAGAAAGAGACCCAGCCCGCGAAAAAAACTGCGCCCGCCGCAATCAAAAGAATCAGTATGTCTGCAAAAAAATGCCTTGCCTTCACGTTGAAACCCCGGAAAATAACTTCGGACTTGGAGTTCCCAATATCCGTGTTTTGTAGTATACTGAAAAGAAATGGAAAAGTCCACACGGAATACAATGAAAAAAGAACTATCTCCCAAAAAGAAAACCCGCACCATCGGACCGTCCTTTCTGTTCAGGCTGACTGGACGCGCGTCTCTTTTTCTCGTGCTGATGAACATTGCGGCTTTTCTGCTGTATGTGTTCGGCAATTTTCAGCATTTTCTGGACAGTTCCCAGCAGTTCATCCTCCAGCTCTGTCTTTTGAACGTGATTGTTCTGGCCATGCTCTGTGTTGCGGGACTTGTATTAAGTGTGATTGTCTTTCTTGTAAGGCTCAAGGCGAGATACTGGTTCTTTTTTTTGTGCTACTTACTCTGTCTTGCCGTCTGTATTGTGCTGTTCGTCTTTTTGTACAGTGTCGTTTTCCTTTCCGCCGGTCTCAAACTTTGAAAATCTCCACTGCGGAAGATATGGGCAGGAACACAAGAAAAGACGCTCCGTCCGCCTTGATTGAGACTTTTTTGTTTTCCCTGAACCATTCCTTTGATATTCTGTTTGAAATGCTGGGCATTCCCCTTTTTCGCATTGCAGAGTCTCCCCACTCAAGTCCGCTGGATTTGATTTTCCCTCCGGCGAAGGCATCTGCCGTTCTTGCAATGGAAATCATCTGGGAGGGATTTATTTTTGACACTTCAAGGGAGCACCCGTCTTCAAGGAGCCAGACTGACTGATTTCCGCAAAGCCATACATCCGCATGCGAAGATGAAGAAAAGGTCTCGTAAATGCCGATGAAATGATCTGCCCGTCCCCCGTTACCGCCGATCATCGTTATGCGGTCGTTTTTTCCGTCTCTGCACAGACCTTTCGCCTGTTCCAGTGCAAGTTCCGTGTCGGTGTAGTCCTTGTCTTCCGGGAAGGCCGTCTTTTCCGCTCTTCCGTATTTTTCAAGAAGTTTTCTGTCCTGCAGGCTGTCCATGTCCCCGAGTATGTGGGATGGATAAAAATCGATTCTTCCTTTGTAATGGCTGTTGTAGGAATCGAGAGTCTCAAGTCCTGAATCCGCGGCAATCGAATTGTCAACGGCGGGCGATGATTTGAAATATTCCTCCGTATCTTCCGGCGCGGGAGACTCACCCCCGATGAAAATGACACTGTGCATGAAATTATCCTTTACGAACTTCTTTTTCAAAACGTAAAAATATGGTACAATTATAGCATGGATTCGATAAAAATACCTGATGATTTGAAAAAAATCGGCTGCATTTTCAAAAAAAACGGTTTCAAGGCTTATCTTGTTGGAGGTGCTGTACGTGACACTTTGCGCGGAACAGCCGGACACGACTGGGATCTTGCGACAAACGCGACACCCGAACAGGTGATGGGCATTTTCCACAGGGTGATTCCCACAGGAATTGCGCACGGAACAGTGACGATACACATTTTCGGAAGGGACATTGAGACCACTACTTTCCGTACCGAGGCGGACTACAGCGATGGAAGGCATCCGGACAAGGTTTCATACGCATCGACAATCGAGGAAGACCTTTCACGCAGGGATTTCACAATCAACGCAATAGCCGCGGATTTGGAGAGCGGAAAACTTGTTGATCCCTTCGGCGGACGGGAGGACATAAAGAAAAAAAATATCCGAACGGTGGGTTCTCCTTTGGATAGATTCGGAGAGGACGGACTCAGGCCTGTAAGAGCCATAAGATTTGCGGGTCAGCTTGGATTCAAAATTGAAGAAAAGACTCTTGAGGCCATTTCAAATCCTTCTGTGCTTAAAAAGACACGCGGAATTTCGGTGGAAAGATTCAGGGAGGAATGGTGCCGCATGCTTCAGACCGAAAAACCGAGCATCTGTCTGCGGCTTCTTGAAGAATCCGGGATTCTTGCCATTTTCATTCCGGAATTTTCCGTTTGCCGCTCCTGCACTCAGAAAGACGGAAGAGGATTTCACGATTTTGATGTTGCCGACCACCTTTTCTACGCCTGCGACGGAGCACCGAAAGACAATCTGATTGTGCGCCTTGCCGCTTTTTACCACGATATCGGAAAGCCGGAGGCCAGAAGAGTGGAACACAAAGACGGATGCGACATAATCCACTTCCACGGACACGAAAACATTTCCGAAAAAAAGGCTCTTGCTTCCATGACTTTTCTGAAATTTCCGACCGAAACCATAAAGACGGTGTGTCATCTTGTGAAGGAGCATATGTTCTTTTACGAAAGCACGTGGTCTGATGCCGCTGTCAGGAGATTCATAATCCGCGTGGGAAAGGAAAATTTCGACAACATTATGCTTTTGCGAATGGCCGACATCTACGGTATGCACAATACTCCCCTTGTTCCGTCATCACCTGCAGGACTTCTTCTTTCGGAACTCAGGGAACGCGTTGAAAAATGCCTGGAAGAAAAATCCGCACTGGGACTGAAAGACCTTGCCGTAAACGGAGCCGACCTCATTGCCACAGGGATTCCGGCAGGAAAGACGATGGGACTTATTTTGAAGGAGCTTTTCGAGACTGTGACAGACTCTCCCGCGATGAACAACAGGGATTCTCTGCTGAATCTTGCAAAAAACATCTGGGAGAAAAAATACCGCTGAAGTCGGAACTGAGTTGGAAAATCAGTCGACGTAAAGGCGCGGAACCCTTCTTGTGAGAACTGTCGTTATTTCGTATGAGATGGTGTCTGTAAGGCGGGCTATGTCGTCAGCGGTCTGAAGCGCACCGTCTTCCCTGCATCCGAAGAGAATTGCCTTATCCCATCTTTTCACGCCGGAGTTTTTTCCCACATCGACCATGCACTGATCCATGCAGATTCTTCCGCGTATGGGATAATTCTTTCCGTTGATGGAAACCTTGACTCCCGCCTTTGAAAATCTTCTTACAAATCCGTCTCCGTATCCTATGGGGAGAACCGCAATGTCAGTTTCTTCCTCCGCAGTCCATGTGCGTCCGTAGCCCACAGACATTCCTTTTGAAAACGGTCTCAATGCGCTCACTTCGGTTTCAAGCGTCATGACGGGTTTAAGTGAAATCGGGGTGCCTTTTTTTGAAAGATATTCCGAGTTTACTTCGTCTGCATCATAGCCGTACACGATGATTCCGGGCCTCACCATATCCAGATGTGTTTCGGGAAGGTCTAGCGTTGCGGCTGAATTTGCGCAGTGCCGTATGCCGGGATTTAGTCCTGCCTGCGTTATCAGTTCCAATGCTTTTGTGAAACGGCTGAACTGGAGTTTTGTATATTCAACGGAAGACGGGGTTTTTGAGTCGCTGGTTGCAAAATGCGTCATCGTGCCCTGCAGGAAAAGACCTGAGTCTGCAATCTTTTTTGCCATCAACGGGGCCTCTTCAGGAAGGCAGCCTATTCTTCCCATCCCTGTGTCCACAGCAAGATGCACCGGATAATTTTTCTTTCCCTGACGTTCTGCCTCTTTTGCAAAAAGCGAAATGTATTCACCATCGAAAACAAACGGGATTATTTCATTGGAGACTGCATTTTCGATTTCTTCCGGGGCACAAAGACTGAACAGAAGCACAGGGGCTTTTATTCCGTGTTCCCTTAACTCCACTCCTTCATCGACAGTGGCAACTGCAAGAAAATCCGTTCCTGCATCGAGGGCCGCCTTTGCACATTCAACGCTGCCGTGTCCGTATGCATCAGCCTTTACAGGAATGCACATTTTGGTTCCGGGTTTTGTGAATGATTTTATTGCCCTGATATTGCTTTTCAAATTTCCTAAATGAATAACCGCTCTTGTCGCTCTCATAAAAATGATGCCTCTGTGTTATTTTTTGTTTTCCTCTTCTGCCGGAGCAGCTTCTTTTTCTTCGGCTTCGGGTTTTTTCAATTTTTTTTCTATTGTCTCTATGTCTTTGTCGTCAGGGAATGATTCTTTTAGAAGCAAAATCATCTCCTCCGCCCTTTCATTTTTTTCCGCAGCAATCAGAACGGAAATATAATTTTTCAAAAGAGAAGTGTCCTGCGGATTTTCCGAGACGAGGGCTTCATAACGTGAACAGGCCTCTTCGAAATCCCCCTTCATTGCGAGTATGTAAGCCACAGAGGATTTCAGGGACACATTTCCGGGATCCTTTTCAAGAAGTGAGTTGTATTTCGAAAGAGCGTTTTTCCAGTCACCGGAAAGTGCGTAGCAGCGGCCCATGCTGTAATCCACCGAATTGCCGATGTTGCCGCTTTTGTCTGCCTTTACCGCAAGATTGTAATACTCAAGTGCCTTTGTGTAATTCTTCAGATTTTCATAGGCCTTCGCAATGTTCAGGTATTCGTTTTCGATGTTGCTTTCTATCACAGCTTTTTCCCCCGGTATCGGAAGATGTGTTCCGGCGCAGGAGGAGCAGAATACGAGCACCGAGGAAAAAACAAGCGTTGTGAAATGCGGCCTCTTCATATTGTTCTCCATCACAGCGAGCCCAGGACAGTCTGTTCAATCTTCCTGAGCTGCGAGCGGTACAAACCCGTGATGTTGTGTCCGTAGTCAGCAATCAGCTGCATGATGTTGCGCGGTGTCTCGTGGCTGTCTTTTCCGTTGAGTCTGTCTCCCGCATCCCCAAGCCCCGGCATGATGTAGGCTTTTTCGTTCATAACCGGATCCATCCAGAGTGTGTAGCAGGTGCAGTTTTCAAGCGCACGGGTGACTCTGAGACTTCCTTTCAATGCGGAAATCACGTTGAAGAATTTTATGCTCTTTGGTTTCACTCCCTGACTTTGAAGATATTTCACGACTGTGACAAGCGAACCTCCGGTTGCATTCATCGGGTCTGCGAAAATCAAATCCTTTCCATCCATTTCGTGAAGATCGAAGAAGGAATTCTTCAGGTTCAGGATGTACTGCATATTGTTTTCCTGCTTGGTGTCGTCGCGGCTGATTTTGAAAAGCTCGAACGGCGTCACGTAATCTGTGGAGGAATATTCTTGAATTTCCTTTGACATAATCATTGAAGGAAGAAGTGCACCGCGGAGCATGACGCACATCACGGAATCCTCAATCTTGTGGTCTATGTCGGGAATTTTGTGGACTGCGTAATTCTGCACGGGATTGTCAACAGGAGTCTTTACAATGATGTGGTTCTTTTTGTCGGAATGTTGATCTGTGTATGCAAGACGGAAAAGCATTTCGTAAGCTCTCTGAGTGTAATAAATGAACTCGGAATGGTCGGTGCGGACATCGCGGAGTTTGGAAATCACGCGGCTTGCCTCGGCATGGGCTCCCTCTTCGGTGTCGAAGGAATACACTTTGATGTTCGGATGCTTTGCGCATATTTCCTGCATCTTGTGTCCCATCTCGTCGAAGCTGCGGATTATGGCGTCTTTGTTCACAGGTGCGAATGACTGCATGGTTTCTGCGTACATGGTCTGGAGAGTCTGCAAATCATTCTGGTCTTCCGCTGTAAGATAACCGTCCAAATCCTCTGCTTTCAAAACAATTTTTCCGTCGCCCATTTTAATCTCCTGTGCCGAGCAGTTCCATAATCTTTTCTTTATCCATCGGGATGTCATGCATTTCAAAAACACCGGGTTTGTCGTCCTGTCTTGCAATCGGAAGTGACACGAAGCGTGTGAGAAGTTTATGGATTGAGTCCGCAACTTTCGCATTTTCGCTCTGTACTTCCATTGTGCAGTCAAGAAGATAAGATTCGCCGTTTTTGCTGTCCTTGACTTTTGAAATCCTGCCGTAAATTTTTGAGAACCAGTTCTCCCCCATTCCGCCTGTAATTCCGGTAATGAGGAAACCCGGCTTTCCTGAGTAAAAGAGGATGTCGTTTCCGCTCTGTCCGTTTATCCAGAAAGCACATTCCATATCCGAGCCGTCAGGTCTCCGTGCATACCTTTCGATCATCGGGGATACCGCGGGAGAGACAAGAAGCAGTTTGTCCGTTGGAAAGGCAAGTTTGTAAGGCACCGATTTGTTCAGATAATAGTCGCTTTTGTTTGGAAATCCTGCCGCAATCGCTTCCTGACTGGATACTGCGGTGTAGGACTTTTTCTCCCATCCGCTGTTGCCGCCGAAAGCAATTGAAAGCATAATCTTGGGATACGAGCCAGGAGCCGCAATCTCAAGATGACCGGAGTCTGATTCAAGGCCGATTCCTGCATACAAAGCAGTGATTCTTCCCGCGACTGTTTTTGCGTCGGAAGATGAAAGACCTGTCGTCTTTGAAATCATATCAGAGACAAAATCCCTGTGTTCCGACACCGGTATACTCACATAAAGAGAACACTCTCCGTCAAGCAGGGCAAGCGGCACAATCTCCGGGATGGATGCCCTTTTTGAGGATGTACAGCCTGCAAAAAACAGGACGGAAGATACAATCGCAATAAACGCCTGTACCTGCCGTCTTTTGTCGGAAGATTTTCCCATTCTCCTTTCTATGCCTTCTCTATCTTTGCGGTCCATGTCTTGTCGTCGGCATCGGCATTAAATCCGCCTGAAATGCTGTCCGACCACTGTGCACTTGAGGCCAGCGTCTCGCCCGCAATGAAGTCCTTGAACTGCTCGAATGCTTCCTTGAGTTCTGCGTCTCCGCTCACCTGAAGAGTGATTCTGTCGGTGATGTCGAATCCGCTTTCCTTGCGGTTGTTTTGAATTCCCCGCACAAGATCACGGGCATATCCCTCGCGTTTCAAGTCGTCTGTGATTTTTGTCTCAAGACCCACGGTGAGTGTTCCCTCGTTCACAACCTTGAGATCCTCTTTTTCCCTGCGCTCGACAATCACGTTTTCGCTTGTAAGGTCCACGTCCTGTCCGTCCACGCTGATTGAAAGAGCCTGTCCGTCGAGGATTGCCGCAATCTGGTCGTTTGAAAGCTTTGCGATTTCCGCGGCTGCAAGCTTCATCTTTCCGCCCAGCTGCTTTCCGAGCACACGGAAGTTTGCCTTTGCGCTGTATTCGACAAGCTCATCCTCCCTCTCGTGGAAGATAACCTTCTTTACGTTGAGTTCCTCTGCGATTGTGTCCTCCATCTCCTGCAGCACTTTCTTTTCCTCTGCATCGCGGGTGACAAGAGCAACTGCCGAAAGAGGCTGACGGTTCTTGATGTTGAACTGATTTCTAAGACTTCTTCCCATTGAAACGGCTTTCTGAACGCTGGCCATCTGGAATTCAAGCTTTTCATCCCGGAACTTTTCGTTGTACACGGGATAGTCCATCAGGTGAACCGATTCCTTGTCCTCGGGAGTCTTTAAGTTCTGCCACATTGTCTCGGTGAGGAACGGAATGAACGGTGCGGCTGTGAGTGTGAATGTCTTCAATGCTGAATACAATGCTCCGTATGCCTCCATCTTGTCGGAATCAGAGCCTGACTTCCAGAAACGGCGGCGGTTTCTGCGGATGTACCAGTTGTTGATCTGGTCGATGAAGCTGAGCCACGGGTCGATTGCAGCAGAAAGATCGTAGTCGTCGAGGGCGGCTGTAACATCCTTCACCATCTTCTGTGCCACGGAGAGAATCCAGCGGTCAAGAGGATTTGAGGGAAGCTTGTCGTCGAACTCGTGTCCGGTACAAGTCACTCCGTCGATGTTTGCATACTGCACGAAGAAGCTGTAGCTGTTCCACAACGGAAGGATGATGCTCTTTATGACTTCACGCACACCGTCATCGGAATATCGCAGGTCGTCGGCTTTCACTACGGCGGAATGTGTCAGGAAAAGGCGCAGTGCATCGGCACCGAATTTGTTGATTGCCTCAACCGGGTCTGTATAGTTCCTGAGGCTTTTTGACATCTTTCTTCCGTCGGATGCAAGAACAAGTCCGTTCACGATGCAGTTTTTGAACGCAGGCTTGTCGAAGATGTGGCTTCCCAAAACGGTGAGCGTGTAGAACCAACCGCGTGTCTGATCAAGTCCCTCGCTGATGAAATCCGCCGGGAAGTGGCTTTCAAAATATTCCTTGTTTTCAAACGGATAGTGCTGCTGAGCATAGGGCATGGAGCCTGACTCGAACCAGCAGTCGAATACCTCGGGGATGCGTCTCATGGTTCCTTTTCCACAGCAAGAGCACTTGAATGTCACTTTGTCCGCAAACTGCTTGTGCAAATCATCAAGATAAACTCCTGAAAGATTCTTCAACTCCTCACGGCTTCCCACGCAGACAGACTTTCCACACTCGTCGCACTTCCAGATTGGAATAGGGTTTCCCCAGTAACGGTTGCGGCTGATCGCCCAGTCACGCGCCCCCGCCAGCCATTTTCCGAAGCGACCGTCCTTGATGTGTGCCGGCTG
Organism: Treponema sp. UBA4232; assembly: GCA_002396325.1. Lineage (GTDB taxonomy): Bacteria > Spirochaetota > Spirochaetia > Treponematales > Treponemataceae > Treponema_D. Next base: position 17,511 of record DGXM01000089.1, read on the forward strand.
CCACTTTATCTGGCTGTTTGCCTTAAGGAGAGAATCGTGGTGGTCTGCGACTCTTACGAACCAGCTCCCGATTCCGCGGTAGATGAGCGGTGAGCTGCACCTCCAGCAGTGCGGGTACTGGTGCTTTATCTGCTCCCTCTTCACAAGCTTTCCCTCTTTTTTGAGGCGGTCCATGATGTCCTTGTCACATTCCTTTACAAAGCGTCCCTGATAGTCGGATACTTCTGCTGTAAACTTACACTCGGCATCAATAGGCTCCATTGCGGGAATTCCTGTGCCCTGGAAAACCTTTGAGTCGTCCTCACCGAATGCGGGGGCGATATGGACGATTCCTGTTCCGTCTTCTGTGGAAACGTAGTCGGCGTTGAACATGCGGAATGCACCGTCTGAACCGTCTTCATTTACGGCAAGGTTTGCAAAGTACGGGAAAAGCGGTTCATATTTTGCTCCGATGAAGTCGGCTCCCTTTCTTTTGTAGATTACCTCGTAATCCTTTTCGTCCTTGTAATATGATGAAAGACGGCTTTCGGCAAGGATGTAATAATCTCCGCTCTCCTTGTCAAGAATCTTCACGTAGTCGATGTCGGGTCCCATGCAGAGCCCTTCGTTTGAAGGAAGAGTCCACGGGGTTGTGGTCCATGCGAGGAAGTATGTTTTTCCGTTTGTCATGTCGGGGTCGCTGAATGCGGCCGGGGCACGGGTGATTTTGAAACGGATTGTGATTGCGGGATCCTGCACTTCCTTGTAGCCCTGTGCAAGTTCGTGCGTTGAAAGAACCGTGGAGCACCTGGGGCAGTACGGGAGGATGTATTTTCCTTCATATATAAGACCCTTGTCCCAGAGAGTTTTTGCAACCCACCAGATTGACTCCATGAAGTCCGGATTCATGGTCTTGTAGTCGCGGTCAAAGTCAACCCAGCGGCCCATGCGGGTGATTGTTTTTCTCCATTCGGCGGTGTAGCGGAGAACGGATGCGCGGCACTTGTCGTTGAAATTTGCGACTCCGTAAGCCTCAATCTCGTGCTTTGAGTTGAGTCCCAGTTCCTTTTCAATCAGGTTTTCTACGGGAAGTCCGTGACAGTCCCATCCGAAGCGGCGGTCAACCTTCTTTCCCTTCATAGTCTGGTAGCGCGGAATGATGTCCTTGATTGTGGATGGAATGAAGTGTCCGAAATGAGGAAGACCGGTGGCAAACGGCGGTCCGTCATAAAATACATAATCCTCTGCTCCTTCCCTCTGGGATATTGACTTTTTGAATGTGTCGTTTTCCTCCCAGAATTTCAGGATTCCCTCTTCCTGCTTTGCAAAATCAACTTTCGGGTCAACTGCTTTGTACATATCATCCTCTTGCGGCAAAAAAACACCGCCAAATTTAAAATCAACGTATTGTATCAGAAAATGAAAATTTAATCTATAGGCTCAATTGGCAGGACATGGAAATCAGTTTTTCGTTGCGTTGTGTCATTCCGTATCTACCACTACCGTCATTCCATGCCTGCTGCTACCGTCATTCCAGGCCTGTCACTACCGTCATTCCAGGCCTGTCACTACCGTCATCCCGAACTTGATTCGTGATCTCCCCTGTACTAGAGATGCTGAATCAAGTTCAGCATGACATGACTTCGTTCGGCATGACGTGGCCTCGTTCTGCATGACTCGGTTTCGCTTGGCATGACACAGCTTCGCTTGGCATGAGTTCCCGTGTCATTCCAGACCTGCCGCCACTGTCACCCCGACACTGTCACTACCGTCATCCCGAACTTGATTCGGGATCTCCCCTGTACAAGAGATGCTGAATCAAGTTCAGCATGACAGAGCCTCGTTCAGCATGACGTGGCTTCGTTCGGCATGACACAGCCTCGTTCGGCATGACACGGTTTCGCTTGGCATGACACAGCCTCATTTGGCATGGCGATACTTATTGGTCGGCCCCATCTTTCAACAAAGTGATTTCCGTGCCGGCGGGAGGTTCGAAGGTCTTTTCCCTGGAGATTTTTTTGATGCAGGAAAGACAGGTGGGCGTAATGTAGAGGGTGGCAAGAATCCAGGCTGTCTGATCTGAAAAACAGATGGCCGGAAAACCGAAATGAGGCACAATCAGGAGGCTTACAAGGGCACGTGCAAGAAGTTCCATCACGCCGGAATAAACCGCCCTGTTGGAAAAACCGAGTCCTTGTGTGGTCATGCGCATTGTATTGAGGAACCCCAGCACCCAGTAGAAAAATCCCATGCATCTCACGTACTGACCGGCACCGTCAAGAACCGCAATGTCATTTGCCGGAACGAAGAGTTTTGCAAGAGTGCGTCCGAAGAAAATCATCACAAGCCCTATTGCGGCACCGTAAATGCATCCTATTGCAGTGCCCTGCCACAGTCCTTTTTTCACCCGGTCGATTTTTCCTGCTCCGTAATTCTGCCCTGCGAAAGTCGTAACAGCCGTGGCAAAGGCATCGAATGGACACATCGAAAACTGCTTCAGCTTGCTGCCCGCTGTAAATGCCGATACATAAACCGAGCCCAGGGCATTGTTTGCCGACTGCATCATCATGCTTCCGATTGCCGTGATTGAATACTGGAGTCCCATAGGAACACCCGTTAGAATCAACTGTCTGAAAAGCACGGGATTCCACTTGCATTCGTCCTTCCTGAGATGAAGAATCTCAAATTTCCGAAGCACCACGTAAAGACAGAGAAATCCGCTCAAAGCCTGCGACGTGATTGTTGCAACGGCGGCCCCCGAGACCCCCATGTGGAAAACCACGATGAAAAGCAGGTCAAGGCCGATATTAAGCAGTGCGGAAATCACAAGAAAAATGAAAGGCGTGCGGCTGTCTCCCACTGCTCGTAAAATGCCGGCAAGTATATTGTAGAGAATTGAAAACGGAATGCCCAGAAAGATTATGAGCAGATAGATGCGTGCGTCTTGAAAAATGTCTTCCGGGGTGTGAAGAAGATGAAGAATCTGCGGACACAAGAGGGAGCACAAAAGCATAAGCGAAAGACCTATCACCGCAGAAGTGAGTGCTCCAAGGAAAATGAAGCGCCTCATCTCGCTGTAATTGCGTGCACCGAATCTTTGCGCCACGGGAATTGCAAATCCTGCGCATGTGCCCATGCAGAATCCTAGAACAAGAAACTGCACGGAACTTGAGGCTCCCACTGCGGCCAGAGACTGTGAACCGAGAACCTGCCCCACTATCATAGCATCCACCATGTTGTAAGTCTGCTGAAAAAGATTTCCCAACAGCAGCGGCAGAGAAAATGAAAGAATCAGCTTGAGGGGAAGCCCCTCGGTCATGTCCCGGGTCATGGGAAAAAACTTTTAACCCTCAATCTTGTAGTATTTTTTGATTGCGTTGAGAATTTCCTGCTTTGAAGTGCCGCCGATTGTAAGCTGCACAAGGAAACGTCCCGACTTTCTTACTACGATGTAGGAATGTAGTTCCGTATCTTCGACATTGAAGTCAAAGTAGAATGCCTTTACATTCCGGTCAAGGAAATTAACCGTGGTGACACCGGCATTCTTTACCTCTAATCCCTGGGACTCAAGATTGCTGATATAGTTTCCTTCAATTGCATCAATGAAGGCCTTGTTGTTCATATAATTGTCTGTCATCTGATCATCATCGATGTAAAGATACGAGGAACCAAGGTCTGCTACGGAAACAGACTGTGTAAGAGCCGAGGCATCGTTTACAACAATCATCATATCGACCTTTGTGTCTGAATTTTCCATGCTGGAAAGAGCCTTGCGGTTTGCAACAACAGCGTTTTCAGCAGGCACGGTTGTACCGAGATTCAGAACACTGTTTTCCCAAATCTTCACTCCATTGCCGTCTGTCACGGTGCCGTATTTCCATCCACTGAAAGGAGCCTCGCCTTCAAGTGAAGATGCCGAGCTTCCTGTTGATGCGCAGGAAACCAAAACAGCCATGGTCACAACGGACAGAACTGCAAAAATACTCTTTTTCATAATAAAACCTCCTGTATTATAACCGGCAGTCACCGGATTAAATAACCATATTCATTGCTTCCCGCACTTCATTCAAAGTGTTCACTGCAATTTCGCGTGCCCTGGAGGCACCATCGGCAAGAACCTTCCTTATGTATTCGGGATCCTTTTCAAGCTGAGCCCTCTTTTCGCGTAAAGGGCGGAGCTTTTCGTTGAGTGCTTCGGTAAGAGTGTTTTTCAACATTCCGCCGCCGCCTTCCCCGATTCTTTCGGCAATTGCTTCGGGAGCCTCTCCTGTGCAGAGTGAAATGAGGCTAAGAAGATTTGCAACCTCGGGTCTGTTTTCGGGATCCCAGGTAATGCGCCTTTCCCCGTCAGTCTTTGCTTTTTTAATCAGCTTTGCGGTCTCATCCTCTGTGGCTGAAAGCATGATGGCATTTCCACGGCTCTTGCTCATCTTCTGGCTTCCGTCAAGACCCAGAATGCTCGGTGTCTTTGAAAGAAGCGCCTGAGGCTCGGGGAAAATCGGATCCCTGCCCCTGCAGAATTTTTCGTTGAAGCGGCGGGCAATCGTTCTTGTGAGCTCAAGATGTGGAAGTTGATCCTTTCCCACCGGTACCACGTTTCCCTTGCAGAAAAGAATGTCGCAGGCCTGATGAATCGGATAAGTGAACATACCTGCATTCACGCTCTTCATCTTGCCGTTCGCAAGCCCGCTCTGAATCTCTTCCTTGACGGTGGGATTCCTCTCAAGTTCGGCATTCGTGACGAGTGTAAGGAAGGGAAGCATAAGCTGATTTGCCTCGGGAACATAGCTGTGCGGATAAATAATCACATTCTCGCCGGGTTCGATGCCGGATGCGAGATAGTCAATCACAAGCTGCTTGGTGTTCTGGCTGATTTCCTGAAAAGCGTCATGATCGGTGAGCACCTGGTAGTCGGCAATAAGAATCATCGTGGGAACACCCATCTTTGAAAGCCGCACCCTGTTCTGGAGTGAACCGAAATAATGACCTATGTGAAGCCTTCCGGTGGGTCTGTCGCCTGTAAGCACCCTGTAATTCCCGGGATTTTTCACAATATCTTCTTCTATTTTATTACTGCGTTCGACCGCAGCCGCAAAAGTTTTGTTTGAGTCGTAATCCAAATCTGCCATAGTGGCCTCCGTGCGACATCTTAGCACATAATCGAAGTGAAATTCAAGATGACGGCATGGAAATCATTTTTTATGTCATGGGGCTGTACGATATGTTCATTGCACAGCGTCATTCAAAGTGTCATCCCGAACTTGATTCGGGATCTCCCCTGTGCAAGAGATGCTGAATCAAGTTCAGCATGACACAGCTTCGCTTGGCATGACATTCCGCTGTCATACCGGCCAACCACCACCGTCATCCCGAACTTGATTCGGGATCTCCCCTGTACAAGAGATGCTGAAACAAGTTCAGCATGACAGAGCTTCGTTTTGCATGACATTCCGCTGTCATCCCGGCCTGTCACCACCGTCATCCCGAACTTGATTCGGGATCTCTCCTGTACAAGAGATGCTGAATCGAGTTCAGCATGACGGAGTTTCGTCTGCATGACAGAGTTTCGCTTGGCATGACAGAGTTTCGTTTTGCATGACGGACAGCGGACTTTTCAAAATTACCATGCTGTGTTATAATAAAAGGTAGTGTTTTCGTCTTGTGATCACTCTGCAATTAAGGGAGTTGTTTATGGAGAGATTTTTTGTGAAAAACAGACGCCCCGCTTTTTCCTCGCTTTTTCTGCTTGTGAACGCTTTTCTGTCGGCCGCCTTTTTTTTCTCCTGCGATATGGCCGGAAACGAGGTTCGCGGATATTTTGACCGAATGACCAGCACCGCCGAAATCATGGATTTCAAGCTTGAGCCTGATGACCGTGTGATGGATGCCGACGGAAACATGTGCATTCCTTCCGGACAGGATCATGTCGCAATCCTCTACCTCCGCAATCCACGGCACTTTGAATTCACCGAGGGAACCACGTACAGCTGGAATCTTCCTGACGCGGCACAGGCAAGGATTTCCGCTTCGAACGTGCAGCTCAGCCAGCTGGAGGACGCGACAATCTTCCGTCTCACCTATACGGCATCCTTTCTGCGTCAGGTGGAAGGCGGAATCGACATAAGCCCTTCAATCAGCCTGAAGCACCCCGTCTCGATGGCGGACTTCGGAATATATGAGGATCTGAAGCTGAAGTGCAACTCTGTACCCCCCCCCCATCTCCAACGTGATTGTCAAGGTTTTCAACGGGAAATACGTGCTCTGCATGGTTATGCCCGACCACACAGGAATTCATCAGGATCTTCAGGGCGGAACACTCACTGTAAACGGAATATCCTACACCCTTCAAGTGATTTCAGGAAGACTTTGCCCCGGTGACTCATCTTTCTCCGTGTCATCTCCCGGCCCGCTCACATCCCCTTCAAACGGTTTCGATATAACATTCGACGAAACGAATCCGCGTGCAATCTTCTATTCCACAGGTATAAACGTCTCTACGGAAAACACTGTATTCAACATAAGCATTGCAGACACCTCAGGACTTTCCGCGCAAACTTCGGTCTCTTCGAATTCAACACGTATTCTGCCGCCAGTCCTTTACGACAATCCTTTCCCCGCAGTACCTCTCACAAGTGCAGATGCCGCCGAAGCAGGATTTATGAACGGAATCCTTCAGGAGGAAAGCGGCGGTGGAAGACTGCTTTTAAAGGCTCCAGAAATGGACAGTGCGGGACACACACTTGACACAAGCGGCACGACCACACAGTACATAGTCTATGATTCACACGGGAGTGCAGTTTCGGAAGACCAGTTCAACGGCGCGGGGAGCACATTCTACAAAACGGATGGAATATGGAAAGTGGAAGTCTGGGCTGTGCGTCCGGGATATGTGGAAAGCGAGCACAAATTCTACAACGTGAAGATTGCCCCTGTCACAATCACATTCAACGGAGGCTCATACGCGGGAGGAAGCGGAACAATCTCAGGAACAAGCTCTCAGACCGTGCCAAAGGGAACTCCGGCATCCCTAATACCCAAAACAGAGGTACAACCGTCATACACGGGATACACATTCCTCGGATGGGCGGAAACAAATGGAGGAACAACGGCCGCCTATGCAGACGGAGCACAAGTCACGTTTATGAGCGACACGACACTCTATGCCGTGTGGGAACCCGGACCTGCCACATACAAGGTGAAGCATTTATTCCAGACAGCTGATAATGCGACTGTTTTCGTCAGGGACTCAATCTATTTCCCGGATG
>DGXM01000010.1:0-4722 GCA_002396325.1 Treponema sp. UBA4232
AACTTCTTCAAGGGCACCACCGACATTCAGTGGTATGACACCGACGGCAGCAATCCTGACTGGAACAAAATTTCCCGCTTTCTTGCCTTTACGCTTTACGGCCGGGACTGCCTGAATGACGACGGAAATCCTGATTCGGATTTTTATATTGCCGCAAATACTGATCGTGCCGATGTCTTGGTGACTCTGCCGACGTTGAGCGACGGAAGAAAATGGTACCGCGTGGCAGACACATCAATCGATGCGGACGATGCACTGGTGCCTGAAGGACAATTAGAGCAGCTACGGGCGCAGGGACGGTATGTGATTCCTGCGAGCTCGCTAATTATATTGATTGCCAAATAGCTGGGAATTCTGACTGGGGAATCCCGCGCGTTCTTAAAGGAGGAACGAAATGGAATTTGATGCTGAAAAGTTCAAAACGAATCTTGAAGGCCGCTTGAGACGCCAATATGGTAAAGACATTACGCAGGCCAACAAGCATGACCTGTTTGATGCTGTCAGTGCATCTGCGCTCGAAATCATTATGCCCAACTGGATGGAGACACGACGCGAGTATGACGCAAAACCCACGAAGCAGCTTTATTATCTGAGTGCGGAATTTCTTATGGGCCGTGCATTGAGCAACAACCTGATCAACGCGGGAATCAAAGACAAAGTGATTGAAGTGCTCAAGGGTCTTGATTTGGAATATGATCTTGTTGAGGACGAAGAGCCGGATGCAGGTCTCGGCAACGGAGGTCTCGGCCGTCTTGCAGCTTGTTTCCTTGATTCTCTTGCCACATTGGAGTATCCGGGAAACGGATACGGAATACGCTATGAATACGGAATGTTCGAGCAGCACATTATTGACGGAGAGCAGGTGGAATTCCCCGACAACTGGCTCAAGCACCGTGATCCCTGGGAAGTGAAGAGAAGCGATTTGGCTGTTACCGTGAAATTCGGAGGACAGATCAAATATGGAAAGACTCCCGACGGACAGGACCGCTTTTACATTGAGAACGCAGAGGAAATTACAGCGACTCCTTACGATATGCCAGTGGTTGGATTCGGAAACAATACCGTGAACACATTGCGTTTGTGGCAGGCTTCAAGTCCCAATGGATTTGATCTTCAGCTTTTCAATGACATGCAGTACAACCGTGCCGTGGAAAAACAGAATAATGCCGAAAACATCAGCCGTGTTCTTTACCCCAACGACAACGGTCCGATGGGAAAGGAGCTTCGTCTCCGCCAGCAGTATTTCTTCACATCAGCTTCATTGCAGGATTTGGTTCATCAGTTCGTGAACAAAGTAGGCACTGATTTTTCAAAGTTCCCGGATTATCACGTGATTCAGTTGAACGATACACACCCGGTTGTTGCAATCCCAGAGTTGATGCGCATTTTTATGGATGAATACAACGTGGGTTGGAATGATGCATGGAGTGTTGTGCAGAAGACTTTTGCATACACGAACCATACCATTCTTGCGGAGGCGCTGGAAAAGTGGCCTATCGAAACTTTCAAGAATCTGCTTCCCCGTATCTACCAGATTGTCGAGGAAATCAACCGCCGCTTTATGATTGAGCTCCGTGCGAAATTCCCGAATGATTATTCAAAGCAGAACCACATGGCAATCATCCACGACGGAAAGGTTTACATGGCATGGCTTGCAATCCACGCGGGATTCAGTGTTAACGGTGTTGCTGAATTGCACACAAAACTTTTGAAGGAACAGGAACTCAAGGACTGGTACACGCTTTATCCTCAGAAGTTCAACAACAAGACAAACGGAGTCACGCAGCGCAGATGGCTTTTGAGTTCAAACCCTGAGCTTGCCGAATTCATTACTGAAAGAATCGGTCACGGCTGGGAAACTGATTTGACCAAACTCAAGGGGCTTGAGAAGTTCGTGAATGACGATGCCTCTCTGACAAAACTCATGGAAATCAAGCAGCACAACAAAGACAAGCTTGCCGATTATCTGAAGCACAGTCAGAATGTTCTGATTGATTCAGAGACAATTTTCGATACCCAGGTTAAACGTCTTCACGAGTACAAGAGACAGCTTTTGAACATCTTCCATATTATGTATCTTTACAACCGCATTGTGGAGGATCCGAATTTCAATCCGCCGGCACGTACTTTTATCTTCGGTGCGAAGGCTGCTTCCGGTTACCGCCGCGCAAAGAGCATAATCAAACTCATCAATACTGTGGCAGAAAAGATTGTCAGTGACCGCCGTGTTCGTGGAAAGCTGAATGTCGTGTTCGTGGAAAACTACCGCGTGTCTCTTGCTGAAAAGATTATTCCTGCAAGCGATGTTTCCGAGCAGATTTCCACCGCAGGATACGAGGCTTCCGGTACTTCCAACATGAAGTTTATGATGAACGGTGCCGTGACGCTGGGAACCCTCGACGGAGCAAACATTGAGATTGTTGATGCCGCCGGAAAGGATAATGCAGTGATTTTCGGACTCACCGCAGACGAGATTATCAAAATCAACAGCGAGCACAGCTACAATCCACAGAAATATCTTGACCGTAATCCGCGCCTTGCAGAAATTCTTGAGCAGCTTGTTGACGGAAAGACTTACGACAAGACAGGCCTTCTGTTCAAGGAACTCCATGATTCTCTGGTGTACGGTGTTGAAGGTCAGCGTCCCGATGTGTATTTCCTGCTTGCTGATTTTGATGCTTACGTTCAGGCTCAGGAAAAAATCGCCGCCGCATATTCGGACAAAAAGCACTGGGCCCAGATGGCATTGATGAACATTGCAAACAGCGGAAAGTTCTCAAGCGACCGCACAATCGAGGATTACGTGCGCGACATCTGGAAGCTTGAAAAGGTTCATGTCAAATAGCATGAGTTGATTTTTCAACGGATAAGGCCCGGGATTTCCACTTAAGGATTTCTCGGGTCTTTCTTTTTATCTTTGTTTTGTATACCGTTCGGTATATATGTGCTTGAAATGTTTGCGGAAATTCATCATAATGATTTTTATGAATAAGACAAACAAGAATGTGACTTTTCTTTCAAGCATCGGTCTGATTGCGGCTCCCTTGATTTGGGGATTTTCTTTTGTGGTTGTAAAAGACAGTCTGGATTCCATAGGTCCGGTTTGGATGATTGCTTTCCGTTATACAATCGCCTTTGTGCTGCTTTCGGTTTTCTGTGCAGGGAGATTACGCGGAATCAATTTGAAGTCTTTGCGTCGAGGTGCCGTGCTGGGGGTCTTTCTTTTTCTGGCGTATTTTTTTCAGACGGTGGGATGCAAGTATACGACTGCCGGTAAAAACGCTTTTCTCACAACAATCTATGTTGTTCTGGTTCCTCTTTTGGGATGGCCTCTTTTTGGTAAAAAGCCGGGATGGCATGTGGCTCTGGCCGCCTTGCTCTGTCTTTCAGGAATTGGGCTTATTTCGCTTGGAAACGGAGAATCTCTTTTTTCAATGAATCTGGGAGACATTCTGACTTTGGTGTGCGGAGTTTTTTATGCCCTTCATATTTTGTATATGTCCAGGTGCAATGAAGGTGAAGATGCTCTCGTCTTGACGGTGATTCAGTTTGGGGTGGCCGCTGTTTTGGGATGGTGCATTGCGCCTTTTTACGATGGAGCATTTCCGTTTGCGGCCCTTCAAAGTTTACGGGTTGTTTTTTCAATGCTTTTCCTTGGAATATTTGCTTCGCTTGTTGCATTCGTGCTTCAGAATGTGGGATTGAAATATGTGCCTCCTGCTTTGGCCTCTCTTTTTCTTTCGCTTGAGGCTGTGTTTGGAATGGCCAGTTCCGTAATCTTTTTGCACGAAAAAATTTCACCAAGAGCCGCCGTTGGCTGCACGCTGATTTTTTCTTCAATCCTGCTTGCAGAAGTTGTGCCCCAGTTGAGAAAAAAAACGGCCTGACTTAAGTGCCAGACCGCTTTCGTTTGCTTGATTCAAACGGATTTTATTTTACGAATTCCTTTTTCAGGAAATCGAGGTCCAGTTCGGGGTAAAGAACGTGGGCGTCAAGAAGTGCCTGAACTCTCTTTCTGGCCTGTGCCTCTGTTTCGGGGTTGAGGTCGATTTTTCCCTTTGCGGGCTTTCCTTCTTTTGTGAGACCGGGCTTTGTTCCCTTGAGAACAAGGTCGATGATTGCGGCAACTTCCTTCATGTCGTTTTCATCCATGCCGAGGGTTGTGAGTCCCGGAGTTCCAACGCGGATTCCACTTGTCCACCATGCGCCGTTTTTGTCGTAGGGGAGTGCGTTGGCGTTGGCTGTGACTCCGCATTTGAAGAGTGCTGCTTCCGCCTGTTTTCCGGTGAGTCCGTATGTGGTTACATCGATGAGCATAAGATGGTTTTCTGTTCCGCCGGTCTGGAGCTTCATGCCGAGCCTCATACATTCAGCGGCAAGTGTCTGTGCGTTTTTCACAACGTTGTGAGCCCATTCCTGATACGCCGGTGTGTTTGCTTCCTTGAATGCGATGGCTTTTGCTGCCATAACGTGTCCGAGGGGGCCTCCCAAAACCATGGGGCATCCTTTGTTCACGTAGTCTGCGAATTCCTTTTTGCAGAGGATGATTGCTCCACGGGGACCGCGGAGAGTCTTGTGTGTTGTGGTGGTCACGACATCTGCCCATTTGACGGGGTCGTAGTCATCGGTGAAGACTTTTCCTGCAACGAGTCCTGCAAAGTGTGCCATATCCACCATCAGTACGGCTCCGCATTTGTCTGCAATTTCACGGAAGCGGCGGAA
>DGXM01000010.1:4842-5700 GCA_002396325.1 Treponema sp. UBA4232
ACTTCCATGGCCTGCTTTTCGATTGCGTCGTAGTCAAGGAGTCCTGTTTCTTTGTCGACACCGTAGGGATGGCTTTCGAACATACGGGCTGAAACATTCATTCTGTAGCCGTGGGTAAGGTGGCCTCCGCAGCTGTAGTCGAGTCCCATGAGTTTCTGATTGCCGAATCTTTTTCTGAGCATATCGAATTGTTCGTCTGTGAGTTCTGCAAGGCTTTTTACTCCGAGTTCCTCGAGTGTGGGTGTTTCGATTTTCTTTGAAAGAATTGCCCAGTAGGCAACGAGGTTTGTGTCGGCTCCTGAGTGGGGCTGTACGTAGGCATATTCTGCACCGAAGAGTTTTTCTGCTTCACGGGCCGCTGTGTTTTCAACTGCATCGATGTTTACGCATCCGCCGTAGTAACGGTGCTCGGGGTATCCTTCGGCATATTTGTCGGTGAGGAGATTTCCCATGGCAGCCTGTACATTGAGTGAGCAGTAGTTTTCACTTGCAACGAGTTTCAAGTGGCTTCTCTGGTTTTCGAGTTCGTTGACAATGCTTGCAGCAATATCAGGACCGACGGCTGCTACCTGCTGAAGATTCGCCACATATGCAATCATGGCCGGGTTCGGTTTGTTGCCGCAGGATTTCAAATAATTTTCGATAGGTGTGGACATCACATGCTCCTAGTATGGAAGATTTCTTGAAGTCTATACTAAATTGCCGTTTTATGCAATAGAAGACAGTTGGGGGCACAGGGCTTCAGCATGAAACAAGATGCAAAGAGTTCAAAATGAGTCAGCAAAACATCAAGGGGCTGTCCAAAAATATTGTTATCCTGAATTTATTTCCCCATCCATTGAATCCCGTCATGCTGAA
>DGXM01000080.1 GCA_002396325.1 Treponema sp. UBA4232
GCTAATAGCAGAACTGATGCTGAGCCCCTGAGTGTAACCCCGTAGCCACAATTCGGTTTAAAATGTATACTTTACCGGGAGTCTCTAAAAACATCAGTTTTTAAGGATGCGCTGTTGTATATAAACCATGTTTGAATCGAGGATGTTATGGGTACAATTAGATTTTCTCTTCTGGCGGTGGCAATGATGACAGCCGCTGTTTTCACTTCATGCAATTCAACAAAGGACAGTTCTGTTTCCTCATCGAAATCGATTGCCGTGGATAAATCCCTGATTGGAAAAGGCGGAGGTGAAGGTGCGACGGATTTTTACGTTGCCTCGGTTTCCCCGAACGAAGAGGTTCCTTCTTCGGTGAGTTTTCCTTCCATACAAATACAATTCTCCGAACCGGTCGTTCCGCTTTCAAAGCTCGGCGAGCCTGCAGCTCAAAGCGATGTGGTGACGATTGTGCCAAAACTTAACGGAGTGTTCCGCTGGTACGGCACGAGTCTTTTGAGCTTTGACACAAGCGACGCACTCATTCCGCAGAAGGAGTATGCCGTCACCGTGAACCCCTCGCTGAAGTCGGTCAACGGCACGGAGATTTCAGGCCCGGTCTGCTTCACATTCCACACCGAGGAACTGCAGCTTCGTTCGGTTGAGCCCGGCTACACAGCCCGCAAGGAAAAGAAAATCCATCTGAATCCCAACGACATCCCGCCCGAATACGCCACCGACCTTGCAGTGACTTTCAGCAACAAAGTGAATCCTTCCGTCGTGACAAAATTTCTTGCGGTAAACGACAGCGACGGAAAAAGCTATTCATACAAGGCAAGCGCCATAGACGAAAAATCAATCCTCCTTAAATTCGGCGAACAGTTCCCGCGCGACAAGGAAATAAAAATCACACTCAAGAATGGAGCCGTTCCCGACACAGACTGCTGGCCCACATCAAAGGAGCAGAACCGCACATTCCACACCCTGCGCCCCATGCAGTTCCTTTCAGTAAACGGAACCTCAAGCCTTGCAGTCTCGTTCAACCACCAGATAAAATCCGGAACGGAAAAACAGATTTTCGATGCGCTCACATTCTCGCCTGAAATGGATGTGGACATTTCGCATCTGGAGCTTCACGGAAACACAATCTTCATCCGCGACCTTCCGGTAACGTTCAACGACACATACACGGTTTCACTCAAAGGCGGAGCAGTCTCCGATGTTTACGAGCAGACTTATGCGGAAAAGATTTCCGAGCAGATTATCGTGCCGGATGCAGACAGCTTCGTGAATTTCCGCGATGGAAATTTTGCGATTCTGGAAAGTCAGTTTGAACCCAAACGCGCATTTGAATTCCAGAATGTCGAAAAGGAATCGACTTACACAATCACGCCGATCTGCGGTGCAACCGATTCATTCAAACTTCCCGGAGCAAAAACATTCACATTCAAAACCACGGACGAAACCAAAAACCGCCGCGTGATTCAGACCATCGACTTGAAGGATTTTCTTGAAAAAACCGACGGAGAATACCGTGGAGCAGTAAAGCTTGAAAGCACAGCTTACTTCAAAGGCTATGGAAATTCAAAATACGGCCGAGAAGTGAAATCATCTTCATTCATACTCGTCACAGACCTTGCCCTAAGCGTGCACAGTGCATGGAATGAAACCGTGGTTCTTGTCACGAAGATGTCCACAGGGGAGCCTGTTGCAAATGCAGACATAGCAGTCCGTTCAGTGAGCGAACAAAATGACGCACAGTATTCAATGCTCAAAAAAACGGGCACCACTTTGGCCACGGCGAAAACAGACGAAAACGGAATGGCAGTCCTACGCTTCGACTCGCCAACCAAGTTGGGAATTATCCGCTATATCGACGCAACCACAAAAGACGACCGCATTGTGATGAGTCTTAGAGGATGGTGGGGCGACACTCCGTTCACGGCCGCGACGATTGAAAACGGTGAAATTTATTCAGCCGGTTCAAAAAGGTCTATAAAGCCGGAAGACATAAAAAAAGGACAGAACGTCACACATATTTTCAGCGACAGAGGACTGTACCGTCCGGGAGAAACCGCGAGTTTTAAAATCATCGACCGTACGCTCATACTGGGAAAATATTCAACATACACAGGACCTTACGAAATCAAAATCAAGGATTCAAACTACTGGCGGAACGATGCAAAGGTCTACGGGACATTCAACGGCAGCATGACCGCACAGGGAACGGCATCAGCAGAATGGAAACTGCCCGAGGACTTGAGGCCGGGAACCTACATGCTCACGTACAGAAGGACCGACGGATCAGGTTTCCAAAGCCAGCAATCGGTCAATGTGCAGTTCTTTGAGCGTCTGCGTTTCCAGGCATCGGGTGAAATCACTCCGATGGTCTACTACCGGGGTGATTCCGTGAGTGCGAAGGTCAGTGCCTCTTATCTGGGCGGAGGCTCACTTGCAGGGGGCAGCGTCCATGCAGACTGGTCACGCTATCCCACAAGCTTTACACCAAGCGGAGAAAAATTCGCAGGCTATGAATTCGGTCCGTCATTATACAGTCCCGTAAAATACCGTTACGCCGTTTTTGACGAAGACGTAATCGAAGAAGAATACGATGACTTCCATGAAAGCAGCTCTCAGAATCTTTCAGCAGAAGGAACAGCCCACCTTTCCGTTGCAAGCGGAAGCGAACCGAAAAAAGGAACACCGTACACCTATCACTTGGAAGCACAGGTGACTGACGCAGGAAACCAGATGATTGCTGTCAGGGCAGGCACAATCGTTCACCCGGCAAGTTTCTACATCGGACTCAGCGGTGTGCAGAACATAAAGGGCTTTCCCAAAAAGGGCGAAAAGCTCACGTTCAATTATCTTCTTGCAACCCCGGAAGGAAATTCCCCGGAAGCGGTTCTGATTGGAAAGGACAAAAAAATCTCATGGTCACTCACGCGCGAAACATGGGAAGAGCAGATTGAGGTTGACGAATACGGATGGGAATACAGCGAATGGGTTCCGAAGACCGTGGTTGAGGCCGAAGGAAAAATCGACGCAAAGGACGGAAACCTCACAGTGACGCCGAAAGAAGGCGGATCATACCAGCTGCATCTTGAGACCACCGACGCACAGGGACGCACAGTTCTCACCGAGCGGACTTTCTACGTGACCGGCTCTGATTTGTATAGAAGAAACGGGGATGAAATCCAGATAAATCTGATGAACGACAAGAACGAGTACGAAGTGGGAGAAACCGCACACATCGCGCTTGAGTCCCCGATTGAAAAGGGCCGCTACCTTATGACACTTGAGCGCGAGGGAATCATCAGCGAGAAAATAATCGAAGTGGAAAAAACAGGAGCCGCAATCGACATTCCGATTGAAGACTGGCACGTTCCTGTAATTTATGTCTCGGTCTCCTCGTACACCACACGGAATGCAGAGCCGCCGGCAGATTACGACACACGTGACGAACACAAACCGCGCCACATTTTTGCAAGAACAGTTCTGAACGTAAGCACAAAAAGCCGCAGATTCGACATCGATGTTCAGCTCGACAAAAAATCATATCTTCCCGGAGACGATGCGAAGGTCAATCTTACTGCAACCAAAAACGGAAAGCCGGTTTCCAATGCGGAAATCACGCTGATGGCCGTTGACCGCGGAGTACTCGATTTAATCGGCTACCACGCAGGCGACCCTATGAACACGTTCTGGAACAGCAGTCTCTTTAACGACAGAGCAAGCAATTCAAATTCATTCGACAGTATCGTTGATCCGGTAACTTACGGCACTTACACTCTGAGCGCAAAAGAGCGGGAAATGCTTTACTACACTAGAAACTCATCCGCTGTGATGATGAAGTCGGCAGAGGCCGCCCCCACTGGAGCATTGGGTGTAATGGATGACATGATGGTGATGGAGGAGGCATGCGAGGCTGAGGCAGCAGACGAAGATTCAGGTTCAGGCGAAGAAGGCAGTGTCCAGGTGCGCAAGGATTTCCGCGCGACAGCAGTATTCCTTCCCACCCTTACCACCGGTGCAGACGGAAAAGTCTCGGCCGAATTCAAACTGCCCGATTCACTAACCGAATATGTTGTGACTGTCATCGGTGTAAAAGAAAACGATTACGCTTACGGTGAAAGCCCCCTCACTGTTGCAAATCCGATTTCCGTGCGCGATGTGGAAACAAGAATCCTCCGTCCGGGCGACAACGGAGAAGCCGGTGTGGTGATTACAAACATCGGTGACAAGGACGAAAATGTTACCGTTGAATTTGAAGTTTTGAGCGGTCTTGAAAAAACAGGTTACAAAGCCGGGGCCGGTGACATAGTACGCATTCCAGGAAAAGCCTCTGTGTCGGGAGCTGCGAAAAAATCAATCATCGTAAAATCCGGCGACACCACCACACTCATGTTCAGAATCGATGCGCAGAGCCAGGGATGGATCACACTTTCATTCAAGGTAAAGTCTTCCTCGGTGAACGAAGTAATTTACAAGGGACTTGAAATTGAAAAGCCGTACATCTACGAAAGCGTAACCACAGTCGGACAAATTGACGCTGATGAAAACGGCGCGAATGAAAAAATAATCTTCCCCTCAGGAAACGATGACGGCCGCGGTGCATTCTACATTCAGCTTGACGCAACCCGCCTTGGTGCATTGCGCAGTGCTGTGGACTATGTGTTCCGCTACCCGTACGGCTGTCTTGAGCAGAGGTCTTCCGCAGTGATGCCGCTTGTTGCATTCGGAGATTACATTTCAGTCTTCGGATTGCAGAGCGAAGTTGCGGACCCGCGCGCAGTTGTTGAAAAGGAAATCTCTTCCTGGGCTGACGTTCAAAAGTCTGACGGAGGTTTCCCGTACTGGCCCGACGGAGAAGAGAGCAGTTTTGCAGTGAGCCTCCGCATTGCCGAAATCATCGCACTTTCAAAAGAGCATGGAATCAAAATGCCCTCAAAGCTGAGCGAGAAAAAACTTGTCTCTTACATCCGCTCCGAATTGAAGAAACTTGACGAAAAAGGCTGGTGGTATCCAAAGGCATACAGCTACTACGTTCTGACCCGCATGGGAGAAAAAATCTCTTCCGCAGATATAAAGACGATTCTTGAAAAAGACACCGGTGTGTCAGAATACGCGTTTGCAGGACTTGCCGCTTACGAAATGGGTGACAAAGCAAATGTCTCTCTTGCAGTAAAGAAAATCAAGAACCTCATGGCACTCACAACACGGGGTGCGTCTTTTCAGGATTCTGCTCCGTTTGCAGGATGGTACTTCTACAATTCAAACCCCGAGCGCTATGCCCTTGCACTGCATCTCTTTACAAAAGCTGATGCAGACGACATTTACAACGGACATCTTGTGTGGCAGCTTCTGGAACTTGAAAAAGGAAGCGGACGCTGGCATTCAACTGCAAGCACAAGCCGTGTGCTGATTGCTCTTGACACATACATCCGCGACAATAAGCTTCAGGATACAAACCTCACGGCAGAGGTCCTTCTTAATGGAAAGAAAATTCTTTCCGGAAAATTCGAAGGTGCAGGAGCCATGCCTGTTGAAGAGAATTTCCGCTTCGGAGAAATGGATGCGAACACAAAAGCAAGGGACGAAAAGTTCAATGCGGAATGGACAAAACTCGATGTGCCTCTTGAAAAAGAGGTGCCGCTTGAAATCACGAAGAGCGGAACAGGAAAACTTTTCTACACCGCAGGCATGACCTATGCGCTTCCGGCCGCTGAACAAAAGGCAAGGGATGAGGGACTTTGTGTATATGTCGAAATAACCGATGCCCGCACCGGAGAAAAAGTTGACGGCAGCAAATTGAAGAGCGGAACAATCTACCGCGAAAAAGTCTACGTCACTTCAACCAAGGAACGCACATTCGTCGCAGTCCGTGCCCCGGTTCCAGCCGGATGTGAAATCCTGAATCCTGCATTCCAGACCACCGCAACTGTTCCTTCCGCAAAAGAAGAAAAGGTATCCTCAAACCGCTGGTGGATTCCGCGCTGGAGAATGAGCCACCAGGACATCTACGACGCAGAAATCCGCTGCTTCTGGGACTACATTCCAATCGGAAGCCAGAGTTTTGAGTTCACCTTCCGCGCCCAGAGAGACGGAACCTACGAAACTCCTGCCACTTTGGCCGAATGTATGTACGAGCCCGAAATCTTCGGTCGAAGCAACGGAAAAGTGTGGACGGTGGAAAAATAGGAGAAAGAAGTCAAACCACAGCTGCCGGTTTCCGTGTTTTTTGCACAACAAAAATTCAAGCATTGCAAGAAAACGGAAACCGTCAGTTCATTCTCTGCACGACATCTTCCGAAGCCCTTCTCAAAGTCATTATGCAACGCGGAACAGGAACCGGTACAAGAGTCACTTCGATTCATCCTACAATCTTTTTTGCATCCACAACAAATCATACCATCGGTTGAATTTTTTTCCGACTGCTTTCAAATCCGCAACTTTTTCGTAGCCGGCAATTTTATGAAATTTATAACTGTCATGCGTAAGATACTCATCTTCCTTTTCACAATATGCCACTCCTGCAAGCGCGTTCACAATCCCCTGCGCACGGAGCCTTTTTTCCAGCGCACTGTAAAGTGATGAACCTATTCCCTGCCGGCGGTAATCCTTGTCAACATAAATTGATGTGGTCACAGTCCAGTCGTATGCTTCTCTGGAACTATAAGCTCCTGCATAGACATAGCCCGCAATCCTCTCATTCTTGACGCATACCAGATACGGATATTTTTCCGTTGTCTTTTTTATCCGCTCTTTGAATTCCTCCACAGTCGGAACTTTGTACTCAAACGAAACCGCGGTATCCGTCACGTAATAAGAATAAATCTCCACAAGCCTCACGGCATCTTCAAGCCGAACATCTCTAATGATTAAATCATCACCCATTTTTTCTTATAAACTCCATTGCATATTTTGTTGACGGATTTGCACAGGCTTTTTCAATCACCAACACTCGACGCA
>DGXM01000170.1 GCA_002396325.1 Treponema sp. UBA4232
AAACAAAATACAAAGAGCTCAAAATGAGTCAGCGGGTCCCAGCTGACTCATTTTGAGCTCTTTGCATTTTGTTTCATGCTGAAGCGATTTTTACAGGCTCCCTATAGAATAATCTTCTATTTTATAGTACAATTTATGCGATGTTTGTTTTTCCGTATCCGGTGGTACTGGGTGCATTTTCAGGAGTTATTGCATGAAGATATACAAACTTGGCGATGAGATTCTGCGCGAAATGTGCGTGGAAGTGAAGCCCGAGGAAATAAATGACGAATTCAGAGCCACAATCAACGAGATGTTCGATACAATGATCAGTGCAAACGGCGTGGGTCTTGCAGCTCCTCAGGTGGGCATTGCAAAAAGATTTTTCGTAGTGATTGCCGATGACGATGTGAGACGTGTATTCATCAACCCAGTGATTACAAAGACTTCAAATGATTTGGTGGACTACGAGGAGGGATGCCTTTCAATCCCCGGTTTCTATGAGAATATCAAGAGGCCATCCACTGTGTCTGTTTCTGCAATAGACGAAAACGGAAAGCGTTTCACCGTGGAAGATGCAAAAGGACTTCTGGCCCGTGTGATTCAACATGAAAACGACCATCTGAACGGAGTGCTTTACATAGACCGCGGAGAAGAGGAATTCAAAAAGCAGACCGAAGAACAGTTCAAGAAACGTGCCGAGCGCGCTGCGAAAAAAGCCGAGGAAAGAGCAAAAAAACAGGCCGCCATTGCCTCAAAAATAGCAGCAAAGAAAGCCAAAAAGGATGCCCGTTAAATGCTTCGTGTTTTGTATGCTGGAAGTCCGGCCGCTTCCTCGAGAGCATTGGAACTTATTCTCAAAGACAGCTACATGTCGTCTTCCATCCCGGAGGAGCATTACAAGATTGTAGGCGTACTCACAAATCCTCCTTCGATGCAGGGACGGCACCGCGACCTGATTCCGACTGAAGTGGAGCATTACGCTCACATTTGGAACGAAGCCCGCGATGACGGAATCGTGATTCTCACCCCCGAGCATTTGAAAGAGGAGGCCAGAGCACAGATTGCATCTCTTCATCCCGATGTGTTCATCTGTTTTGCATACGGTCACATTCTTGGACCAAAGTTTTTTTCTTTGTTCAAATACGGCGGCATAAATCTGCATCCTTCAATCCTTCCGAAATACAGGGGAGCCACACCGGTGAACCAGGCCATCCTCAACAGAGACTCGGAGACGGGAATCTGCATACAGAAGATGGCGCTTGGAATTGACGAAGGTGATATCCTGAGCATGCAGAAGTGGACTCTCACGGGAACGGAAACTGCGGAGTCGCTTTTGAAGGAAGTCGCTCTTCACGGGGCCATTTCAATTACCACGATTCTGCGCTACATTGCAAGTCACCACGAGCTTCCGGAGGCTCATCCTCAGCGTGGGGAAGCCAGCTACTGTTCGATTATAAAAAAAGAGGACGGAAAGATTGACTGGAAGAATTCGGCGGAAAAAATAGATGCTCAGATAAGGGCATATACTCCGTGGCCTGGATGTTTCACCACTTGCAACGGGCAGACCCTGCGCATATTGAAGGCCCGCGATGCAGAAAAAATCGCCGCACAGGATACAGCAGTGACCAAAAACACAGCCGCAGTGCCGGGAACGGTTCTTTCGTACAACAAGCAGAGGGGCATACTGATTCAGACGGGAGACGGCGTGCTGATTGCAACCGAACTTCAGTGGCAGGCAAAAAAAGCGATGGACTTCAAATCCTTTATGAACGGAGCCAGAAATTTCATCGGCAGCGTTTTGGAATAATCCGTCGGTACAGATTGGAAAAGGGAATTTAAGATTTTTATATAGATTATGGGGAAAAGATTATGAGTGAAGAAGCAGATGTAAATGTAAAAGCAGGCAAAAAGAAGCGTTCTTTCGGAACCACTTTCAAAGATTTCAAAGGAGGATGGTCTCTTTTTCTGACCATGCTCATCAGCCTGCTTATTATGGCCGGTGTCTGTGTTGCCGTATTTTTTGTGGCTGTGCAGGGCGAAGAGCAGGTGCGTGTGCCGAATGTCGAGGGAAAATCCCTTGTGGCGGCTCAACTCGAACTTCAGGACAAGCAGCTCTTCCCTGAACTGGTGCTCACATATTCCGAACTTCCCGGTGATGAAGGCATCGTTTTGAGTCAGAATCCGGCGGCCGGCTCGATTGTCAAGGCATTCCGCCATGTGACCCTTACAGTGAGCCGCGGTGTTCCAAAGGAAACTCTGGAAGACTACCTTGGTCAGCAGGTGGATGAAGTGCAGAAAAATCTTCAGCTGCTTTTTGCGGGTTCAAAACTCGTGACGCTGGCACCTCCTGTATACCAGAAGAGTGAAAAGCCGGAGGGCACAATCCTTGCACAGTTCCCGGTCCGCGGCACATCCCTTGACGACAAGACCCGTATCTTCTTCATCGTGAGCAGCGGAGACAAATCCGTGGAAGTCAAAGTTCCCGAAATCACAGGCTATTCCGTGCAGCAGATTTTCGCTCAGATGTCATCGGCAAAAGTCATTTTCGATTTCACATCCCGCACTGCAGCCGCAGATGAAAAATCCGGCATCGTGGTGTCGCAGGGCATGGCAAACGAAACAGTGCCGGAGTTCTCACGTGTTCCCGCAGAATTCGCTTTTCCGGTTGATACGGAAGAGGCTGTTACCGCATACGGCATCTTCTCTCATACGCTTCCAGATTATCCGTACCCTGTTCCGGTAAAACTTGAGACCACAGATCAGGATGGAAACACAACCACACTGGTCGAATTCTCGCATCCGGGCAAAGAACTCTCAATACCTTACGCGGTCAAGAAGGGAAGCTCACTCACACTCTATGCATTGGATTCAGTGGTCACAACTCAGACCGTGCAATGATGTTTTCCTGAAGACCTTATGCCCACCGCCCACTGATCGGATTGTCGGCGGCGCGGCAATTTTTGATATTTTACCCGCAACCAAAAAGCAATTAATCCCTGGTAAGGGCTTTTAGGCGCAGGACTGATTTTTAGAGATGCCTTTATCTGATGTCCACCGTCGAGTCCTCACGGGCAATAAACACAATCGGCTTCAGTTTGGTAAAGAATCCACATTCCACAACACCGGTTATGTCGTTGATTGCGTCTTCCATCTTTGAGGCATCAACCGGCTTTTCCCAAAGACAATCCAAAATCATATTTCCATTGTCCGTGATTACGGGACCGGCTTTTCTCACGCCTTCGCGCAGAGTGCATTTTGCCCCCATTTTTTCCAACTGCATGATTACGGGAACCCTTCCTTCCGCAATTATCTCAACCGGCAGAGGGAATCCCGTTCCATGGGTTTTCACATCTTTCGAACTGTCTGCCACAATCGCAAAATTTTTCGCACTGTATGCTATGATTTTTTCCCTCAGCAATGCAGCACCGCCGCCTTTTATCAGTGTTCCATCAGGGCCAATCTCGTCGGCACCGTCAATCGCCAAATCAAGAGTCCCACCAATCGCACGGTCGTTCAAAGTGTAGACCGGAATCCCAAGCTCCTCGCAGGCAAGAGTGGTCTGGAAACTTGTGGCAACGGCCTTTATGTCGTGAAGCGTTCCGTCCTGAATCCTCTCGCTCAGTCTTTTTACGGCAGGCATCGCAGTGGAGCCTGTTCCAAGTCCAATCTTCATTCCGCTGAAAATAAGTCCGCGTTCAATCAAAGTGTCAACCGCAGTCTTTGCGGCCAAAACCTTCTGGGCGTTTTTATCAAGTGTCATATATCCTCCTGAATCTGCACGGATTGTCAGTAATCGCACCCGGTGAACAGCTGGAACTGTTGGTATCCCTGGTAGCGGAGCATGTCGTATCCGTTGCAGACTTTGCATCCGGCCTTTGAAGCGCGTGACATAACGGGGGTCACCGCAGGCACATAGATTATGTCAAACAGCATTTCCCTGCCCGTGAAATCGTAAAAGAAAATCGGGTCATTGCTTTCATTCGAAACAGAGTCGCTGTTCATCCCCACCGAAGTGGTCTGAATGATTATGTCGCTGTATTTTTTCAGCATATCCAACGAGTCGGGCCCCAGTGCCGCGGCTTTGAATCCGTAAAGAGATGCCAGATCAGCGGCTTTTTTCAAAGTGCGGTTGAAGATGCAGGCATTTCCCCTCAGCATTTTCACGGCATAGGCGATTGCACGTGAAGCACCCCCCGCTCCGATGATGGCAACCTTTTTATGCGCAAGATTTTTTGTTCCCGTGAATTCCAAAAGCGACCGAGTGAATCCCGTCACATCCGTGTTGTAAGCGTGCCAGATGCCGTCACTGGTGTGAACAAGCGTATTGCTTGCTCCAATGTCGGTCGTCTGCCTATCAGGTCTGTCTGCGAATTTCATGGCGGCTTCTTTGTGCGGAATTGTCACCGAAAGACCGGAAATGTCTGCCGCTTCAGCAAACTCCATCACATCAGGGAAATTTTCCGAGCGGATTGGAATGTAAACCGCATTCATTCCGTGCTTGCGGTACCCTGCATTGTGCAATTCAGGGCTTGAAGTCTTCACAAGAGGCCATCCCGTGATTCCGTAAACGCGGGTATTGTTGTCTATGGAAGTAAAATGGTAAGTGTCGCAAAGTGTTATCGGATCCAAATGCCCAAGATTGGAAACGTTTGAAATGGTTTCCCGCGGCGAAGTAAATGTCAGATGATTCTTCAATTTTGCGCCGAGAATCCGTGTGGGCTCTCCAAGCGGTCCCATCGCAAGCAGAATATGGTTTGAATCCTTCAGTTTGGAAGCCTCCGCAAAAACCTGCCTCACGTCGTCTAGTGAATGGGGCATAAAGGCAATCTTCGGAATCTCGTAGTCGGTCACCTTGATCTGCTCAAGTTTCTGCGCCAGATTCGAAATGGGATTTTTCATATCGTGCAGGCTGCGGATAATCTTCAGACCGTAGGCAATGGCGGCATCCTGAAGCGAGGCAACCCTGAAATTCTCCTCGAAATCCACGTAGGCAAAACCCTTGGACATATCCTGGTCAACAAACGAAAGCGCCCTTGCAAAAAGCACCGTACGGCTGGCCTCTCCCGCATCGTAACGTCCACCGTCAATTTTGCGCCGGATAGTCAGAATGCACGGAAGCCCGACCATCGAAGGGAAGCGCCTGATTGACTGCCACTCATCTTCGCACAGAAAATCCCCGCGCAACTCAACCACGTCAATGTATTTTCTGTATTTATTCACCAAAAGCAAATCTTCCTGCAGCGACTTACCGGTAACCGTCAAGCAAATGAGCGGACGCCCCATCAAAACCTCCCTCGGTCAAAAACCTCTGCTAACTATACCATACTCTTGTGCACTAATCAAGTAAACTGTTTTAGAGATTCGGACG
>DGXM01000139.1 GCA_002396325.1 Treponema sp. UBA4232
TTGTTATGCGAATTCGGAAACACGAAAATCAGTTTTTATGTCATGGAGCCGTCTGATAAGTTCGTTGCACAGCGTCACCACCATCATCCCGGGTCTGCCACCATCGTCATCCCGGATCTGCCACCACCGTCATTCCAGACCTGCCACCACCGTCATTCCGAACTTGATTCGGAATCTCCCCTGCACAAGAGATGCTGAATCAAGTTCAGCATGACACCGCCTCGTTCAGCATGACAATACTTTTTGGTCAGCCCCGACATGGCCTCGTTCAGCATGACACAACTTCGTTCAGCATGATTTTCCCCGTCATCCCGGGCCTGTCACCACCGTCATTCCGAACTTGATTCGGAATCTCATTTGTACGAGGGATGCTGAATCAAGTTCAGCATGACACAGCTTTGTTTGACATGACATGGCCTCGTTCAGCATGACAATATTTATCAGTCATCCACATGACAATTCTTTTTAGACAGCCGGCTTTCAACAAACTGATTTCCTTAGATTCGGAAAAAGTGAGATTGACACAAATCAAATCTTTTCCTACAATTAAATATGGAGCATATTTCTTTAATTCTCACGGATTTGGACGGAACGCTTTTCCGCAATGACAAATCGATTTCCAATCACACAAAACAGGTAATTTCGGATGCTCAACGGAAAGGTGTGCTGTTCGGCATATCGACTTCCAGGGCATTGGTGAATGCAGTAAAATTTCTCGATGGAATAACCCCTGACATTACGATTACAAACGGCGGTGCCCTTGCATTCTTTTATCCGAAGAAAGGTGAACGCATAAAAGTTTATGATTCTCAATTCACAAGAAGTCAGACCCGTGCCATTTTGGAAAAAACCTTTGAAGTGCTAGGACCGCAGACTGTAATTTCAATAGATAATGAACACGGACTTTATTCGAACGCAGGCGAGGATGATTTCGGCGATAAATACTGGACAAAAGTCGACTTCAATAATTTCATTGATGACGCAATGAAAATCTGCATTGAGACCCGGGATAAAAATGCAATTGAAAAAATAGTCGGTGCAGTGGGGAAGGAAAATGTTGACTGTCTTCCGTTTTCTGACATTCCGTGGTACAAGCTGACCAATGCAAATGCGACAAAAGAAAAGGCAATTTCCGCGCTGAGTGATTATTTGAAAATTCCCGTTTCGCAAATGGCGGCCTTCGGCGATGACTTCAATGACATCGGTATGTTGAAACTGTGCGGCAAAGGCATTGCGATGGGAAATGCGATTCCCGAAGTGAAAAATGCCGCGGATGAAATATGCGGTGCAAATGAAAATGACGGAGTGGCAGAATGGATAGAAACCCGGCTGTGAAAGGACGGCCGCTTCAGTAGATTCGGTCAATGCCATTCCAATGTTCAAAACCGCGGATGCCACGAAAGCTGCAATTCCACAACTCCATTTCAACAAACAGCGGGATTGCTCGGGTGCCATGACCAAAAAGAGGTTCACAGTTTCACTCTTATTGACACCCGAAATTCAAGTCAAGAGTTGGCAGTACCGAAGAATTATGCCCACTCAGCCTTTTATTCCCCATAATTTTTTTATTTCACAGAAAAGATTTCTTCCGTAAACTTCACAGCCAAGTGCATTCGGATGAAGATTGTCTAAAAAATATTCAGGCAAATGCGGCACCAATTTAAAGCCGTCAACAATCTTGACATTACCGTACTTTTGGCAAATCCTTTTTATGTTCTCACAGAATCTTTCCAAAGTAGGAATGCCGCCGGGATTGTCTCCACGCCAAAGAGGCGTAACGCAGATAACAGGAATTTTGTCTCCATAGATTTCCATAAGGCGCTCATAGTATTCCTCGACATCCTGCATTGTCTCCGCACCGTATTGATTGGTACCCAGCGCAACAATTATCTTTTCCGGATTATACCCTTCCATTTTCACAAGGGATTTTTTATCGTACACATATCCGCCGATTCCCTGATTGATTATGTCGAAATTCAAAAGCCGGTTTGCAACACTTACATACGTTTGCGAAGAACGGAGCGGACCAAATCCCTGAGTGATTGAATCCCCGAGCCACAGCACCTTCGTGGATTTTGAAGGAGGCACTGCAGATTCATCCATTTCAAGATTTTTTATCACCAAAGTCGCATCGGCCGGCAGATAAATTGCAACATTCTTTTTGCCTTTCGGAAAATCAAAAGTCAATGAACCTTCTTCTTTTATATCCTTCACATAAAAAATTTTCGTAACAAGTCCATCAACCGTGGATTCAATGCTGTCTTCCGAACCTTTCCAGATAAACTTATAATCAAAAGATATTTTTGTTGATTCAGTGACAAATTCCAAGGTCTTGGAAGTTGAAGCCATGCACCGGTCATACCAAAAATCCGATGCTTCCTTGAAATACTCCATTTGAGAATCCGTGTATTGAAATGCCTGCAAATAATCCCCGGCCGTTTCCTTGAAGCTGTAGGCACCAAAATAAAATTTCTTTAATTCCTCATTCGACAGTCTCATAATGTAATACTCCTCCTTTATATGCGAATCCCGCAAGTTCAGTCTTTTTCACACACGGACGTTTTTCACCGCCGCTTAAAAAGCCGTATGATGAATCACGCCTGCATCCATTTTCGAAAGCGAGGTTATCCCCGTCCGCCGCATTTTAAAACTGGATTTTTTTATACTTCACGAAATTGACAACCGCCCTAAATGCCTCGTCGAACAAGACTGCAATGAAAACACCAAGCATCCCGAGTTTAAATACAAACACACACAGAAGCGCAATCAAAACAACATCAACGGTTCCGAATGCCTGAGTAATCAGCATCCATTTTGTATTTCCATAGCCACGTATTCCGCTTCCGGCAATTATATTCGTGGACTTTCCAAAAAGATTTGCGGCAACAAGAATTATGTACAAAACCGAAGACTCAATCACAGACTTGTCTATTGTAAAAAGACTCAATGTAAACCGCGGGAAAATCGAAACAAAAATCAAAGCGGCGGCCGCAACGCAGAACGACCATTTGAGCGAAGTATTGACAACCTTTCGGAACATATTCAAATCCTTCGCACCGGTAGCCTCTCCGCTTACGGTAAGTGTTCCTGATCCAAGAGCTCCGATTATCACAACGAAAACAACCTCGACCGTAAACACCATTGAATAAACTCCAGCAGCCCGTTCATCAATTTTGTTCAAAATCTTAATGATGCTCAAATTTCCAAGATTCCACAAAAGATCTTCAAGCGCACTGTTCACGCCAAGTTTAACAGAAGAAAAATACGGCAGAATCTTCGCGCGGAAAATCTCCTTCAAACCGGGGCCCGTGAAAAATTTATTCCTCTGAATAATCACGACCGCCAGCAAATAAACAGAACCGACATATTCGGCAATCGTTGTCCCAAGCGCGGCACCGTTTATTTCCATCCGCGGAAATCCAAAGTTTCCAAAAATCAAAACATAATCAAGGAAAATATTCAAAAGCGAACGAATCAATCCGTAAATCACGAGAGGCTTCGTATAATTCGATGTCTGGAAAATCACTCCGTAAGCCGCTCCGAAACCCACAATCAAAAATACCGGTGCGTAAATCCGCGTGTAATTCACGCAATGAGGCATGACGTTTTCCGAGACACCCATCAGTTTGAACACGAACGGAGAAAAAAACATCCAAAAGAAAAAAAGAAACACCGGTACAATATTGTGATATTTCAACATCGCCGCCGAATATTCCTTTGCCTTCTTCAAATCATTCGCACCCACCGCCTGACTTATCAAAATCGACGCACCCATTGAAAGTGAATACACAAAAGACATCGTCGTCCATACCGGTGATGTCGCGTTTCCTACCGCACTCATATAAATTATGTCGAGCCTCCCTAGAAATATTCTGTCAATCATCATCTGCAGCTGCGAAATGAGATTGCTCAACATAATGGGAATAAAAATCCTCAGCAGTTTTCGCTTGTATGGTTCAATAGCTATCATAATAATAAAATTGGAGGGAGAAGCCTCTCCCTGCGCGTCAGCCCAAGGTCTGCCGCTACCCTCTCTGCGGGGGACGCCCCCGCAACGCCCCCTCAGTTCGAGCAAAAAGAATCACTTGAATCCGCCGGATTATCCGAATTTCAAATCTGCACGGAAACTTCCACAGGCACACTTGCGCCAAGTTTGACCGAAACAGAATCCGGAGATGAATCGGAAACAATCACGCGGTACCTTCCGCTTTGAATTTCACTTTCACCTTCATCCGTAATCGTCTCGAACGCTTTTTTCGAAAGTTCAAATCTCACAGTCTCGCACCCGCCCTTTGCAATATGCACTTTTTTGAATGCCCGAAGACTGCATATTGGATCATTCTCCGAACGCTCCGATTTTGCAACATACAGCTGCACGGACTCATCCCCGTCGCAGTCACCCGTATTTTTCACATCCACAGTCACGCTCACGGAATCCTCATTCACCTTGCAGGCAGGATTTTTGAATTCCCATTTCGTGTAAGTAAGACCGAATCCGAACGGAAAAAGAGGTTCCTTTGTTGCATAGCGGTAAGTCCGCCCCTTCATATTGTAATCGTCAAACGGAGGAAGATCCGAAGTACAGGCCGGGAATGTAACGGGAAGATGGGCACTCGGATTCACATCACCGAAAATAACATCGGCCACGGCATTGCCGCCTTCCTCTCCGGGATACCAGGCAAACAACACCGCATCGGCAATATCACGCGGGAATGAAATCGCCTCGCCTCCGGTCAACACCAGCACAACGGGAGTTCCGCGCTCACGGATTGCCTTGAGATACGAAAGCTGATGTTCCGGAAGTTCAATTGCGTCACGGTCGCCGCGGAGTGTTTCCACGGCATCGCCTTCCTCGCCCTCCATCATATTGTCCAGACCGAAACACGCAATCACAACGTCGGCACTTTCCGTCATACCGACAGTCCATCCGCGCTGGGCACTGTCGTGATACATTCCGGTTCCGGGATGATAGTCCAAAGTAATCTCGGGACGTTCCTCAACCTTTCCTGCAATTCCCTCAAGTATAGTCACAAGCTTTGAATTGAGCCCATAATAATTTCCAAGCAGGGAATTGATATTCGAAGCGGTCGGTCCGACGACGAAAATTTTTCTTATGTGTTTTTCCTTTGTGAGCGGCAGAAGATTTTTGTCGTTCTTCAAAAGCACAATTGAATCCTGTGCAACCCTGCGTGCAAGCTTACGGTGCTCAGGAGAGTTCACTACGGAAGAACCAAGATTGGCCCACTTTGATTTCTCCCACGACTTGTCCATTCCGAGTTTTGCGCGCGTCATCAAAAGACGGAACACAGACTCGTTCACTTTCTCTTCGGAAAGAATTCCCTGCCGGACTGCATCAATCGCCGCATGATAGGTGCATCCACAGTTCAAGTCGCATCCATTGTTGATTGCAAGCGCCGCTGATTCCGCAGGAGTTTTCGTCACTTTGTGATGAGTGTGAAAATCATTGATTGCCCAACAGTCACTCACAACGTGGCCTTTGAATCCCCATTTTTTCCTAAGCACATCAACCAAAAGAAATTTGCTTCCATTGCATGGCTCGCCGTACAAACGCTGATACGCGCCCATCACCGACTCAACACCCTCGTCAACCAACTCCTTGAACGCAGGAAGATAAGTCTCCCACAAATCCTTTTTGCTCGGCTTGACATCTGCTGTGTGACGTGTTTCCTCCGGTCCTGAATGAACAGCGAAATGTTTTGCGCACGCGGCGACTTTCAGATTGTCAGGATCACTTCCCTGCAGACCATGAACGGCAGCCTTTCCCATCTCGGAAGTCAGGTACGGATCCTCACCGAAAGTTTCCTGCGCACGTCCCCACCTTGGATCACGGGCAATGTTTATGTTCGGAGTCCAGAAAGTGAGTCCACGGTATTGGCCGTTATCATGCGCTTTCTGAGCCTCATTGTATTTTGCACGGGCTTCGTCAGAAATAGCCTCGTACTCTTTTTGCACAAGTTCAATATCAAATGTTGCGGCAAGTCCAATCGTCTGCGGAAAAACCGTTGCGGGACCATTTCTTGCAACACCATGCAGACATTCATTCCACCAATTGTACGCAGGAATTCCGAG
The DNA here is from genome assembly GCA_002396325.1 of Treponema sp. UBA4232. Lineage (GTDB taxonomy): Bacteria > Spirochaetota > Spirochaetia > Treponematales > Treponemataceae > Treponema_D. The sequence goes on from DGXM01000139.1 coordinate 6,091, forward strand.
CCGTTCCACACCCATGCTTTCGTGAAGCATAAGTCCAACCTTCTCTTCTATCGTCATTTCTTTAATAAGTGCATTGATTTCCTGTGCACGCTCTTCACTCAACTTAGACATGGAACCCCCTGGAAATAATCATCAACATTGTCTCCTGAAACTGAAGTTGTCAGAGACTACTTTTAATCTCAACCAGTATACCACGGCTTATGCTTTTTCACAACAAAGGATGATTAGAGAAATTCTCCTAAAAGACCGCTCCTTCAAAACAAGACAGAGCGAAAAAAAAGAGATTCCATAAAAACCGCGTTTTTTTTGACCGGAGTCTGAAAATGCGGTGTTGATTAAAAACTCTCTTTTTCAAGATTGATATTTGTGCTATCATTTCCAGAGAGGAATCAAGATGAAAACATTAAAAAAAATTCTGATTGCAATTGTCAGCCTTATTGCCGTTCTGCTTTTGACTTCAGGCATTTTCTATGCCACGCTCAATCCGTACCGGGGCACAAATAAAAAAAGCTTCACAACGCTTCCGCTCGAACAAAAGATTTC
>DGXM01000123.1 GCA_002396325.1 Treponema sp. UBA4232
ACAACAAAACAATGACACACATGACTTGCATCTGAATACCGCTCTTTTTGAGAATGAAGTTTTTCCCTTGCCTCAGACTGACTTTCAACGTTAAATGCTTCCGCAATAAAACGCGAATTCTTCACATCGATTTCCTGAACGGCAGACTCACACAGGATTTTCATGAAGATGCAGTCCCGTCTGTCGAAGATGAATCAATTGTTTCCTGCGGCGGAACATAATCGGATTTATGAATTTGAATCACACCAGAAATCGAATAAAAATAAATTGGCGTTGCGAAATTCATTCTTACCAGACATTTAAACTGCTCGACCATCTGGGCAAATGAAAGAACAAGTGCAAGAAGTGAAAGAATGCCATTTGCATCGGAGGGAATGAAAAAAAGAACAAAAGAAATCAAAATGAATGAAACCAAATCCCTTCCACCTGAATAAAAATAAAATCCAAGGTAATGGAAAAAATGACGGAAGATGCAGGAGATGCTTTTCCCAAATGCTTTGAGTGCCCCGCACTTTTCGTCACGGTAAAGAATAATCCACGAGAATGAAAAAATGAAATGGACGATTAAACCGATTATCGAAACAACGCTGAATGAAAGCAATAGTATTTTTGCAGTCTGCTTATTTGAAAGACTCAATTCAATTTCTGGAAAAAGAAAATAAACGCCCACTCCAACCAACACATAGATAAGCACATCAAGCGCAGTCAAAAAAACGGATGCCCGAAAAACTCTTCCTGTCTTGTCGCGGAATCCATTGAAAAGGAATCCCATTGTGACGAAAGACTTTTCCACCAAACGGGCAAACACAACGGCAAGACCATAGTCAAGCATATTGTTCACAACGGACGCAATAAAAAAAAGAAGCAGTGTTCCAATCAGAAATGTTGTCAGAATCGGTTTGCCGCTCTCTATGAGACTTACAGCGGGAACCAGTGTAACAAGACAAAGCAGAATCTCTAAAAAAGTTTTAAGCAGCAACGTGAACAAGCCCTGTTTGCTTCTGTTCATAAGACACTGATTCAAAATCATCCTCATGATTTTAAAATCAGGATGCACTGTTTTTTCGGTTTCTTCCATAATAAAATCCTTTTTCCAAATCAAGGCAGCTTCGAAAAACAGAAGTTTCTCGAAGTCACTCAAAGAGTCAGATTAAATAAGCGTCAACTGCCCGTCTGCCGAAGCGACTTCAACTTTGTCGGTCTCGTGGTCGCTAAGTCTGATGCCCTGCGTCTTGTGTCCCTTTTCTTCAAAGTCCGCAGAATTGAAACTCTCTTCCTTTATCTTCATGCGCGGCTTTTTTGTGTAATGCAATGTGAACGTGAACTTTTCCCTTGTGTCAACGTGAAGCACTTCCATTCCATCGGGTGCGATGAGATAGTCTCTGTTCATAATCCAACTTGGAATTCTGCACCGCTTTATAAAACAGAACTTTGTCTTCGGGTCGCGGTAAATCACAGTGAAAAGAACATCGCTGATAATTTCTTTGTCTGCATAATTGCAGTACCACATTCCAGTGTCAACAAAAAGTTTTTCAGGCACATCGCAGACAGAATAAATTCCGCTGTGACGCATAATGAAAATCCTGTCGAACGGAGTCACTTTCAAAACCTCGGTTCCGCCGTAAACAGAAGTGCCAAGATAGCCCTTTTCGTCATAACGGAGAGGCAGATCTCTTTTTGCGACCTCCTTCACATCAACGGCAGAGAACGATGCTATTTTTGTGTGGCGGTCCAGAGTGAAATCCTTTCCATCCTTCTGAGCCTCATCCGCAAGCTTTTGGAATTTCTCAATCATATCCTGAAGATATTCAACAGCACAGGCAGTGAGTTTTTTCAAACGCCGGGCGATTTCCTTCAGCCTTCCGTTGATTACATTGACCTGCTCTTTGTTTTTATTGATGTCGAAAAGCGAAATGCGGCGGATCGGAATTGAAAGAAGGTGCTCCACATCCTCATCGCTCACATCACGCACAAGCTCGCTCTTGAAAGGCACGAAACCTTTTTTAACGGCTTTTGCAACATCTTCCGCAGTCTTCATTGTTTCAATCTTTTTGTAAATGCGCTCCTCAACGAAAATGCGTTCAAGTGTTCGCACGTGAAGTTCATCGGTAAGTTTTCCGCGTTCGAACTCCAACTCTTCCTTGATGATTGCCACAAGTTTTTTCGCATAGTATTTTATGATTTCAGTGGCAGTCATCACAGTGGGCATTCCGTCTTTTATGACGAGCATCTGGCATGCAATGGATTTTTCGCAGTCGGTATAGGCGTAAAGGGCGTCAATCACATCTTTTGAATACACACCGCGCGGCAGACGGATTTCAATAAGACATCGGTTTGTGGTGAAGTTTTCCACGGAGCTGATTTTGATTTTTCCGGCTTTGTATGCGGCATCGATTGATTTCAAAAGCGACTTTGCATCAGTGTCGAAAGGAAGTTCCGTGATGAGAAGTTTTTTGTCATCGCTTGTGTCGAACTGAGCCCGCGTGATTATTTTTCCATTTCCGTCGTTGTATCCCGAAACATCGATGAGACCGCCTGTGGAAGTGTCAGGATAGATGTCGAATTTCTCACCCTTAAGGCATTTGATTTCGGCCTCAAGCACTTCACGGAGATTGTACGGAAGAATTTTTGTGCTCATACCGACTGCAATTCCTTCGGCTCCCATCAGCAAAACAAGCGGGAGTTTCGAGCGGTAGACTTCAGGCTCTGTGTCACGACCGTCGTAGTTGGGAACATATTTTGTAATTGCAGGATTTGTGACAAGGAATTCTTTTGCAAGCGGATGCACACGGCACTCAATGTACCTTCCGGCCGAAGCAGGATCTCCTGTGAATTTATTTCCGAAGTTTCCCTGTTTTTCAATGAAGATTTCCTTGTTCGCAAGATTTACAAGTGCTCCGTAAATGGAAGCATCCCCGTGCGGATGATATTTCATCGTGCGTCCCACGACAAAAGAAACCTTCTGGAAATATCCGTCATTCACTTCAAAAAGCGTATGCATGATTCTGCGCTGAACAGGTTTAAGTCCGTCTTCCAAATCTGGAATTGCACGGTCACGGATAACATAGCTCGCATATTCAATGAAGTTTTTGTCAAAAAGATTTTTTACGAATGCCATTTTTTCTCCAGATTATCAAACATCAATTTCAGAATTCGAAAGCAGATTATTTTCAATAAACTTTCTTCGCTCGGGAGTATTCTTTCCCATATAGAACGCAAGAAGCTGAGGAATCACTTTCAGCTGGCTTATTTCAACCGGCGTAAGATGGATTGTTTCAGGCGCGATGAACTGCTTGAATTCGCTGGGGTTCATTTCTCCAAGTCCTTTGAATCGTGAGGTCTCGCAGTTTTTTCCAAGCTTTGCCTGAGCCTTGTCCCTTTCCTCTTCTGAAAAGCAATAGATGTTTTCTTTTTTATTTCTCACACGGAAAAGCGGTGTTTCCAAAATCCAAACACGTCCGCTTGTAATCAGCTCTTCAAAATATCCAAGGAAGAATGTCATCACAAGATTGCGGATATGGAATCCGTCGTTATCGGCATCAGTTGCAATCACGATTTTCGAGTAGCGCAGATTTTCCACACTGGTTTCAATTCCGAGGGCCATCATCAGCTGATAGAGTTCATCGTTTTTGTAGATGTCGCTCTGCTTTTTTCCGTACATATTTTCCGGTTTACCGCGCAGAGAGAAAATGGCCTGATAATTGGAGTCGCGGGCATGTGTCATAACGCCGCTTGCAGACTGTCCTTCCGTAATGAAAATCATTGAGTTTTCACCCTTCGGTCCGTCGTCAAGATGGAAACGGCAGTCGTCAAGTTTTTCTATGCGGATGGAATTTTTCTTTGCGGCTTCCTTCACCAGTTTTTTTACGCTTGCCAATTCCACGCGGAGTTTTTCATTATGCTCAATCTTTTCCTTTAAAAGCTGTGCCTCCTTGGAATTTTTGTGCAGCCAGTCATCAAGGCCGGACTGAACTTCGGAAACAATCCATGCACGGATGTCGGTGTTGCCGAGCTTGTTTTTAGTCTGGCTTTCGAAGACGGGATCTTTCACCTTCACAAGAACCGCGGCCGCAATTCCATCGCGGATGTCTTCACTTTTGAAAGAGGACTGGAAAAAATCATTCACGCCTTTTATGAATCCTTCTTTGAATGCATTGAGATGCGTGCCTCCGTCGGAAGTGTACTGTCCGTTTACGAAAGAAAAATATGTTTCACCGTAAGCATTTGTATGTGTGAATGCAAACTTCAAGTGCTCGCCCTGATAACTGCCGATGGAATACAGACAGGTGTCTTCAATCTCTTTATTCAGAAGATCGAAAAGACCGTTGTCGCTCTTGTAATCCTGACCGTTCAGACGGAGAGTGAGGCCCGTGTTGAGATAGGCGTAATTCCAAATCCTCTTTTCCACGAACTCCATATTGAAACTGTATTTTCCAAACACGTCAACGTCAGGAACGAATTCGAAATAGGTTCCGTCGGGCTGCTTGTTTTTGAGTCTGCCTGTATGCTGAGAGACAAGTTTTCCGCGCTCAAAGACTGCTTCGGTGCACTCGCCTTTTCTGACCGAGACCACACGGAAATATGACGAAAGCGCATTGACGGCTTTTGTACCGACTCCGTTCATGCCCACAGAGAACTGAAACACATCGTCGTTGTACTTTGCACCGGTGTTGATTTCACTCACGCACTCCACGACTTTTCCAAGGGGGATTCCTCTTCCGTAATCGCGGACTTTCACACGGTTGTCAATCACCTCCACATCTATGCGGTTGCCGTAACCCATGATGAATTCGTCCACGGCATTATCGACAACTTCCTTCAGGAGCACGTAGATTCCGTCGTTCTGATTTGAGCCGTCGCCAAGTCTTCCTATATACATTCCTGAGCGCAGACGGATATGCTCCAATGCGTCAAGATGCTTTATCTGTGACTCATCGTAATCTTTGACCGCATGTTTTTTTGCGGGAACCGCTTTTACCATTGATTTTGCAGGAGTTTTTTCCGTTTTTGCCACGGTCTTTTTCGCTTCCGCCGATTTCTTTACAGTTGCGGATGATTTTGCTGTAGTCCGCGAATCATTATTCTTAGAGGCAGTTTTTTTTGCGGCAGTTTTTGCTGCAGCAGATGCCGTTTTTTGTGTTTTTCCACCCATAATCACAGTATATATTATAGAAGAAAATTAGTCTAGGGAAATGAATGAAAGAGTTCTTTTGACATTCATTTTCGTGAAACCTTTTTTTATTTTAATTGTCTATAGATTAGAAGGTTTGAGTTTTTAAAACCACTTGTAATCAGAGCGTAAAATCTATATAATGCGCAAAGTTGAGGATTAATTATGAAAATGATTAAGAAGATTTTTTTGACTGCAGCCCTTGTTTTGGCAGCCGGGGTTTCAAACGCTTTTGCAGATGTAAAACTTTCCGACAAGTCGATTTCTGTTATCGAGGATTTTCTGGAGCAGAAGATTCCGTTTTCTGCGTCTGACACACCGCAGGATGCTCTCGATTTGCTTGACAAATGGATTGCAGACAACCAGGCAGACATTGATTCTTTGACTGAAGTGGAGCAGATGGTTCTCACGAATCTGATTGACTGCGAAATCTACACATACAGGATTCAGATGCCAAACACAAAAAAGGAATTGATTAAGCTGTTGGGTGCGCAGACCAAAGTAGCCGCCGATTATCTTGAAGCACACAAGGGAGAGTCCCTTGACAAGTGGATTTATCTTTCTGCAGGAAGTGTAACATCGGTTTATATGGCATTGGAGCCCCTCAAGACCGCATTTACATATGGTTACAGTGTGCGCGACAATTTCCAGAAGGCTGTTGATTTGGATCCTTATTTTTCTTACGGATGGAGAAATCTTGCACAGTGGTATTTCTACTGCCCCGGTTTTCTGGGAGGCAGCAAAAAGATTGCAAAGGAATATTTCCAGAAATCAATGGCACTTGCAAAAAAGCCCAGCGATGTGTATGAATCCACAATTCTAATGTCGCAGGTATTTTATGAAGATAAGAAATTCGAAGACTGCACTGCCTATCTGAATCTGGCGGAAGCCTTCACACAGGGAAACAATTGCTACATACAGTTTGTGCGCAGTGTGAACGCAAAAGGAGAATCCATCTTCAAGTTCCACGGACACAAGGCAGACAAATAAAATTCCAACAGGAATCTGCAACGGCCGGGTTTAATTCCCGGTCTTTTTTTTTCACGAACAGTTTCACGGAAATAAACAAAAAAAGGCACCCGCAAATGCAGATGCCTTTCATCAACTCAGAATTGATTCTACTTCAACTCAGCGAAATATTTGATTGTGCGAACCATCTGGCTTGTGTAGCTGTTCTCGTTGTCGTACCAGGGCACGACCTGCACCTGATAGGTGTCGTCGTCGATCTTGTTGACCATGGTCTGGTTGGCATCGAACAGGGAGCCGTAGGTCATGCCGATGATATCGGAGGAAACCAGCTTCTCGGTGG
>DGXM01000138.1:0-2748 GCA_002396325.1 Treponema sp. UBA4232
GAAACCCCAAACTCCGGCCAGAAACATACAGAGAACCATTGATTTTAAAAATAATCTTCTTTTTTTCATTCAGTTTCCTGTGTTTGTTCCTGTATGTCGGATGATTTTTCAACATCTGTACCCATATCCGCTTCCGGCTTTTTTTCATCATCTTTTTTTGCACCGGGAGATTCTGCGGCATCGACTTTTCCGTTTCCCAAAAGCACGCTGATCGGATAAAGTATGGAAGAATTTTCAAAGGCGATTTTCAAAACCACCATAAGCGGAACAGCGAGAATCATTCCTATGAATCCCCACATCCAGCTCCAGAAAGAAAGGCTTGCAAGAATCACAAAGGGAGAAAGTCCCAAATCTTCTCCTTCCCAGCGGGGTTCGATGAAGCTTCCGAGCACCATATTGATTGTGATGACCAGAATTGAGACTATGATGACCTGCCCCCAGGACGGTGCGAAAACAATGGCTGCGAAAAGAGTTGTCATGGCCCACGAAATGATTGAACCGAAATTCGGAATGAAGTTCAGCACAAAGGCAAGAAATCCCCAGACGACCGGAAAGTCCATGCGGGCGATGAGGGTTGTGAGTCCAACTAGGATGCCTGTCATAAGCGAGATAAAAAATTTAATTGAAAGATAGTGAGACACGTCTTTCATTGTTTTTGAGATTATGTTTTTGATTTTTGTTTTGAATGCAAGATCCGGGAACGCCGCGTTGATTTTGTTTTTCGCAAGACGAGGATTCATTTCAATCAAAAGGAAAATAAGGAAGAGAATCATCACTCCGAGCACTTTCACTGCCGAAAGAATTGATGAACTCAAAGAAAGAGCCATTGTCTGGAGCGTTTCCTTCATCTGTGAACTAAGGCTGCTCCACACATTTCTCCAAAGTGACTGGTTTTCATCGAACGGCAGCTGGAACGTTGTACTTATGAGGCGGTAGAGGGAATTGAATCTAGCTTCGTATTTCGGATAGACTTCCACGATTGAAGACAAGGAGGAAGCCAGGAGATTTATGATTCCATAGAGGATGCTGATTGAAAGAAGGAGTACAATCACTATGCTGAGCATCCACGGAATGTGCATTGAAGAGAGCCGTCTGCACAGCGGATAGAAAACGAAAGCAAACAGAACTGCCAGAGTGATCGGAATCAGGAAGGATGACGTGATTTTCAATACCGTGGCGATTATGATGCCTGTTATGATGAGTATCATTACAAACATCGGCTTTGCAAAATTCGTGTTTCTCATTCGCTGTGACTGAACTCCTTTAGGTTCTTTATTTCTTTGCTTTGCTTGAACTGTAAACAGGGCTTTCGCTTTCACGCGGGCCGATTTTATCAAATCCGCAGAAGGGGACAAGCACTTCAGGAATTGTGATGGATCCGTCTGCATTCTGGTAGTTTTCCATAATCGCAAGCATGGCTCTTCCCACAGCGATGGCGGTTCCGTTAAGCATATGAACGTATTTGTTCTTTCCGTCGTCATCGTGGTATTTCACGTTGAGGCGGCGTGCCTGATAGTCCGTGCAGTTTGAAGTTGATGTGACTTCACCGTAGTCTCCGTCGGGATGGTCTTCGTCCGCACGACCCGGCATCCAGGCTTCAAGATCCCATTTGCGGTATGCAGGGGCTCCCAAATCTCCTGTGCATGTGTCAACTACTCTGAACGGAAGACCGAGGCCTGTGAAAATCTCTTCTTCGATCAACCGCAGTTTTTCGTGAATCTCATCGCTCTGCTCGGGAAGACAGTAAACGAACATCTCGACTTTGTCGAACTGGTGCACACGGTAAAGTCCCTTGCTGAAGTGACCTGCTGCTCCTGCCTCGCGTCTGAAGCAGTGTGAAAGTCCGCAGTAGAAAAGGGGAAGCTTTGACTTGTCGAGGATTTCTCCTGAGTGGAATCCTCCTAGTGTGATTTCAGCGGTCGCAACAAGACAGGTACCTTCGTCTTCGATTGCGTACACGTTGCTTTCATTTCCGCGTGGATTGAAACCGATGCCCTTGAGGACTTCCTCTTTTGCCACATCGGGGGTGATGAATGTTGTGAATCCGTGCCTGCGCAGTGTGTTGAGTGCATACATAATCAGGGCCTGCTCAAGGAACACAGCCTCGTTTTTAAGATAGTAGAATTTCGGTCCGGAGACTTTTGTTCCGCGGTCAAAATCGATAAGGTCAAGGGATTCTCCGAGTTCCACGTGATCCTTCGGCTTGAAATCGAATTTGCGCGGGGTGCCGACTTTTTTCACTTCAAGATTTTCGGTGTCCACTTTTCCAATCGGAACTGCGGGATTTGCCATGTTCGGAATCTGGCGTGCGGCTTCTTCCAGCTGCACTTCAAGTTCTGAAAGTCTTTTTTCGGCTTCGGCCACCTGTTCCTTAATCAGCTTTCCTTCTTCGATGTATTTCTGCCTTGTCTCGGAATCGAGCTTCTGCTTCATCGCAGCGGCATTCTGATTGCGCTTTTCCTGATATTTCTGAAGTTCTGTGACGGTTGCAGTACGCTTGTCAAAAAGCTCCACGACTAAATCCGCGTCTGCCGTCATATTGCGGTTTTTGATGTTTTCTTTTACTGCCGCCAGGTTTTCTTTGATAAATCTGTAGTCTAACATACAATCCTCTGTAAAAATGGGGTGGAAACTGAACGTAAACCACCTATAATTGGGCACAAGTATATACCAAATATGATTTTTCTGCAATAGAAAAGATGGAACTCACGGGCTTCAGCATCAGTTCTGCTATTAGCGTTCAAAATG
>DGXM01000138.1:2811-7333 GCA_002396325.1 Treponema sp. UBA4232
GTGGGACGCAGGAAAAAAGCAAGGAGGGTCTTGGTTGAAGTCAAGCTGTGCGGATAAATGAAAAAGCCACCCCCGGATGAATCTGGAAGCGGCTTTTGCAGTAAACTAGCGGATTGTGAAGTAGAATCTGCGGATGTAGATGATGCGGTCGTTTGCATCCTGCCATTTTGAGCTCTGCGGATAGCGTTTGACCAAAGTCTCGTAGCTGTCGAGCGAGGCCTTGATGTTTCTTGAGGGTGAAGATGCTTCAAGGCACTGTCCCTGCAGATAAAGACCTTCGTCGAGTCTCGATACCGCTGTGTTGAAGAAGTCGGTGAGAATGTCCAGGCACCCTGCATAATCCTTTGAATCGTAAGCGGCCTGTGCTTTTTTAAGAAGGTCGTCATCTGCCTGGCTTGTGATCGGGGCTGCGGCTTTCGGAATGTTTGCGGCCTGAGTCTGCTTTGCGTCTGAGCTTGATGCGGTCTTTGACGACTGTGCTGCGGCAGGGCTTGTTGTGCGTGAATTTGATGCTGTGCTTTGGGCTGCCTGTGAGTTTGTCCCCGCCTGTGTGCTTGTGCTTGAAGACTGTGTGCTTGATGCCGGCTGTGAGTTCTGTGAAGAAGAGTTTCTGCGTGATGCGCGTGAAGAACTTGAAGACTGTGTGCGCTCTGTGCTTCTCTGTGTCGCTGCTGAAGATGATGAGCTTGAAGTGTTTCCAGCACTTGAAGACTGTGTGCTTGACTGGGAGGATGTCTTGGGGGCCGCGCTTTGAGCCTGCTGAGACTGTGCTTTTGATGTTTCTGCAGACTGCGGGCTTTTCCGGCCTGCACTTTCAGCAGGATTTTCTTCCATAGGTGCGGATTTCGTGCTTTCTGCGGCTGCCTGTGCGGAAGAGTTTTTCTTCGGTCTCTGATTTTCGGGAACTGCTTCCGCGTAAGAAGGGGCTTTCACGTGGGAATCCGATTCGTTCGAGGTTCCGCTCACAGTGATTTCAAGATAGTCGTTTACGGCTTCTCCATTCAAGGGATCGATTTTGTAAAAGTGGAGCAGGGTGCTTCCTTCGTCTTTTGCACGGAGAGTGAATTCGGTGTCGCTTGAGTCGAGTTTGCGCCCGAAATAGCGCATGAGCGTGGTGTTGTCGGTTTCCCCAAGATAAATCCATCCGTTTCCGGGATATGTGATATCGAGATACTGATTCTTTTGCAGCTTGATTGTGCGTGAGGGGAGCTGTAAGTCTTCTTCCTCGTATGTCTCAAGAGGCTCTTCGTTTGCAGCAGTGTTTTCCGCGTCGGGATTTGCATCGAGAGGATTCACGGGAGGATTCAAATCCTCGGTTTCTGGAATCTCAAGATACTCGGGAAGATTGTCTTTTGACGGTGCTTCGGCTTGCGGAGTGGTCTCGGCCTGCACGGCTGATGCTTCTGTTTTTTCATCCTGAGCTGCATTCGTTTCTGTTGCTGTGCCTGCAGGTGCCGCGGAAGATGCATTTCCAGTGTTCGTTGTGCCTGAAGATTCTGAACCCGTCTGCTGTGTTTTTGGGGCTGTCTGAGTTGTGGTCTTCGGCGTGGTTCCTGAAGATGCGGCAGACTGTGACTGCGTTTTATTCGTGGATGAGGTGTTTGCCGTTGTCTGCGTGCTGCTTGATTTTGGGGTTGTCGTCGTCTTTGTGGTCTGGGGGCTCTGGGACTCCCTTCTTGTCGGAGTGCGGACAGTGCTCAAATCTGCCTGGCTTTCCACGCGGGGATCGGAGTTTTCTTCATATAAATAGGCCTCTGAATCAGCCACTGTTTCCTGAGGAACTGCGGTTTCATCCTCACTGAGCTCGCTTTCCATGTCTTCTTTGGACACATCTTCCCAGCTGGCCCCTTCCGTGCTTTCCTGTGACCGTACCTGCAGGATTACGGTTCCGCTTCCTTCTTTGCTGCGTGATGTATCTGCTGTCTGTGCGGAAAGATTTCCTGCAAACAAAGCGAGAATGACACAAATAGTGCTTGTAATGCTAACATGCTTCATGGCGCTGCTCCTAGTATTTCATCAACGAGTGCTTCATTGTCTTTTCGTAACTGGTTCATCGAGCTTTCGGAAGGCATTGTGAACCATTCGTCAACTTCTTCTTTTTCCCATGCGTCCCCTGCGGAACGGGAGAAATAGTAATCTTCTGTAAGTGTGTTGTTTTCCGGTGCGATAAACTCGTCTTCGGAGGAAAACGGAGTGCGGGAGGGAGCACGGGGCTTGCTGCCTGAAACGGCCATCGCCACTGCAATCACAATCAGAATGAGCATAAGCGCAAGTGCGGCAAGAATTGCAACGGAAAGCGCCTTGTTGCGTTCGATGAAATCCGAGATTTTATTTTTCAGCTTGTCAATCTTTTCCATGATGACTATGACTGCTCCTCCGATTGAGTGACTTCACCGGAATTTCGGTTTTCCTCACTCTCTTCTGTTCTATTTTCCACAGAATATGTATTTCCGTCAATGACATCGGCGGAATTTTGGGTTAAATTCCCCTGAACAGGCTCCTCTTCCAACATCGGCATATCTGAATCTTCTGTTGAATGTTCAAGGGCATCCTTTTCGTTTTCTGAATCCGCGCTTGAAATTTCAGCCGGTTTTTCTGATTCTTCCGCTGAATCCTTCGAAGTCTCCGTTGAATCCTCAGAATCCACAGTTGGCTCAGGAGTCTCCGGTACTTTGAGCGATCCGTCTGGATTGTGCTCTCTGCGCGGAGGTCTCGGCGGAATTACTATGCCTTCCTCAGGTTCCACGTCTTCCTCGACAAAATCATCATCCGCTTCGAACGAGGCCTTTCCGTTTATAATGTCGTCGTCAAGCCTTATCTGAACCACTTTTGTGATACCGCTTTCTTCCATAACCACACCGAGCATGGACGAGGCTCCCATAACGGTCTTTTTGTTGTGGGTGATGACTATGTACTGGCTCACGCCTGAGAATGCTCGGAGCACGTTCACAAGGCTGCCCACGTTTTTGTCGTCAAGGGCTGCGTCAATCTCGTCTAAAAGACAGAACGGGCTGGGGCGCACCTGGTATGTTGCAAAGAGAAGTGCCATTGCCGTCATAGTCTTTTCACCACCGGAAAGCAGCGAGATGTTCTCAAGCTTTTTTCCCGGCGGCTGGGCATAAATGTCGATTCCCGAAGTGAGCACGTTTGCAGGATCCACAAGACGGAGTTCCGCTTTTCCTCCACCGTTGAACATACGGCGGAACATATTGTGGAAATTCTTTCTTATCTTATTGTATGTGCTCAGGAACATTTCGGAGGATTTTGTGCGGATTTCCTCGCTCACGCGCACAAGGTTTTCAAGAGTCTTCTTTGCATCGGCATAACTTTCCTGCTGTCTTTCGTATCGTTCCTTTTCCTCTGCGAACTGTTCAACCGCCATGAAGTTGACCGAACCAAGCTCTGTGATTTTCTGCTTCGTGACTGCAAGTTTTTCGCGGAGTGTCTGAGGTGTCGCCGTGATGGTGTACATTCTCTCTTCGAATTCCATAAGGTCGCGCGAGTAGTTGTCCTGAAAATTCTGCTTCACGTTGCGGATTTCGGTGTCGTTCTGCGCGATGCTCACGCTGTATCTTTCAAGCTGCTCCTGATATTTGTTTTTTTCTTCCTGTTTCTTTTTGAGCGCGTTTTCTTTTCCGCTCACCTTGCTGTTGCAGTCGTCAATCTGCTTGTTGAGTTCAATGAGCTCGTCGGCCATCTTTTCACCGCGGATCTGAAGGTCTGCAATCTGCTCGTCAATCTCTTCAAGCTGTTCGTCCAAATCCTCTTTGCGTTTATTTTCCTGGAAAAGCTCATCCTGCTGCTCCCTCAGGCTGTTTTCCTCGGAGGCAAGGGTCTTTTTGATTGTGAAAATCTGCTGCCGGCAGGAGTTTATCTGCTGAATCATCTCGGCACGGTTGATCTGGAGCTTTGAAAGAGTGTCTTTGTACTCGTTGATTTTTTTCGAAAGCTCTTCGTTCAGTTTTGAAAGATTTCCGTTTTCTTCAGTGATTGCATCTATCTGGGCAATATTTTCGCTGATTGAGGAATCTATGCGCCTCTTTTTCGTGATGATACCTTCCGGCGAAAGGAATTCATCTATGAACTGGGGAGTCGTCTTGGTGTAGTCCGCGATTTTTTCTTTGAGTTCTTCAAGAAGATTCTGTACATCCGTGAATGCCTGCACAGCATCGGAAGCGAATTTGGCGGAATCCTTTTCCGAATGTGAGGGCAGGGATGCGAAGTCCTTGAAGATGTTTGCCCGTCCGCCCGTGAAGATTTTGATTTTCTCAAGAAGCGTGTCGAGTTCTTCCTTTGCCTTTTTGTTGCTCGCGGAAGAATACCCTGCGTCCTTGAGTTTTGCGTCGAGTTCGGTCACGATGTCTTCGGTGATTGCGGCAAGTTCCTTCTGCAAAGATGCCCGTTCAGCGTCAAGATTGTGGATTTTTCCCGCATTTGCATGAATCTGTCTCTGGTTTTCGTCAATCTGACCGGAAGACTGCTCGATGTTTGCCGAGAATCCTTCTATATTCCTGTTGATGTC
>DGXM01000094.1:0-20584 GCA_002396325.1 Treponema sp. UBA4232
CGGGAATGACATTGTTTCGTATAAGTCTAAAAAAAATGCTACGCCGGATTGGAGGGCCCACTCAAGTGGTTCCGAAACGAAGTGGAGGAATGGAGCGGTAGCGGAAGCCCGGAAAGCCGGATATGCGGGGGTCTTGCGAAAGCCGATTCACAGGGGATGCCGTCCAGAGCATAATATTCAAGGTCAATTTTAAATTTCTGTTATAATGATGAAATATAACAAGAAAAATATAGAATTATGGATATTTTTGGATTATTCTTGACTGTATGAAAAGCTCTATTTTGGTTATTGAGGACGTGCTTGAGATGGCACAGCTTATAAGAATGTACATGGAAAACGCGGGCTTCGACTGCCAGACTGCGGAGACTGCGGAAATTGCCCTTGAAAAACTGCAGGGAGGATATACACCTGACCTTGTTCTGCTGGATTTGAACCTTCCGGGGATGAGCGGACTCGACTTTTTGCAGAAATTCAGGGCTGAATACAAGACTACCATTCCCGTCATCATTGTGTCCGCAAGAGATGCCGATGAAGACATTATCGCAGGACTCGGATACGGTGCGGATGAATTCGTGACGAAGCCTTTTTCTCCCCGTGTGCTTGTGGCGCGTGTGCAGTCGAAATTGAACAGGCTCTCAATTACAGAGGCCTCCGTGGAAGAGACGATAACTTTCGGTCCGTATACACTTTACTGCAACAGCTGCGTGCTGAAAAAAGGAGTGGAAAAGATTCCGCTTTCGACAAAGGAGTACGAGGTTCTCGAATACCTGGCGCGCAACGCGGGGGAAAGCCTTTCGCCGGAAGTGATTTACAATCATGTGTGGAAGACCCAGTACGGCGATGTGACCGCAGTGGCTGTCTATGTTCAGAGGCTCCGCAAAAAAATTGAGGATGACCCTTCCCACCCACGCTACATAACGACAATATTCGGCTTGGGATACAAATTCGAGAAATAGGCGGTTATTTCTTAAAAACATCTGATTAAACATCTGATTAAACATCTGATTTTGGGATTTCAAATCAAAGGCTGGAGGAAGACGTGAAAATCCGCAAACAGTTCGGCATACTCATTGCAAGCATCATACTGATTCCCGTGCTCAGCATTATTGCGCTGTCTGTCTACCATTATGTCACCTCGCCGCAGAGGCATCTTTTGAACGGATACAGGCAGATCCGCAATATGAAGGACATTGAGTTGAGCGAGGATGCGTGGGACGCTATAAGGGCCGAGATTGAGGATGTTCCGCCGAACGTGCAGATTGCAATTTACTACGACTACAAAATCCTCATTTCGAATATGCAGGAGCTGAAGGTCGGTTCGAATATTTCCCCCATTGAGCTTTTTTCATTTATCAGCAACACCAGCAATGTTTACGACTATCAGGTGCAGGCTCCGGGTGTGAAGACTCTTCTTACGCGGGGAGAAAGCCGGGAAAGATTCCTTGTAATCAGCCGATCGAAGGTTCCTGAAGCAAAACGCCAAAAGACAAACAAATTCATAGTTCCAATGCTTCTTTTGATTGCAGGATTTGAAGTCTTCTGCATTTCCATAATCTTCAGTCTTTCGAAGACAATATCCTCGTCAATCAGCCAGCTGGAAAAAAACACTCAGAGAATCGCAAACGGTGAACTTGACACGCAGATTGAACTACCCGAAAAAGGACGCGGGGCAAACGAAATCACTTCCCTTTCGGAAAGTCTTGAGAGGATGAGAGTGTCACTGAAGGACAATCAGGAGCGCAGGGCAAAATTCATAATGGGCATAAGCCACGACCTTCGAACCCCTGTGTCTCTCATAAAGGGATATTCCGAGGCAATCACCGACGGGGTTGTTACTGATATAGACTCAATCAGAAAATCACTTAGCATTGTGGAGTCAAAGGCCGAGCAGCTTGAAAATATGATAAACGACCTTATCAACTACGAAAAGCTGAACAACACCGACTGGCTTCAGTCGCTTGAGCCTGAATACATCAAACCCATTCTGGAGGATTTCGCATCTTCTGCAAAAGCCACCGCGGATGTTTACAAGCGCACGATAAATACGGATATTTCGGTTGCAGACGACTTGAAAATCCCGATGGACAAGAAACTGGCTAACCGCGCGTTTGAAAACATATTCAGCAATGCACTCCGATACACCAAAGACGGAGACTCTGTCACAATCACTGCGGACCAAAAAGGCGGAAACATTGAGCTTAGAATTGCAGATACGGGAGTCGGAATCGCAGAAAAGGATTTGGAGCACATCTTCGAGATTTTCTACAGGGGCACATCCTCACGGCGGGAACCAGGCATGGGAATCGGACTTTCGGTGGTAAAGACCGTAATCGACAGTCACGGATGGAAGATAGACGTGAAATCCCGTGTAAATGAGGGAACAACGTTTATAATCACAATCCCCATTCCGGATGAAGAGCGCAGAATCGTTCAAGTTCAGTAGACACAAGTTCTTCAACAGGCTTTCCGTCTGAAAAACCGTTTTCGTCCAGTTCAATCACTCTGGCACCGGGAATGGAGCGCATGATTGTATACTGTCTTTTTGCGTAACGCCTGCTTGAGTGCTTGATTTCTTCCTTTATCCGGGCTATTTGGGCCTTGTCTGCATCCCCGCGGAAAAATTCGCTGTATCCGATTGCCTTCATTCCCGGACTGTCCGCACCGTACCCCTTTTTCTTCAGATTCTCAATTTCTTTCTCAAGTCCCTGCTCGAACATAAGGTCCACGCGTCTGTCTATCCTTGAATACAAGTCTTCACGGCTGCGGCTTAGAATCACCGTGCAGAATGAATACATTTTTCTAAGGCTTTCGGGAATCTCAAACGAACTCAAAGGCCTTCCGGTGGAATAATAGACTTCAAGTGCCCGCACAATCCTGAATCCGTCGTGTATGCTGATTTTTTTTGCATAAGTCCTGTCCACTGTTTTCAGCTCGTGGTAAAGTGCTCCGTTTCCTTCAGCAGCAAGCCTTGCCTTGATTTTTTCGCGCACAACGGGGTCACTCTGCGGGGTTTCGGGGAGTCCCTTCAGAAAACTGCTTATGTAGAACCCTGTGCCTCCTGCCACTACCGGAAGATTTCCCCTCGCAAATATTTCCGGGCAGAGACGGTCCGCGGCTTCAACGAAATCACCTGCACCGAACTGACAGTCCGGTTCGAGCACATCCACAAGATGATACGGAATCTCTTTTCTTTCTTCAGGAGAGGGTTTTGCGGTTCCTATGTCCATGTATCTGTATACGGCCTGACTGTCCGCACTGATGATTTCGGCACGGCCTTTAAACAAAGAAAGACCGCCTTTGGCAAAGAGATTCTTCACCAGGGCAGTCTTACCGCACGCTGTTGGCGCAAACAGAACGAAAACCGGAATTGGTGCCGGCATTTCCATCGCTACTGCTGACTCTTGTCTTCAAGATGATACTGGACTTCATTCGTGAACAACTGTCTTGCGGCAATGCTCACAACCTTGCCCTGATTGTCGTCTTCCCTTATCACGGGATCATCGATTTTTGCCAGCTGATAGGCACGGCGGCTTGCGGCAACGGTAATTTCATAAATGCTCTTCTTGTATGTAACCAACTGTTCAAGGGGAAAAATCATTATTACTACCTCTCATGGTGGTCAACGACACTACGTAAAAACCACTAAATATTAGAAGTTTATCACAAAAACAAAATCCTGTCCACCCCTTTTGTGCGATGCGCACGGAAATGTGCACGGAAATCAGTTTTTATGTCATGGTGCTGTCCGATAAGTTCGTTGTATAGCGTCATCCCGGGCCTGTCACCATCGTCATTCCGGGCCTGTCACCATCGTCATTCCGGGCCTGCCACCACCGTCATCCCGCACCTGCCGCTACTGTCATCCCGTGCTTGACACGGGATCTCCTTTGTGCGCGAGATGCTGAATCAAGTTCAGCATGACATAGCCTCGTTCAGCATGATTCCATCGTCATCCCGAACTTGCCACCACCGTCATCCCGAACTTGTTTCGGGATCTCCCTTGCACAAGAGATGCTGAATTCGGTTGCGTGCAACCTCGTTCAGCATGACACAACTTCCTTCAGCATGACATGACCTCGTTCAGCGTGACTAAACTAGTTTTCCTTGAAAGAGCCCATTCAGAACAACGGCGGAAGCGGTGCCTCAACTCTGACCTTTTTTCCGGTGAGCGGATGCGGGAATTCGAGCGAGCAGGCGTGGAGCATTATGCGGCCCTTATTTTCGGGAAAGCCTTCGGGGCCTCCGTACAATGTGTCGCCCGCAATCGGAAGATCCGAAAGCGAAAGATGAACCCTTATCTGGTGGGTGCGGCCCGTTTGAAGTGTGCAGAAGACTTTGGCATAGGAGCCTTCCACGGAAAGCACTTTGAAATCAGTGACGGCTTTCTGACCTCCTTTTGAGGCAGGAAGAAGACCCATTTTGCACTGCGCTGACTTTGGACTTATGCGCCCGATGAAGTTTTCCACGGAGAAAGATTTTCCTTCTTCAATTTTTTTACGCATGAAACAGACTGCCCTGTAACATTTTTTTGCCGTGTGATTTTCGAACATATCGTGCACGGCGGCATTCACGGTCCTTGTCTTTGTGAAAAGAAGCGTGCCGGAAGTCTCCCTGTCAAGGCGGTGCATGATTCCTGCATAAGGCGGATTTCTGAGAGCCGGATTTTTCTTCCACAAATAATCCACCACGGCCTGATGCATGTTTCCCCTGCCCTTTACAATGGTCTCTTCGGTGGGAAGGAAAGCGGGTTTGTTCACCACGATAACCGACTCGTCCTCAAAAAGCACATCCTTGTCTTCAAGCGTGAAGTCAATGTCATCCGGCTGCTTTTCGTAAAAAAATCTTTCTTCGTCTATGCGCACGAAAACCTCGGAACCCGGCCGCAGCGAAAAGGATGGAACAGTGCAGACCCTGCCGTTCACGAAAACAGAGCCTGCCACAATGAGTCTTCGGATTTTCGAGTTCGAGACTGCAACAGGCGCAAACAGAAGAGGCAGTTTCCTCTGCAAAAACGAGACCAGATTTTCTTTTGTCGAAATCTTCCAGAAATGTTCTTTCACAACTTTCCCGCCCTCAATAGTTGAACGAAAGACGCTGAATCGGAGAAGGCCCTTTTTCACGGCAGATTTTTCTGTGTGCCTCGGTGGGATATCCCTTGTGTTTTGCATAACCGTATTCAGGATAAATCCTGTCATAATCCTTCATGATGCGGTCCCTTTCCACTTTTGCGATTATGCTTGCAGCCATTACAGGGGCACAGACGGCATCCGCCTTCACAAGACTTCTGACCCTGCACGGAATGTCGGGGGTTTTGTTTCCGTCAGCCACGGCTTCAATTTCACTTTCATCAGGAAGGTCGAAGCCCATTTTGCGGCACCACTCGGGAAGTTTTGATTTCATGTCCTCGTATGCAAGAGCCATTGCCTTCATGCTTGCCTGAAGAATGTTGATTCTGTCAATCTCATCATGCTCCACGCGGGCGAATCCCCAGAGACATTTTTCTTTTATGACGGAAAGAGCGGCTTCACGTTTTTTTTCGGAAAGCTTTTTGCTGTCATTCAAAATCTCCACGGGAAAATCAGGACTTAAAATCACACATCCTGCTGTAACAGGCCCCGCAAGAGGTCCACGCCCGGCCTCATCCAATCCTGCAAGCCAAAGAAAAGGCATAAGCACTCCTATTTACTTTCTTTGAAGATGGGTTCAAGAACTTCACGCAGTTCAGGATACGGTTTGTAAAAATTTTCCTCAAGTTCGTCTTCGGTGAGTCCCACAAGCTCGTGGCTGTTGTAGTTTATCCACTGATTTTCTTCAGGCTTGTTTATGTCGAAACGGCGGCACCAGTAATCAGGCTGAATGGGAAGTTTTTCCTTCCATGAGTAGACTTTGTAATCATGCACGACCACCTTGATGTTTTCGCGGGGAACGCCCTTTTCCAGAAGCACACCCACAAGATAATTCAAAGTGCGCCCGGAATCGTAGATGTCGTCAACCAAAAGGATTTTGTCTCCCTGCCGCAGATAGTCGGGGGAATAAGTCCATCCGTCAATGCGGACCGCAGACTGCTGTTTCACGTCAGTGTAGCTTCTGGCAACTACAGCAGCATAGAGCACAGGCTTGTGATTTTTGAGCGCAACTTTGTAATACTCGCTGATGATATTGGCCATGTATGCGCCTCCACGCAGGGAAGCATAAATAACATCGGGCACAAATCCGTCTTCCATGTAAATTTTGTGGGCAAGCTTCAGTCCGTTGTTGCGGACAGTCTCATAGGGTAAAAATTCCTTCATACAATCTCCTGCAGAATCTTTCATCACCGGCCAAGCAGCGAATCCTTATATACTTCAGAAAGGATTTTAAGTCCTCCGTCAAGTTCTTCATCCGGGCGTGCATAATTCAGCCGCAGACATTTATCATAATGCGGATGTCCAGAGCTTCCTTCACCGAAGAAAAAGTATTCTCCCGGCACCACGACCACTCCCCGTTTTTTCAGCCGCACATAAAGCTCCTTCGTGGAAATCTTCAGGTCCTTCAAAAGAAGCCACAGGAAGATTGAGCCTTCTCCTTTGTGGATTGAATAATTTTCCCCTGCAAAATATTTGTGTATGCAGTTCTGCGCCTTGAGATTTTTCTCATGGTAAAACGGCATCACATATTCGTCGGCAGCTTTCACAAGGGTTCCGTTTTTTATGAGATTTTCCGCCACTGCCTGTCCCACGCTCCCGGAAGCAAGAGCGATTATGGAATTGAGATTCGACAGTGCCGCAACGATTTCTTTTTTCGCCACGATTATTCCTGTACGCAGACTCGGCAGCCCTATTTTCGAAAGACTCATGCTCAGGATGATATCGGGGTTCCACACCGGCTTCGCTTCATCGTTGAAGATTATGCGGGGCCACGGAAGACCGTATGCATTGTCGATAATAAGAGGTATGCCGTATTCATGCGCAAGTAATGACATCTTCTCTATTTCCGCATTGGTGAGCACATTTCCCGTGGGATTCGTGGGACGGCTCACGCACATGGCGGCGACTTCAGGATGCTTTGAAAGATAGTCCTCAAGACGCGGAATGTCGGCGAAATATTTGAATGTGTGGTTGCTGTATTCCTCGAAACCCGCCTTTATGCTCACGAAGGTGTCCGGTTCAATGCACTGGTCAGCATAGCCGATGTACTCAGGCACAAGAGGAAAGAGAACCGTGCGCTTTTGTTTTTTTCCCTCCGGAGAAGTAAAAGTACCGGAAAGAAGATTGAACAGATAAAAGCAGGCACTCTGACTTCCGTTTGTGACCGCAATGTTTTCAGGACCAATCTTCCAGCCGTATGTCTTTGAAAGATATTCCGCCACCGCCTCGATGAAGGAAATCCTCCCCTGAGGGCCGTCGTATCTTCCGATCAAATCCTCGAAGACACGTCCGTCTTTCATAATGCGCTCCATCTCCGCTCTGTAAAGACGCTCCACTTCGGGAATCTGCGCAGGGTTTCCTCCGCCGAGCGCATACGACTTCACACCGTCGGGAAGAGGCTTTCCCAAATCCTCCATAAGCTTTAAGATGCCTGACTCTCCGCAGAGTTTATTTCCAAAATCCGAAAACATCAGAGTCCTCCAGAATCAATTTTCGCTCTCAATCAGCAGTCTGCCGGGCACAAGTGACTCATCCCCGGTTTCCTCTGCAATGCGTTTCCTTGTCTTTTTGAACGAAACCTTCAGACTCTCTCCGTCTGAGTCTATCACGACTTCCTTTGAATCTCCGCGCTTTCCGCTCAAAAGAAGATTTGCAAGGGCGTCCTCAACGTCATGCTGTATGAGCCTCCGCATGGGACGGGCACCCATAGAAGGTTCATAGCCGTGTTCCACCATGTATTCCCTTGCACGCGGTTTCAACGAAACGGAAAGATCCTGTTCAAGAAGACGCGACTCAAGTTCGTTTATCTGTATGTCAACTATGGAAGAAATCAGATTGCGGTCAAGGGCATGGAAGACGACAACATCGTCAATGCGGTTCAAAAGCTCAGGTGAAAGAATGCGCTTCAATTCCTCCATTGCGCTGGCCTTCATCTCTTCGTAAGGCAGAAGTCCGTCTTCCGCAGTGGAAAATCCGAGTCTTCCGTCTGAAGTGATTCTGCCCGATCCTGCGTTGCTTGTGAAAATGATCACAGTGTTTTTGAAGCTCACGTTTCTTCCCTGCCCGTCGGTCAATTCACCTTCCTCAAGAATCTGAAGCATAAGATTGTAAATGTTCGGGTCGGCTTTTTCAATTTCATCGAAAAGAACCACGGAGTACGGATGCTCAAGCACCTTTTTCGTGAGTTTGCCACCGTCTTCGTATCCTATGTATCCCGGGGACGCTCCTGTAAGACCTGTCGATGAAACCCTGTCGCTGTATTCACTCATATTGAATTTGATGAGTGCATCCTCAGTGCCGAAAAGGAATTTCGCAAGTGATTTTGCAAGCTGGGTTTTTCCCACGCCTGTAGGACCAAGGAAGAAGAACGAACCGATCGGTCTTTTTGGAGAAGAGACCCCTGACCTGTGACGGCGCACTGCAGAACTTACTGCGGCAATCGCTTCATCCTGCCCCACAACTTCCGAGCCAAGAATCTTTTCCATTGAAAGAAGTTTCTTCGATTCACCGCTGTCAAGTCGTTCGGCAGGAATTCCCGTGAGTCCGCTGATGATTGAAAGCACATCGTCCACAGTAACCGGACGTCCCTTTGCATTTTCATCCGCTTTCCACGAACTGTTGAGTTCATCCAGCTGTCGGCGCAGAAGCCCCACTTTGTCACGCACCAAGGCGGCCCTCTCGTAATCCTGGGAATCAACAAGCCGTCTTTTTTCGAGAGAAAGCTCTTCAATGGATTTTTCAAGGGCAAAGAACTGCGGCGGTTTCACTTCTCCCTGGATTTTTTTTGCGGCCCCTGCCTCGTCAAGTATGTCGAATGCCTTGTCGGGAAGACATCTGTCTGTGATGTACCTCCGGCTGCACTTGACTATGGCGGAAAGAACCTCATCGCTGTACGTCACATGATGATACGACTCGTAGTGAGACTTGCTTTCCTTCAGCATTTTGATTGTGTCCTCATCGCTAGGCTCGTTCACCTTCACCATCTGGAAGCGGCGTGCAAGGGCAGCGTCACGCTCTATGCGGTTGCGGTACTCCTTTGTGGTTGTGGCACCGATTACCTGTATTTCTCCGCGGCTCAAGGCAGGCTTTATCATATTGCTTGCCTCCATCGTGCCTTCAGGACCTCCCGCCCCAATCAAAGTGTGAATCTCATCAATGAAAAGAATCACGTCGGGATTTTCCCTGGCTTCTTTCATCACACGCTTCATCCTTTCTTCGAATTCACCGCGGTATTTCGTTCCCGCAATCATTGCGGCAAGATCGAGTCTGTAGATGTGTTTTTTTGAAAGACCGTGCGGCACGTCCCCCTTGGCGATATGCTGGGCAAGTCCCTCAACAATGGCAGTCTTTCCTACACCGGGATCCCCCACAAGGATGGGATTGTTTTTCGTGCGGCGGCTCAAAGTCTGTATCACACGACGGATTTCGTCACCGCGTCCTACGACAAGATCGCCTTCTCCGTCTTTAGCTGCCTGAGTCAAATCGTGACCGAACTGGTCAAGTATGCTCTGATTTCCCGGCTTTGACCTTCTGCCCTGCTCCCCGTCCGGCATATTTGAATACGCCATATCATCAGGATTCTGCATTCTCGCGGATGAAACCACTTTGCGTTCCACTTCGGCAACATACTGCCTGGCCTGATTCAACGGAATTCCGGCTTTCGTGAAAAACGACTGGAGCAACGAAGGATTTTCCCTCATGCATGCCAAAAGGATATGCTCGGTTCCAATGTAGTCGCACTGAAGTATTCTGGATTCAAGAGATGCATTCTCCAGCATATTCATAACCCTCTGCGACTGCGGCAGATCATAAAGCTCAAGATTGAAAAGACGCGCGGGAAGATTCTGCTCAATGGTTGTCTGCAGCATCAGCACGTTTATTTTCATGGCTTTAAGAGCAATATATCCCAAACCGTCGGCAGATTTCAAAAGAGCCAGAAGCAGATGCTCCACTTCAAGCTGTTTGCTGCCCAGACTGTATGCTTCCTCCGGTCCCAGAACCGAAAGCAGACGCCTAACCCGCGGTGAATATCTCTTTTCCATTTCAACCTCCCTAGAAGTTCAGTTTGATGTTCTCAAACGATTCCTGAAGAATAAGAGCCCTGAGCCTCTCATTCTTTTTCACATCATCATCCTGAATGTCCTTTTTGAAATGAAACTCTCCGTTTTTCTGAACAAAGGTCAGATGACCTTCCTGAATTCTATATAATAACGCATGAAGTTCCGCATCGTCTATGCCGACCAGAAGATTCATGTCTTTTCCCCACTTCACTCCGCTTATGATTGAAACGGCTTCCCTGAGCGGAACAAGGGAGGACCATCTGGCAAGTGAAATGGAACGGTAAAGATAATTCGACACTATTGTAGGAAGATTTTCCTTACACTCCTCACGGGCCTGACGTTCCAATTCCATAAGACGTTTTGCAGATGCAAGGATGGAAGTCATCTGATCTATCTCCGATCCCCCCGAACAGTCGATGTTGCAGATGTCGTAAAAAGAGCCCAGCGACATTCCGCGGTTTCCTGTTCCACTCACGTTGTCTACTCCGCCCGAACCGAAACTTGCCTTGAGCATTACAGAGTCCTCGTTGAGCGATTCCATCACCGATTTTATTTTCCCCTGGTATGAAAGCGACGGAAGATGCATCCTCACTGAAATCCGCATGCCGCTTCCCGCATCTAAAACAGATGCAGTAAGATAACCGAAATCGTAGCTTGCCGCAAACTGCAGCATTGACTGAAGTCCCCTGTCTATCTTCTGCGAAAGATGCATGGTTTCCTCCACATCAAGTCCCGACGAATACACACTGGTGCGGATATGGTCTATCACATTTACCACGCAGGATATTTTTCCGTCGCCGCGAAGTATCACCCCCAAAGATTCGGCATTGTCGATTTTTGGAAAAGAGCCTCTTTCTTCAAGAATACGCAGTCCCAGAGGATCAAGATTCTGAACAGCAACCGCCTGATAATCCTCGCACCCTTCCAGATGGCCGAATGCATTGAAGACGATTGACCTTACCCTGTCTTTGTCTTGAGGACGCAGTCTGTCGGGGAAGGGAAAAGTCGCAAGATTGCGTGCCACCCTGATTTTTGTGGAAAGAACAACATCGCTTTCAGGACCGTCCTTGGTGTACCACGATTCGGTTGCATCTGATTTCAAATCCTGAGAATCACGCATCACAGTCCTCCCCGTTTTTCGCAGAGGACACAATCTGGTTTTCGTCTGGAATATCAACATTCTCAAGGGCACGTATGAAATCACGGTAAAGGGCCGCCTTTTCATAATCCTCGTTCTGAACGGCATGCTCCATCTTCTTCTGCAGATTCACCCGGTCGCTCAAGGCAGAATGTTCCGTGGAAAGACGTTCGGGAAGAGAACCCGTGTATGAGCATTTTCTTCCGTTGTGCTCAAGAATTTTTTTTATGCCCGCCTTGAAAATGGAATAACACTCCGGGCAGCCGATAATGCCCCGTTTACGGATTTGTCCTATTGAAGTTCCGCATACAGGGCAGGCACGGGCGCTGTCGGCCTGGAGTCTCTGGGTGGCGAGTGAAATTTCCTTGAAAAGCTCCCCTATGGAGGATTCTATGCTTTTGGGATCATCGCTTATGCCGCGCTCAATTGCACATTCCATACACATATTTATCTTGCGCTTTTGACCATTGTTATTAACCTGTTCAAGAAAGATGACGGCTTCACGCTCATGGCAAAAATCACAAATCATCACAAACACCTCTTTCAAGACGGATTGACACCCGTCGATTTTTTTCAGCACCGCAAAGGCACTTCACAACACAACAGCTCACATTTTCCTGAGCGTATCAAGCGGCTTCTCTTTTCCACCTTTTATTGCGGGAATGGCAGAAACCAGCAGGGAAAGCAGCAGAGTACCGATTACAATCAGCAGAAGTTCCCCGAACGGCACCGTAACAGGGATATTCTGAAGATAATACGCCGGATCCAAAAGACGCACAGCCTCAAAATCAGCAGCATTTCCATTACCTATAAGATACACTACTTTTGCACAAATGTTAACTAATTTTTCCGTAAAAGAGACAAGTCCGTTGATGTTCACTCCCACAAGCAGCCCCAGGGGAATTCCAAGAAGCACTCCTCCCACGCCCGCACCGAATCCGACGGCAAGAAAAGACGTGGTTATTCCCGACGACGAGGCTCCCACGCTCTTTAAAATTGCAATTTCCTTCCGTCTCTCCATCACAATCATCACCAGTGCGGAACTGATGTTCACCGAAGCCACAAGGACAATCAGAAGCATTATGAGAAGAAGAAGAATCTTTGTGGAGGAAAAATTCTCGAACTCGGCGGCATTAAGCTCATTCCACGAATACACCCTTGATTTGTCCAGTGGCTCTTCCCCGTCGAATCCCAGAATGTTCCTGTGTACGGCTTTTTTTATGGCGCCAAGGGATGATGCGAAAGGATCGGGTGTCGTGAGTCCGAAGATGAACTGAGAAGATTTGGGAGAGAGAGATGTGAAGGCTGTCTCAAGCGGAATAAAAACCCACAACGCATCAAGTTCCTGATATCCAGAAGACACAATGGCCGTAACCGTGAACTGCGACATTTTAGGCACAAAGCGCTCTCCGATTTTATTCACCGCAATCAGGGAGATTTTGTCTCCACCGCGGACTCCGAGAGTTTCCGCAATTTTTTCTCCAAGCACGGCACAACGCTCATCCGACAAATCAACATTTCCATCGCAGATTTTGAACAATGAGGCAAAACTCGAATTTCGAGTGAAGATGTCCGGACTCACTCCGCGCACGGTTGCCCCCGTCCTGATTCCATTTGCAGAGGCCAAAGCCATTCCCTGCATTTCAGGATACACACCCGTCACGCCGTCAATGCCTGAAAGACGCTCTTTAATCTCCAGCATTTTTTCATACGAATCCACATCGGAGGAATAGGAATTCACACGAACCTGAAGATCCTGTGAGGAAAGACCTATTATGCGCCCGGTGATTCCGTCTATCATACCGCTGCTTATCACGAGAACCGCAACCAGAGGCACAAGGCTTATTCCGATGCAGAGAACAGCTCCCAAAAGACTTCTGCCCCCGTGGCTGTTTTTTTCGGTGGAAGGATGAGAGAAGAAAAGACGCAGTGCATACAAAAAACTTGCCCTGAAGGTCATTGTTCCTCCCCGGCTGAATTTCCGCTTAATGCAAGGGAACCGTCTTTAATAAAATAGCAGAGGTCACCCATAGAAGCGATGTTCATATCGTGTGTCACAAGGATGAGTGTCTTTTTGTAGCGGTCGGCCATTGAAAAAAGGAGGTCTCCTATCACACCTGCATTCGCAGGATCAAGATTTCCCGTTGGTTCATCTGCAAGAATAAGGTCGGGATCATTCACGAGGCTTCTTGCCACCGCAACCCTCTGCCGCTCTCCTCCCGAAAGCTGAGACGGAAGATGCGAGGCCCGGTTTTCAAGTCCCACGTCACGAAGAAGTGCCTCAGCTTTTTCCATCGCCTGTTTTTTTGGAACACCGGCCATGTATGCGGGAAGAAACACATTCTCCAATGCACTGAAATCCTTCAGCAGATAATGGAACTGAAACACCAGTCCCAGGAATTTCTGCCTGTAATGAGTGAGGTCATCCTCGGAAAGAGAGCTTATCATCTGGCCGTCAACTTCCACTGTCCCAGCCGTTGCAGTGTCGAGTCCTCCGATTATGTTAAGGAGCGTTGATTTTCCGCTTCCGCTTTTTCCGACAATCACACACTTGGAACCACGCTCAACATCCATATCAAGATTTTTCAAAATGGTCAGCCGTTCAATGGAAGTAGTAAAAGTCTTTTCAAGTCCTCTGACACGGACCACAACATCAGTCGTCATGCAGCACCTCCGCCACGCTCACATGCAAAATCTGTCTGCTGGCAATCCAGGAGGCAGCCAGAGACGAAAGTATTCCGAAGAAAAAAATCGCCGTAATCTCGCCAAAAACCATTCTTGGCGGAATGGAAGCATACACAGAGAACATCGGGTTTTCCTGCACAAACTGAGTCGCCGTTGGATTGAAAATCAATGCAAAAAGATACTGTGCCCAAAACTGTATCCTCGAAAGCAAATTGAACACGGAGCCCATATTTTTGCAGATAAAGAGTCCGAGGACAAGCCCCGGAAGTGCACCTGTCAAACCTGTGATGAACCCCTTCACAACAAAGACTGCCAGCACATTTCTTTGTCCACCGCCGAGTGCCGCAAGAACCGCAATGTCTTCACGGCGCTCATACACCATCCGTCTCATTCCGTTGTAGATGTTCACGGCAACCACTACGAAAATAAGAAACACCAAAATCATCAGCATGTTTTTTTCAATACGGAGAGCACCGAAGAAAGTCCTGTTGTAATCCCTCCAGCTCCGTGCCTTCACACCGGGAACGGCAGACTCCAATCTTGAAATGGCAAGCTGGTCTTTTCCGCTGTCCTTGAGTTTTATTCCGTACTGCTTCTTTGCACCCGAACCGAAATATTTTTCAGCGGCATCAAGTCCCACGAAGGCATAGGCTGCATTTATGTCTGAATATTTCGAAAAGAATATTCCGCTCACAATGAAGTCACGGTCGGTCGAAAACATTGCCACATCAGAACCTCCGCTCAATGCGAATATGCTCACGGTGCCGCCGACTTTCGCTCCGATGCTGCGGGCCAGTTCGTTTCCAAGCACAATGAGTCCTTCGCCTGAAATGTCGAACTCACCGGAAATAATCAAAGCCTCCCTGCAAAAGCCTTCATCGAATTCCATCACGTCGGGATCCACTGCGCGCACCAGAGCGGCACCCTCCTTTCCGTTGGAACTGAGCATCAGCCCCTGCGCCTCGTAAAACGGACTCACGCTCGTCACCATCGGATCGTCATTGCACCACTTCAATAAATCTTCTTCCGAGGGAACAGAGTCCACACGCACATGATAAGAGGAAAGTTCCATTATTGCATCGATGAATTCCATCTGGAAACCGTTCATCACGCTGATTACGACAATCAGTGCCATCACGCCGAAACAGACACCCAGACTCGAAAGCGTTGACGTGACCTGTGTGCGCCCCTTTCTGTCGACCTTGCTGAATCTCCGCGAAATGTAATGAATCCATTTGAGTGAATCTATTTCTTTTTTTATGCTATTCATCAAAAGTTCTCCTTGAAAGTTCCGTCTCACCCATAAAAACAGCTTCCTCCGCTTTCACGCCGTTTCTGTACCAGGTGTGAATCGAATGGTCGGGGGGAAAATAAACGATTTCCCTGTAGGTGAGTTCATCCTCATAATCAGTGTGAAGCCTGTGCTCGTTGTTTTCGTAAAGATCGACGGAGGGAATTTTTTTACCGGCCGAGTAAGTGTAAAGACGCTTCACTTTGAATGTTTCTTCGCCGGTCCATTTTGTATCTTCCTCACTGACAATATTTCCATCCCTATCGTATTTATAATCGAGAGTACGAACGGATTTTTTCATTCCCCCTTTTGTGGAAAATGTTTTTATGGAAACAGGTTTGCCGCTTTGGGTGAAAGCCGATTCAATCAGCAGATTGTCTTCTATAAATTCCTCCGTCTTTGAAACGGGTATGCGCGAAGATGAAAGACCGTAAGACAAAATCTCCCTGCGTATTATTTTTGATTCTGCGGATGTGGATGCGTTTTTCCAGACTGTGCGGGAGACAAGGCGGTAAAAATCATCATAGACCGACCTGGAAAACTGAGAGCCGTTCACCGAGACGACAGTTTTGCCGCCTTCAAAAGTTTCCTGTGCTGTAAAGGCTTCCTCGCCGTAAGTGAAAAAAGCAAGACGTTTTTTTGAATTGCGGTAAATCATTTCCGCATAGCCGCCTTCTGAAAGTCCCAAAGCCGCAAAAGGACTCTGCGGGCCGTATTCAGGATTCTCCAAATCTTCCGAAAGAAGTCCCAGCTCCGACTGCACCTCCGTATCGGCCTGTGCAAATTCCTTCAGCGCATTTTCGTATGTGTAGGCATCAAGAGTTGCAATGAGTTCCACACGGGTCTTTCTGCGCTCCTCTTCATTCATTACAGGTCTACCGGCAGCGGCATCCAAACGCATCTGTGTCTTGGAGATGACTGGAAAGAGAAGATATGCTGAAAGGATTACAGCCTGAACGTCCAAATTTCCTCCTACTCGCTGCCCAGGAATTCATCCAGATAAGAGGAGGGATTCAGGGGAGCGATTGTGTCGTAGGATTCACCCGTGCACACAAAAAGAACGGGGATTCCAAGCTCGCGTCCAATGCTGATTATTCCGCCGCCTTTTGCAGTGGAGTCGTATTTGGTCAGGATGAGGGCATCTATTCCGACAGCCTCGTGAAAAACCTCTGCCTGCCTCAATGCATTCTGTCCTGTGGTTGAGTCAACTACAAGTATTTTTTTATAGCATCCTTCACTCGCCTTTGAAGACGCAATACGGTCGATTTTCTTCAATTCGTTCACAAGATTTTCTTTATTATGAAGACGTCCTGCCGTATCCGCAAGCACGAGTCCGCCTCCCGCTGAACTGCATGCCGCCGCCGCATCGAAAACCACAGCCGAGGGATCGCTTCCCATCTGATGCTTCACCACGCGGATTCCGAGTCTCTCGCCGTGCATTGAAATCTGGTCTACCGCAGCAGCACGGAAAGTGTCAGAAGCCGCCATAATCACGTTTTCACCACGGTCCGTGTACCACTTCGCCATCTTTGCCACGGATGTAGTCTTTCCGACTCCGTTCACGCCGAGAATCATAAACACATTAACGCTGCCTTTCTGAACCGGAAAATCCACGGCCTTTACATACGGAAGAAGCATTTCCCTGAGGCATGATGTGATTTCATTTCCATCAGTGATTTTTTCCCTGCGGCATTTTTCCTGAAGCGAGTCAACAATATCCATGGCCATCTTCGCCCCGATGTCACCCTCAATGAGCGCATCGGCAAGGTCATCGAAAAAATCCTCGTTACGGTCGCTGTGGATCCCGAAAAGAGATTTCAATTTTTGAGCAAAAGACATTTTTGCCATCAGGCTTTCCTCCCGGGAACTGTGTCCCTATTTTGAATTTTCAGACTGCGCCTCTTCCTGTGTTTTTACCTCAACAGGATTTTCAGCTGCTTGTTCATCTGTTTGTTCCATCCATGATTTCGCACTTTCCACGATGGGAATTTCCCTTTCACGGACAGACCTTGCATTTGCAGGAAGCACGGAACTTGCCGCACGCAGATAACGAACAAGCTCAAATATGAAAAATCCTCCCGCCAGAACCGTAAAACCTGTTGCCACCCATCTTGCCACATTCCATCCCTGAACTTCGGAAAGCTTCACGCCTCCTGTGTAATACCCCCTGTAGGCATTGTTGAATCCTCCGATTGTGTAAAACAATGGCGGCAGCGACATTATGAAGACTGTGTAGCCTATGTACGACCATCTGCGCCGGGAGTCAATGAGTGAGACCGCATCAACCGGTTTTGCATCGGCAATGAGAGTCTTTCCGGGCTCCATTGCATTGAACGGAATGTAATAGAAAGCAGTGAGCATTTTTTCTTTTACTTCAGTTGCACGCTCATCGTCTTTCTTCTGTCCTGCGCCATCCTCGGTGATTTCAGATTCACTTTCTCCGTCCTGGGGATTTTCCGCATTTTCATTCTGCTCTGATTTTTCTTCTTCCGCAATCCTCACGGGACGAACCACCTGACCTATTACGGATTTTCCGTTTATGTGCACGGTTCCGACTCCCATCGCGTTACCGACCGCCATAGCATTTGCAAAAAGCGTTCCTTCCACCGGATTTTTCAGCACAAGGTTCACATCGCCCTCCTGAACCGGATCAAGGGCCGCCTGCACAAAAAACGCCGGACTGTCTTTGAAAACCGCTGTCACAATCTGGGTGGTATAACCTTCGCTCGAAACTTCCACGGTATGAGTTCCCGCAGCCGCAAAAAGACCGTTGTCCTTAAGAGGAGAAATAACGCCGTCAACATATATGCGGGCATTTTCCGCAGCCTCTGCAGGAGTGATATAAAAATACATCATTATGCCGGAGCTGTTCACAAGAAGAGGACTCAGATACTGCGCCACATTTGATGCGATGCCCACAAGATTGTCAAGTGCTCCCACTTCCGTAACCACACCGGCAGACTCCGCACCTGGAAAAATACGCAGATCCACCGTCACGGAAACATAATTTCCGAAGAAACGCAGATTTCCCAGAATAAGTCCACGGATTCCTGCCGAAGAAACCGCATTTTTGAAAACACGGCTTTCAACGCCTTCGCGGGCAATGGATTCATCCACAGAAAAAAGCTTTTCCGAATCATTCTGATACAGGGAAACATCCTCGTACTGCACGGCTGAAACAAGGGTCTTTTCTTTTTTGGGACTGAACCATGATGCCACCATCTGAAAGAAATCTTTTTTCTTTTCGTCAGGCACAAAAGAACCGTCGGCCTTGGCCCTGATTTCCTCAACGTTCTTCAGATTGTCGTCTATCTTCTGCTGTACGGCCTGCACAGCCTTTTCCTGGGCCTTTATTTTTTTCTGGAGGGACTTAGGATTGTCTTCCTGCAGAACCAGAGAGTCCCTTTTCTTCACTTCGGCCGAAAGCTGCAGCAAAAGAGACTGTCTTTCGGTACGCAGGGATTCAAGGGCACGGTTGATCATTTCCGTTTCAGTCGTGAGACGCACCGCATTTTGTGAAAGCTGCTCCAAAATGAGCTGCGGAAGTTTCTCTGCAATGTCCTCCCGGGCCTGAGATGAAGACGATGATTTTTCCACCGTGAATTTCCGGGCGGCAAGAACCCACTCCTCGGCACAAAGCTTCCCCCCGGCGCAAAATGCAATCACGCACAGAAGGAGAAATCTTGTCTTGAGGCGGCCGAGGCTACTCCATATCGTCATCATCATCCGAAACCGGAACACCCTTCCATTTCACGGAAAGCCAAGAATCGAGGAATCCGTCTATGTCTCCGTCCATTACAGCCTGAATGTTTCCCACGGAATACTTTGTTCTGTGGTCTTTCACCATTGTGTAAGGCTGGAACACGTAGCTTCTGATCTGACTTCCGAAAGATATGTCCTTTTTTTCGCCGGCGAATTTTTCGTTTTCCTTTTCCTTCTGCTCCTTGTAGTATTCATACAGGCGCGAACGGAGGATGCTCATTGCAGTGGCACGGTTCATCAGCTGGCTTCTTTCGCTTTCACACTGCACCACAATTCCGGTGGGAAGATGCGTAAACCGGACTGCCGACTCGGTTTTATTCACATGCTGACCGCCCTTTCCACCCGCACGGAATGTATCCACACGGAGATCCTTGGGGTCAATGTTCACTTCAATGCTGTCGTCAAGAACAGGGAACACGTAGACGGAGGCAAATGATGTGTGGCGTCTGGCATTGGCATCAAACGGACTGATGCGCACAAGACGGTGCACTCCCGCCTCTCCCTTTGTGTATCCGTAGACATAGGGGCCTGAAATGCGCATATTTATTGATTTCAATCCGCCTTCAACCTCTTCCTGGGAAAGCACTTCCATTTTATATCCGTGACGCTCCGCCCATCTCTGGTACATACGGCTGAGCATGAAAGTCCAGTCGCAGGCCTCTGTTCCACCGGCTCCCGCGTGAACGGAAAGGAAACAGTCGTTTTTGTCAACCTCATCTGAAAGAAGATTCAAAATGCTCTGGTGTTCATACTCTGCCTTTGCCTTTTCATACTGCTCACGGAGTTCCTTTTCCACACCCTGATCGTTTTCCTCTATTCCAAGTTCGTAAAGGGTCTCCATGTCTCCCACTTCCGCGACAAGGGCTTCCCACGGCTCAATACGCTCTCTGAGCATCTTGATGTCGTTCATAACCTTCGTGGCTTTGTCGTTGTCATCCCAGAATCCAGGTGCTGTGGTGAGTGCTTCTTTTTCAGCGATTTTTTTTCGAATCTCGTCCGAGTCAAAGACGCCCCCAGACATCCATGATATTTTCCTTCAATTCCTGAATGGGTTCTCTCAAATCTTCCAACATATTCTTTTCCTTATGAATTAATTTTTTGCGGAAGGCTTTTTTGCCCCCGGCTTTGTTTTTGGAGCAGCGGCACTCAACTGG
This sequence comes from Treponema sp. UBA4232, assembly GCA_002396325.1. GTDB lineage: Bacteria > Spirochaetota > Spirochaetia > Treponematales > Treponemataceae > Treponema_D. The sequence continues at coordinate 20,217 of DGXM01000094.1, forward strand.
CATCTGCGCCATTTCTTTTCCTTGAGTTCTGTAATGACAAACATTCCGTTGAGCGGGAACTGATAGATCCTCACGACGTCATAATAGTCAGTCACGCGGTCTATGTCCTTCTTGAGCCCGGCAAGGTCATTTTCCGTAATCTTGGGATTTTCCCAACAAGAGCGCTGAATCTGCCGGAATCCGGTATTGTTCAACAGTCCCATAACTGCCCTGGCACTGTCGATGCTGCCCGGGTCGATTATAATTGAAACAAACATATCTATAGAATAATTGAAACGGAAAGGAATGTCAAACCGTTTTGCCTATAAGAGAGAATAATATGGAAGAATATCTGCTTTTCTTTGTAAAGGGAGTCTCTAAAAACTTCA
>DGXM01000094.1:20713-25806 GCA_002396325.1 Treponema sp. UBA4232
ACGGCAACCTCAAATTATAGTTTTTAGAGCTTGCTTAAAATCAGTCTTCAAAGGAGCCTGTCTTGAGTTCGTCCATAATCCTTTGCCAGCTGTCGAATCTTACCGGGCTGATTTTCCCCTCCTCCACAGCGGTCTTTACGGCACACCCCTTTTCATTTTGGTGGGTGCAGCTCATTCCGAAAGTGCATTTTCCGATGAAAGGCTTGAACTCGGTGAAATACAACTGAAGATTTTCAGCCGAAATATCGTGGAGCAGAAAACGTCTCACACCGGGAGTGTCGATTATGTCAGCGTTCATTCCGTGCACTCCTCCGACAAGGGACTCTGAAATCTCTATGTGCATCAGGGAGCCTTTTGTTGTGGTATGCGTTCCGCGTCCGTATTTCTGGCTCAGACTGCCGGTCTTCAAAACCACATTGTTGTCAAGCACGTTGATTATGGAACTTTTTCCCACACCGCTCTGGCCTACAAGAGCTGAAAGTTTGTTTTCAAGAAGATTCGCGAGTTCTTCCATGCCCTCCCCGGTTTTTGCCGAAAGACGCACCACTTTGTAGCCTATATCCTCCCATGCGGCAAGCCTTTCCTGAAAATCCTCGTCCTGTGAGGCCGGAAGATCGTATTTATTGCACACAATCACCGGGGTAATATTCTCATACTCTGCCTGTGCCAGTGCCCGGTCAATGAATCTGGGGCGGAAAGGAGGCTGGTCAGGAGTCGTTACAATCATCAGATAATCAAGATTTGCCGCAAGAAGCTGGGGCTGTCTTTTTTTTATGTTCCATCTAACGAATTCGTTTTTTCTGGGGACCAAATCAACAATCATTCCCTTGTCATCTTCAAGCGAGGAATCATCAAGATCCACAATATCGCCAGGGGCCAGAGGATTGTAATAGCCTTCCCCCGCCTTTAGAACCTTGCCTTTTATGGCGCAGTCACGTATAATCCCGTCCTCACACTCGACTTCGAATATATTTTTGCTTCCGTTTAAAATCAGTCCTTGCATATTATTATGAAATTTTATTCAAAATAAAACTGCTGTCAATAGGGAAATACCCTTTTTTAACAAAATAGATTGACTATTTCCTAAAACCGGTCCGATTTTTTTGAATCCTTCGATTTTAAAAACAGGCTCAGGGTTCCCGTAACCATTCGTCTTTTGCATTGTTTGTATGGAAAAAAGGGAAAAAAAATGCTATACTCCCGCTATTACAGTTCTACGAAATGTAGAAGAGAAAAGCAGAAAAGAGGTTTCAGATGAAAAAACAGATGCGTGCCCTTTTGGGAACAATGGCCTTGTGTGTTGGATTTGCAGGATGCAAGTCGGCCGCACAGATAGACATTCACGAATATTCGCCAGTGGCAATCGTTTCAGTGTATGGAAATTCGACACTTCCGTGGTATACCCCCGAAGAAAACCGTGTTTCAAACGAACAGGAGACCGGCGGTCTTCTCTCAAAATACGTGAATCAGGCACTCGGAGCAAACAATCCTGAAATGCAGACAGTGCAGACACGCATAGACATGGCCGCAGAATCATTGCGCGGCATATTGGAACAAAACGGCATAGAGGTAATCAGTCACGAGGAGCTTTCAAAAACCACTCCGTACACAGCCAAGCAGATTAAATGGCTCTCTTATCTTGACACAGACCTCGGGGCCGACGGTTTCCGCATCATGGACTATTCCAATTCGAAAAGAAACAGGACTATATGCCAGCAGACAGGAGCCAAGAGCACAATTTTCGCCGAATTCAAATTCGAAAAGGAAAAGAAGAATGTGGGACTTGTGGGACACGAAGTTGCTGCAAGAGTCACAATGCTGGTTTACGTGGCCGATTCAAACGGAAAGAAGATTTTAAAGAAGAAGTACAGCGGCGTTTCCGCACAAACAACACCGTACAAAAACGGAAACTGGGACAAGCAGACTGTGGTTGATATGTTCCCTGACCTGATTGAGTCTGTAATCCACCAGTTCGTATTCGACTACACGACAGGAAACATGGAAAGCAGCATTGAAGACGGAAATCAGGAAAACGTACAGTCCACTTCACTGGCCATTCCTGAAAACTTCACTTCCAAAACAGAGCAGGCCGACGGGGCTTCAACAGAGACAGGATACGAAGCCGAATAAAAACCGGCAGAAGCCCGATGCAGGGCGGACAATTTCTATGCGTCATAAAAAAAGGGATGTTCCGGGCAAAAACCTTCGGAGCATCCCTTTTTCATTTATAATTTTTCAAGTTGCAAATGCAGAGGCTCTTTTTACAGAATCATTATGATAATCTTTGCGGCAAGAACCACGGAAACCAACGCAAACGGATAAGTTGCGGCATAAGCAGAAGAAACCTCGTCGGTTCCGGCTGTTGCAATAAGAGTTCCCAATGCAGGTGTTGAAGTCATTCCGCCGGTGATTGAACCAAGATTGTTCAAAATGCTCAGTTTGAACACATAGCGCGCGATAATGTATCCGACAATCATCGGAACCAGAGTCATAGCGGCACCGTAGATGAAATAGCTCACCTTCACGTTTTCCACGAAGTTCACTCCACCAGGAACGCCTGCCCCAATCAGGAAGAGGACGAGTCCCAGTTCACGGAAGAAGTTCAGCGTGTCTTTTTTGATGCGGCAGTCAACGGGACCAAGATGTGCAAAATGACCGACTATAAGACCTCCGATAAGAGTACCGCCGGAGTTTCCGAGCTTGAAGTTGATTCCTGGGATTGTGATTGAACCGATGATGCATCCGAGGGCAACGGCAAAGAAGAACGGGAAGAAACCGAACGGATCGAGTTTCACAAGCTTTCCCTTTGGCTCAGGAACTGTAATTGAATTTGCCGCATGGAAATGTGCCACTTCATCCTTCATATCCACCTTGAGGATTTTGGGAACGAGCTGCACGAAAAGAACGACTCCGAGCACTCCGAAGATGTATGCAATTCCGTATCCGGCGGTAACCTGAGCCTCGTCCTTTGCGACTTCTTTTGCGGCACTGAGACCGGGTGTTGATGTGAGTCCTCCGGTAAGCAGACCGACTGCCATATCAGCTGTAAGATTCTTATCGAAAAAAACGAAGAGGCACGCTGTTAGAGCTCCGAGCGCGATGATTATGACACCCAGAAGAATGTAGGAAAGAGTCTTGCGGTTGAAACTGCGGAAAAATTTGGGACCTGCAATAAGACCTACGGCAGTAACAAAAAGTGCGGTTCCAATGTTGGATACAATTCCGAAGTTTCCCTTGATTCCGCTGCTGTAGAGGGTGATTGTCTTTTCAGCGATTGCGAAAGAAGGCACATAGTGGATGAGGATTCCGTAAAGCAACGCCACCAGCAGAACACCGGCAGTTCCCAGTTCAATGCCTTTGATTTTGATGCCGCCCACCAGATAACCGATGGTACCAATGGCAAACACGATAAAAATGAAAGAAAGTGCGGAGGAAGTGACTCCCGCTAGATAAGAAACCATGACGATACCTTTTCCTTACGATATTTTGACCGCCCCGAAAAATCCTATGTGAAAAATTCCGAGGATACAGCCACTGGAGCAAGATTATATCCATTTAGACCATAAGTGTCAACGACAGAATCTCATGCCAAACAAGGCTGTCATGCCAAACAAAGCCTGTCATGCCAAACGAAGCTGTGTCATGCTGAACTTGATTCAGCATCTCTTGTACAAAGGAGATCCCGAATCAAGTTCGGGATGACGGTAGTGACAGGTTCGGGATGACGGTAGCAGCAGGTTCGGAATGACGTGAAAATGTCATGCTGAACGAAGCCTGTCATGCTGAACTTGATTCAGCATCTCTTGTACAGGGGAGATCCCGAAACAAGTTCGGGATGACCTAAAACCCAACAATAACCAGCTTCTTTGAAGGAAATTGCGTCAGCAATTTCGAATCCGTGTGACATCCCTCGTGCAAAGGAGATTCCGAAACAAGTTCGGAATGACGGTAGTGGCAGGTTCGGAATGACGGTATGGACGAGCTTATCGGACAGCCCTATAATATCAGCTTGTTAGAGATTGAATGTGTACTGATACCCCACACTGAAAGTGAGTCCGCGCCTTATGTAGGCCTCGCTTATCTTGGAGTCTGCTTCGGTCTGAGTGCCTGTGAAATCAAACAGATAGCGTATGTTTCCCACAAGACTTCCTGGGCCCATTTTGTAGCCCAAACCTGCACCGAAAATCATTCCAACGTTGAGATTGCGCACCGGCTGATCTTCTGAACCACTTACAGACGGGTAAGTTGCGACACAATGAAAAGGACTCAATGGAATGGAGAGATAGAACCCGCTCTCGGCTTCAACGGAAAGTTTTTTTGTGAAATTGAAGTCCGCGGTAAACAAAACGGGAATATCCAAAGTGCTGACGGACCCCGTAAGCTTTGTTGTTCCAAGAAGTGTCTGAGAAGCAGTGCAGTAAACGCCATTGTTGAAAAAGAAATCAAGCTCTGTCTGAACGCCCAAATCAGCTATTCCGAGTGAAGCGAAATTCAAAGCGGCATAAAGACCGAACCCTCCGCCGACATTTCCACCGGTTGTAAATTCCCCTCCAAATCCTTCATACGAACTTTGAATGCCTTTTATACTATCGTCACGCCATTCACTTCCTGCGCCCACGAACAAGGCCCCCTTTCCGCCCACTGTAAAAGACATAGCCGGTGCCGAGACCGCACAAGACAAAGCCAGAGTCAAAACCGTAACGATTTTTGCAAGTTTCTTCATATTATTCTCCTTAAAAAAAAATCACCAACACTCGACAGAGCATCGAAGTATGGTGTTCTCACGAGGTATCGAAGTAGGACTCAATACCGTTTATTTCGACGAAGCGCACGGGGCATCGGGGCCTCCGCACGAATCAAGGACAGCTCTAAAACAGATGTTTCAAAGACTCCCTTAAGCCGAAAAACTTTCAAGCTGTATCAACGCGTTAAAACCACACGTAAAAAGCAATGAAAAGTGACGGTATTATATTCACAAGCAAAAATTTCGTCAAGCCTGTCCCCCTTGCAGACAGGGCTTCAGCATGAAACAAAATGCAAAGAGTTCAAAATGAGTCAGCAAAAAATCAAGGAATCCTCCCTGAAGGGTCCCT
>DGXM01000144.1 GCA_002396325.1 Treponema sp. UBA4232
GACAATACTTTTGGGACAGCCCCTCCTTGCTTTTTTCCTGCGTCCCACTGCCTCATTTTGAACGCTAATAACAGAACTGATGCTGAAGCCCTGTTCTTTTTTAAGGGAAAATACTTTGCAAAGATTTATTCTAAAAAAACTGAACTATATTAAGACAAAGTTAATATCCGTCAGCTTTTTTTTACCTTGATTGGCACAGACTTCACCGGAATCACCTTTTCACGCAAAATATTATATGATAGAATGGCGAATTATGAATATCATTTCTCAAGCACACTCGCTTTCCGGGCATATCACAGTTCCGGGATCAAAGTCACATACAATCAGGGCTCTGCTTTTGGCCGCACTTGCAGACGGAAAATCCTCTATCCACAATCCTCTCCCGAGCGCAGACTGTCTAAGCACTGCCGCCGCGATACCGCTGATGGGGTCTTCTGTGGAGCTGAATCTCACCACGGAAGGGAAACCCGGCAGCGACTGGATTGTTGACGGAGCAGGCAAAAATCTGCATCTTCCCACCGATGTCGTGAACGTGGGAAACTCAGGCTCTCTTTTGTATTTCCTTTCACCCGTGGCAGCCACCCTCGACGGATGGTCGGTTTTCACCGGAGATGAAAGCATCAGGAAAAGACCCGTGGCCCACATGGTTGAAGCACTGAATCAGATGGGAGCGGAAGCATACGTGACACAACCGGGAAAAACAGTCTGCCCCATGATTATCAAAGGCCCTGTAAACACAAAAAACACGGTGCGCACGGAAGGCTCTGTTTCAAGTCAGTACATTTCCGGCATGATGATGGCAGCCCTGCGGTTGAAAGGAACACTGCACATTGAGCTTTCCGACCCGAAGGAAACACCGTACCTCACGATGACGCAGAAGTGGCTTGAGAAAGCGGGGGCAAAAGTCAGCATAAGCGAAGACTTCAAACACATCGAAGTGACAGGTCCTGAGACTATGAAGGCGTTCGACTGCACAATCCCGAGCGACTGGGAGGCAGTGGCGTTTCCACTCATCGCGGCACTGATTACAAACAGCGAAATCACAATCGACAACATAGACGGAAGCGGAACACAGGGAGACGACGCAATTGTTGAGGCCCTCATCTCCCTTGGAGCGGACATTGACTGGAACCGTGAAAAAGAAACTCTCACCGTGCGCGGAATGAAAAAAGCAAAAAACGGAACAGGCCGTCTTTCCACGGAAAATCTTCCCGGCGGAGAAATGCACATAAATCTTTCGGGCTACCCTGATGCAATCTGTGCGGTCGCGGTAATCTCCTGTTTTACGGAAGGCACCATATATATAGAAGACATTGGTGTGTGCAGACGCAAGGAAACCGACAGAATCGAAGTGCTGAAAAAAGAACTCGGGGATTTGGGAGCAGAAATTGAAACCGGAGACGACTTTATGATAATCCGCGGACACTCCCCTGTTTTAAAAGACGGAAACAGGAATCCGGCCTTCAAGATGCACGGAGGAAATGTTCAGAGCTACAAGGACCACCGCGTGGCAATGAGCCTTGCCTGTCTTGGACTTGGACTCGGCGATGGAGAAAAAATCAATGTGGCGGATGCGGAATGCTGCGCGGTCAGTTTCCCCCGTTTCTTCGAGGCAATGAACGGAATCGGAGCAGGCTTCACCGAGCAGAAGTAGTCCCCTGCAATCGGAAAGTCAACAAATCTCATTTTACATGAGCGGGGAAAAAAGTTTGCAGAACGACCAGACTGCACGGCGCAAAATGAATTTGCTGTGGAAATATTCCTCGCTCGCCGGAAGACATTTCCCCCTGTCCTTTACGAAGATGTTTTCGCACTTGGCTGCAAATGCCTCCTGATAGAAAAATACATTCTGTTCGTAATGCAGATTGAAACTCCGCTCGTCAATGTTTGTGGTTCCGATTGTTGCAACCTTTCCGTCAACAACCATCATCTTCGAGTGAATGAATCCGGGGTACAGATAAAACTTAACGCCGTCTCCCATCATCTCGCGAACGAACTCGTAGGAGGCATCCCTCATGTACCATTTGTCCCAGTCCCGCGGAATGATTATCTCAACACGAACTCCGCTGTAGGATGCAATTCTGAGTGCCATGGAAAATTCATCGTCGGGAGTAAAATACGGAGTCTGAAGATATACCGATTCATGGGCACTCATAATCATCTTCACGAGAGCGTTTTCGATGTCCGCCTTGCGCATGTCGTTGGGTCCTGCCGTCACAATCTGCGTGGGAATTGCATCGCTGGAAAAAAGTTTTCTCCACAAGGCCGGTCCTTCATTCACGATGATTTCCTTCACATCGCCAAGGAGTTCGCCGGGAAAATATTTTCGTGCATGTTCGATTGTCTTGGCCCTGTCCATCCATGCATCCTGGAAATACCAGTCCATCAAAAAATTTCCCTGCATTAAAAGCACGCTCATACCCGTCATGCGCACCACGGTGTCACGCCAGTTCAAATGACGCTTTTTGCTTTGATTCGCATATTCGTCACCGATGTTCATGCCGCCTGTAAAAGCAATCTTTCCGTCAATGAGAGTGAGTTTTCTGTGGTTCCTGTAATTCAAAGTGAACGGGAGACCGACACGGATTTGAAAAAAAGGCCTTGCCTGTCCTCCGGCCGCATTCAGTCTGCGGAAGAATTTCGTTTTCGTGAAGAGCGAGCCCAAATCATCATACATAAGTTTTACGACAACACCCTCGCCTGCCTTGCGGCACAGAATATCCATAATCCGCTTACCGATTTTGTCCTCGTGAAAAATAAAATATTCCATGAAGATTGTCTTTTCGGCTTTCTCAAGCTCACCGCAAAGGGCTTCGAAAAAATCCTTTCCGTCCGTGTAGACTTCCGTAGTGTCGGTACTGACGATGAGACTGTCACTTGAATTGAGATTCATCCGTATGAGAGGAAGATAGTCCTTTACCACGCCCGGAGAAATCCTTTCTGAATTCCAGAAGATGTAAGACCTCTGTTCATTCAATACCGGTTCGAAAATTCCCTTCGTGACGGCACTCATCTGTTTCATGCGGTGACTTCCGGTGAAAAAATGTCCGCTTAAAAGAATGTAGAGTATGCCTCCCGCTCCCGGAAGAAAAAACAGAATCAGGAGCCACACAAATCTTCTTGAAGACTCTGCCCTCTCAAAAAAAAGCACGAATACTATGAAAATCACGTTTAGTCCCGTGAGTATGGACATTATTGTTCCGAACATTTTTTTACCCTAAAGAATTCCTATGATGCCAAGACTGAACTGAGGATACATTGTTCCCCGCTCCCCCTGCGGAAAATAAACGAATCCTGCCCTTGCGGTAAATGCCGCGGAAGTGTTTCCAAGATACACAGCACCTTCAATACCGGTGTCAAATGAGCGGAACCATCCTGCGAAGGAATCTTTGTGCACAACATCTTTTGTTTTGAATTCATATTCACCGAAGCACGAATTGATTGAACCGTAGGCTCCCAAAGATGCATTGCGCCAAATTCGTCTGACCATAATTCCGTTTTTCCACATTGTGTCACTGCCGTTCGAGACAAGTCCAACCACAGGACGGAATATAATGGAAGATTGTGCGCCAAGGTAAAAGTTTTCTGTCTTGTAACCGACGGACACACCTGCCCCCAAACCGCTTCCTGAATCACAGCCATAGGGATACATAACCGGGGATGAACGGAATCCAATGCGCGCGAAGAATGCATACAAAAGAGACGCATCGTTCGGGAAAGTGACTGAGTCTCCAGCCTTAATCGCAAAACTTCCATTGACACTTGTTTTTTCGGGAATGATTGAAACGTCAACGGATGTGGAAAGCTCCACGTATCTGGAGACTGTCCATGCCAACGCGACATGAATGGGCACGGAATAAAAACCCTCCGGCTCCCCGACAGTCCTGAAAGACACTCCCGCATTTCCTTCAATCTGGAAGGCACCCCGGGGACTCAACTCTGCGCTTGTCAGGCCTCCTATTCCCAATCCTCCGGGGGTTATTGAAAGCAGTGGATAGACAATGCCCGAATCGACCTCAACGGAACATTCCCTTTCCAATCCGCCGGCATAAAGAGTGAGAGTGTAAATGCCGTCGTCAACAATGTAGTCGCTGAAATCAGTTCCTATCCACGAAAACGAACCGTCCCAAGTGTAAAAGTCAACGTCTTTCTGGAAAATGATGTTTCCACCTGCATTTCTGAATGCAATCACGCCGCTTTCCGGGGCGGTCACGGAATAATGCACGTCAACATTTCCAAGGTCTCCAGGATTCCGGGGATTGAATGATGATTTTGAAACGCGGAAATCAGTAATTTCAAAGGGAGCTTTTTCCATCGCGATTGTAAGACGGGTTGTGCTTCTGCGGGTCACGTAAACAGAGCTTTTGAATTCCTTCATGCCGAATTTGCGCACTTTGACGGTGTGGCGTCCTTCGTCCAATTCAATATTGTTTCCGTAAACCCTTTCGCCGGCGCAGTAGACTTCCGCACCCGAAGGCACCGAGTCCAGATGAAGATAACCGCTGATTTTTTCCATATAGGCGAAAACGGAATTATGCCCAGGTCTGACTCTTACGCTTGCGGAAAACTCAGAATAATGCTTCAGCGATGTGCGCACTGTGTAACTGCCTGGTTTTAAACCGCTGATTTTCAGAGGAGTCGTTCCTTTGTATGTACCGTTGAGATAAACACTGGCTCCGCTCACCGAGGAATCAACATACAGAAACGCCGTCTGGTCTGCCGTCGACTTGTAAGACGAATCTCCGGGGCGTCTCACGGCTTCCGCAAAAAGAGAAAAACCGGAACACAAAAACATTAGAATGATAACGAGATACCGTTGTGCAAATCTTTTTACGCAGTATGAAAATCTTTTCATAACAATACCCCCAAAGGAACAACAATCCGTCTTGCATAATGTAACATTCCTTCCATAAGGGAATACGTTTATAGAAGGAAAGATTTAATCACCCCAGTTTTTCAGCGGCTTCTTCCCATGCCTCTCCCAGCTTTTCCAAAAGTCCGTTCACTTCGTCCAACTGCTTCTGAACTTCCCTGCATTTTGCCCCGTCGGAATACACGAGAGGATCCGCCATTTGTGCTTCGAGAGACTTCTTTTTTTCTTCAGCCTCCGCCATCTGTGCCTCGATTTTTTCCACTTCACGCTCAAGTCTGCGGCGGTCGGAAGAGGCCTTTTTCTGGTCTGCCCACGACTGCTTTGATGCGCTCACGGGTTCTTCGAGAGGCTTTTTTTCACCAACGGATTTTTTTTCAGCTTCATTTTCACCGCCGAAAGACGATGCGCCCACAGTACCGTTTTCCTCATCTTCGAGACGCTGCATGTAATATTTGTAGTCGCCGGGGAAGTTTCTCCATTTTCCTGGCTGGAGTTCAAGCACACGGGTGGAAAGGTCTTCAATGAATCCACGGTCGTGGCTAACGAAAACAACAGTACCACCGAAATCCTTCAGAGCCTCAAGGAGCACGTCTTTTGAATGCATGTCCAAGTGGTTTGTGGGTTCGTCAAGCACCAGAAGATTCACGGGGCGCAGAAGGAGCTCAAGAAGTGCAATGCGGCTTTTTTCTCCACCGGAAAGAACATCGATGCTTTTAAAGACATCGTCACCGCGGAAAAGGAACGCTCCCAGCATGTCACGGGCCTTCGGAATCAGATGAAGGGGACACTTGCTTTCAAGCCGCTCAAGAATCGTTTCACTGCCTTTGATTTTTTCCGCAGAATCCTGAGAGAAATATCCGATGCTTACTCCGGCTCCAAGTTTCACGTTGCCTGTGTAATCCGAATCCACACCTGCAATGATTCTCAAAAGCGTGGATTTTCCGGCTCCGTTGCGGCCTGCAACCACAAGACGCTCGCCCTTTTCAAGCACAAAGTCCAGATTTTTTATCACGTCCGGGCCGCCGTAATTCTTGCACACATTTTCCAGAGTAAGGACAAGCTGGCCGGAATGGGGAGCCTCGGGGAAAGTGAAATGAATCTTCTTCAGGTTTTCGGGAATCTCGATGCGCACAATTTTGTCCAGCTGCTTTTGTCTGTCCTGTGCCTGGGCCGCCTTTGTGGCTTTTGCGCCGAATCTTTTTATGAAATCCTCAAGATGCTGAATTTCCTGCTGCTGCTGTTCGTATGCGGCGATAAGACTTTCAAGCTCCACTTTGCGGACTTCTTCGTAATGGGTGAAATTTCCGGGATAGCGTTTCAATTCACCGTTGAAAAGTTCGTACACTTCGTTTATGGTGTGGTCGAGGAAATAACGGTCGTGGCTCACCAAAAGAAAACCACCCTTGAAATCATCCAGGAATTTTTCAAGCCAATTTCTGGCCTCAATGTCAAGATAGTTCGTGGGCTCGTCCAAAAGCAGGATGTCCGGGCCGCACATAAGAGCCTTCGCAAGAGCAATCCTCATCTGCCATCCGCCGGAAAATGCATCAGTGGGTTTGTCAAAATCATTTCGGGAAAAACCGAGACCCAAAAGAACGGATTCGGCAAGCATCTCTCTGCGGTACCACCCTGAATCCTCAAGTTTCGAAAGCAAAGACGCGTGTTCCTCTGCAAGACGGTCTGCCTGCTCGGGATGTTTCTGCATCTCGTCTCCCACTTCATCGATTTTTTTCTGAAGCTCGTATCCCCACAAAAAAGCCTTGTCGGCCTCCTCTTTCAACGTGCATCCGTGGTGAACCAGTCCACTCTGCGGAAGATACGCAATGCGCGCATCTCTCTGGGCAACACGCTGACCGCTGTCTGGCTCCACCAATCCTGCCATAATCTTTATGAGTGTGGATTTTCCAGCTCCGTTTGCACCTGTAAGAGCCGCCTTTGTGCCTGTCTGAAGATTCACCGACACATCTTTGAGAATATCACGGTCTCCGAATGCAAGCGAGACTTTTGAAAACTGCACGAATGCCATAGCCGCTCCTATTTATGGAAGAAAATCACCGTGGCTCCAGACGGCTGGTTTATGTCAACAGTATTTCGGCCTGTTGCGGGATCAGGGGTCACTACGACTTTTGCATTGCACAGGCGCAGACCATTTGATTCCACTTTATAGAAGAAATTCGCCGTCTCTCTTTCTCCGAAGTGGAATGTGAGTATGCCGTCCCAAGAGGCTTTCTGAGTCTTTGAAAGGAAATAATCCGCACTAATCCGGCCGGAGTTTCCTGCACCGAGACCGATTATCGTGGGCTGAAGATTGTCGAATCCTGTCCACGTGAAGTCGCCTGAGCCGGAGAATGTGAGAGTTCCGTAGTTGGAGCTCTTGTAAGTGGGACCAAGTCTTTTCAAGTCGGAATAGATTTTTTCGCGGCGGGAGGTTTCAGCTTCAATGATTTCGTCGGCAGTCTGCGGCAGTGTGATAAAGGAATTGGTGAACGGTCTGCCGCTGGGGTCGGTGTAGCGCACCGAGATGGAGCCTTCATTTCTGACTGTAATCTGAATTCCGGTTTCGTTGAATTTGTACACACCGCTGGAAGTCTTTGTAACACCCTCGAATGGATAGGACACATCAAGAGTGGGCACACGGATTGTGACTGTACCTGAAACTGCGCCTGTGTCGAATCCGTAGTCGCTCTTCACGTAATTCAAATCGACCTCTTTGTTTTTGAGCATCTGCTGATAGTAGTCTGGATACCACTTCGAGGCAAGGACAGTCTCAAGAAGATCGTCGGTCTCCTGAAGTTCTCCGTCACCCGTGTCGATTGAATAAGTGCCATCCGGGTTCATCTGGAAAGTGCGCAGATTGTAGCTGAAACACCATCCTCCGGTTCCGTTGGAAGTAAGCACGCGGATCCACTGACCATCAAGCTGCTCGCGTCCGTTTGTGGGAATTTCCCCCTCTCCCACGTAAAGGGTTTTTATCACTTCGTTTTTGCGCAGACGGTAAATCTGGCGTGAAAGGTTCTTCGTTTCCTGGCGGATGGGGAGACCGTCAACAATGGACATTGCATAAGTGTGCTTGAACTCTTCGTACTGCTTCACAACATCTTTGATTTTTCTTTTCGAAACAGGCTCCGTAAGTTTCCACAGAGGCACTTCGAATCTTTCGTCTGTTTCGGGATTGGCAATCAGATATGTCTTTGAAATGTTTGACTTCATGTAAACGGCAACAACTTCTCCGTCGGCGATATTCTGTTCGCCAAGAGTCCACAAAACCACGCTGTAACCTATTTCATCGGAGCAGGAGGAAATCATAAAGAGTGTCGCAGCAAAAAAAAATGCGCTTAATAATCTTCCGAAATGTTTCATAGGCATATCATACACTATTTGCAGAATAAATTCTATATTTCTTCAAAAATCTTCTATATTATTTGTGCATCTGTTTTGGAATGACTAACGGAGGGAAACGATGTGAGCGGTGTAAATGCGTTCACAATAGATGAAGTATGTGCAAATGCCCATTGATAAACTCCGAATTCCGAACTCACGTTTTCGAATTAATTTCATATTTTTTGGGAATACCCCTTGCCTAGAACAGCAAAACATTGTATATTATTAACAAAGATTGTATACAATCTATTTCACTTCTGATTATTAGGAGGACAATATGGCAGCAGTTATGGTTGATGGAAAAAATTTCGAGGCTGAGGTTTTGAAGAGCGACCTCCCCGTGCTGGTTGATTTCTGGGCCACTTGGTGCGGTCCATGCCAGATGATGGGACCTGTGGTGGAAGAACTTTCCGAAGAGCTTAACGGCAAAGTGAAAGTGTGCAAAGTGAATGTCGACGAAAACTCTGACCTGGCTTCTTCTTACGATGTGATGAGCATTCCGAACTTCAAACTGTTCAAAAACGGTGAAGTGGCGGATGAACGCGTTGGTGCGGTGGGAAAGGACGGTCTCCTGCAGATGATCGGCTGATTTCAGAAAATGAGCGATATATGCTACAAGTGCCTGCGCCCTGTTGCGGCTTGTTTTTGCGACCACCTGAAGGAAGTGGACTCGAAAGTAAAATTCGTGTTCCTGATGCATCCCAAGGAAGCGAAAAGACAACGCACGGGAACAGGCCGTCTTGCCTCAATAAGACTGCCCGGAAGCGAGATTCTGGTCGGCGTTGATTTCACGGAAAACAAAAGACTCTGCGAACTGCTTTCAGACCCGCAGTATTTTCCCGTCCTGCTTTACCCGGGAGACGATGCCTGGACAAGCGCGAAAGAAGGGTTCAAGGAGACAATCGGGAACCGCACTCTGCTTGTCATAATCATAGACTCAACGTGGTTCTGCTCGAAAAAGATGATTCGGCTGAGCACGAATGTGAATACTCTGCCAAAGCTTTCCTTCAGCGGCTCCTACAAATCCATTTTCACATTCAAAAGGGAACCCGCGGAATACTGCGTGTCCACAATAGAATCCTGCTATTATCTCATAAAGGAGCTGCAGACCGCCGGCATTGTGGAAAAATCAGTGGACCCCGAACCTCTTATGGACGTGTTCAAGGAAATGATAAAATATCAGTTGAGCCGCGAAAACGAAAGGATTGAAAAGGGACTTCCCGGCGGGCACGCAAACGACTGGAAATACACCAAAATAAAGGAAATCCCCGACTTCGACAAAAACAGTTGAAATTCCGGTCTTCAGCCCCAGGTTATCAGCCATCAGTCTCAGGTTCCAGACTCAAGCCATCAACTGACAGCCAGCAGCCGTCAACCCTTGAATCAAACCTGGAACTGGTCTATCTGCTGGCCGATGCTGGCGATGGAATTCTCCAACTGCTCCGAAAGACTTGCAAGCGTTGTGCCCGTCTCGTTGATTTTCTTGGCACCCACAGCCATTTCATCCATTCCCTGCCTCATGCTTAAAGTGGCATCCTGAAGCAGCTGAATCTCCTGCAGAATCGCCTTGTTTCCTTCAGACATCTCCAGTGAAGCCGTGCGGACTTCGGAAGTGCTGTCGTTCATATTTCCAAGAGCAAGTGAAATCTGCTTTGAGCCCTCACCCTGCTCCACCATTGCGGTCTTAATCTCCTGCACCAGACTGTTCGTATCGTTGATTCCGCTTGAAACCGCCTCGAATGCCTTTCCAGCCTCAAGAGAAGCCTGAACAATTCCCTCGATTGTGGTGGAAATCTTTTTAAGCTGATCTCCTATCGTCTTTGACTGCTGTGAAGAAGTCTCCGAAAGCTTACGAATTTCATCAGCAACAACGCTGAATCCCTTTCCGGCCTCTCCGGCGTGGGCAGCCTCGATTGCTGCGTTCATGGCAAGAAGGTTCGTCTGTTCCGCAATGCTTGAAATGACAGAGTTTGCCTCCTGCAATGTGCGGGACTCATTTTCCACGGTCTTAATCAGTTTGTTTACATCATCCTGCTTCTGCACACCGTTCACGGCCTTGTGCTCCAAATCCTCGAAAGCCAGAGCCATCTTGTTCACGGACTTGTCAACAGAATCAACATTTTCAATCATTTCCTCAACCGCAGCGGAAGCCTGTGTCACGGAAGCCGCCTGAGTCTCAATCATGTGGTTCAGCGATTCGATATTTGAAGCAATCTCGTTCACCGCGCCAGCCGTCTGCGTAACCGAATTGGACTGATTGTTGATGTTGTTTCCCATAGTCTCAATCGTGGCGATAATCTGCGCAATCGAAGAAGAAGTCTCCTCGGTGCTGTCGTTAAGATTCCTTCCCGCCGCCACAAGACCATCCTTAGAGTTTTTCACGTTCCTGATAATGTCCTGCAGTTTTTCCGAGAATTTATTGAATCCGTTCACCACACCGCCAATCTCATTATTCGTCATATTCTTAAGCACGATTCTCTGCGTAAGGTCGGCATTTCCAGAAGCAATTCCGTTGATTGTAGACTGCACCACTTCAAGCGGCTTCAAAGCGGATACAACCATCACAGCCATAACCACCAGCAAAAGGATTCCATACACGATGCCCACACCGACATTCCATTTGCTGACCGAACGTGAAGCTGCCTGCACCTGCACTTTGTCAACGCAGAAAAGGAAAGTCCATCCCGGAGTGCCATCAATCGAAGCAAAGGAAAGATAACTCTGCGAACCGCGTGAATTCGGAGCCCATGACGACCCCGGCTTTCCGCTTGCCACGGAAGAAGTCATCTTGGCCGCATACTCCGCATTTCCCTTCGAGAATTCAAAATCAGCCTTGACAGTCTCCTCGTCACCGGAAGTCGCAATCAACTGAGAGTCCCCCGAATAAAGAGTCGCAAACCCTGTGCTTCCTATCTTAATATGTTCTATTATACTCTTCAACGTATCAAGCGAAACGATTCCCGTGAAAAATCCGATGGTTTCTCCGTTGGCTTTGGCGGCCCGGCAGATATGCACAATCGTCTGCCCCGAAACCTTTGACGTCACAGGATTGTCCATCGTGGTCTCCATCCCCTTTTTCACAATATCCTGATAATAAGAACGGTCCACAACAGTCGTATGAGTATCTATATCCGAATCAAAATTGCCTTCCAGATCCACAAAAGCCACATAATCGAAAGCCTTGTTGCGTATATCCGCATGGGACTTCAGCCACGGCACAATCTGCGCGGGATCACCGGTCTTCACAATATCCGCCGAGGTATACACCGTAAGCAGACTCATATACTCGCTGATTTTGCTGGAAATCAAATCGGTATACGACCTCGTAAGCTCATCACATTCCTCTTCGTAATTTCCCGACACAATATTATCTATGCGGTTCGTGACAATCGCGGTCTGCAAAACATTCATCACCACTACAGTCAGCGTAATCGCAATCAAAATTCTCACCACAAGCCGGCTTCTTTTCTGCGTTCCCATAACCATCTCCTAAACTAACCTTAATATTTTACCTAACTGAAACTTAAGTAAAAGTTTTTTTTCACTCTGGGGCAATAGCTTTCAATTTCCTCATTCTTCTATTGTCTTTTCATTATACACCCATTTTAAATATAAGTACACTTTTTTTTATTTTTTTATAGGAACCTGCACCCTCATTTAGGTAATTCCCCCGAACTGTCCAGTAAGAGTATGAACGGCAGGCCGAACCATGCGGCTCCCGCACTCCCCCGTGTCTCCCGCTTTCCGGGGTTCCGTACGCTTCGCTACCTCCATTCGCCGCTCCGCGCCGAACCGCTGCGCGGCCCCTTCAATCGGGCGTAGGGTGTCAAGTTTATGCGTTTTTTGCGCAGCAAAAATTCGAGCCCCCGCGAGAAAGCAGAAACTTGAAGAGCCGGTCCTCCGGCGACTGGCCCCTCCAATCGGGCGTAAGGGGCAAGTTTTTACGCTTTTTTCGCAGAAAAAATTCGAGCCTCGCGAGAAAGTAAAAACTTGTGAAGGGGCTGTCCGACAAGTTTGCCACCCGGGGTCATTCAGAACCTGCTGCCGTCATTCCGGG
>DGXM01000124.1:0-407 GCA_002396325.1 Treponema sp. UBA4232
GACTATGGCCTCTTCCAGAATCAGCGCCCGACTGTGCAGAAGACCTGGGACAACGAAGCATGGGTCATGCAGGCCATGGCCGCGCAGGGCTTTGTGAAGAATACAGATGGCTCGTTTGTAATGCCGGAAGACAGGAAAGTCGCCATGCGTATTCCAACTGCATTGATTCCTCGCAGCCCGGAGGACGGACGCAAAGTGATGCCCAATCTGCGGTCGGATGATTCCTTTGTGGAGGACGAAGGCTGGCACCGGGCATCCGCTGCCTATGCTGATTACCTCCGGCAGCACGACGGTCAGCACGTCCTGTATCTGGAGATCGGGGTCGGCAGCAACACGCCGGTCATTATCAAATACCCCTTCTGGCAGATGACAAACGATAACCCGAAGGCGGTTTACTGCTGCCTGAA
>DGXM01000124.1:461-3456 GCA_002396325.1 Treponema sp. UBA4232
GTTTACTGCTGCCTGAATTATGATGAGGCCTACTGTCCGAAGCAGATTGAAGCGCGCAGCATCTGCATCGATGGAGACACAGGTGCCTTGCTGAAGTTCATTGGTGAATAGCGAATAAAACACTTTTGAGGCTTTGCTTTCGGGCAAAGTCTTTTTTATTTCCCCGGTTGCCAAACAAGTGCTCTGGCTATGTGGTCGAGTTTGCAACAAAATTATGAAGCTGTGTTCAAACCGCTGAAGCCTTTGATTTCAAAGGAACTGGCGGTTTTCTTGCTTCACGGGCGGGTGTTCAGCCAAGGGGTGTTCAGGGGGTGTTCACGGTTTTATGAACACGGGGTGTTCAGGGTGTTCAGGGGGGTGTTCATGCCCCTGGGGTGTTCATGCCCCTGGGGTGTTCATGTCCGTTGAAACCTCTGCATACTTCCAATGCAGTTTTCCTGCACTTTTTTGTGTTCCTCTGCAGCAGTTGCCAATACATGTTCGACTAATCCCTGTCTGTGATTCGGCCTCCTGCAAACTCTCATAAACTGCGCCGGTTTCCACACACAGGACGGGTTTGAATTTAGAACGGGATATTTCTGCTTTTCCACATTCCGGGCAGCCTGCTTGCATTCGTGTTCTTCCGTCGATTTTTGCATACCAGGTATGGCCACACCTTTTGCAAGTCCACCATGCTTTTCTGTCAGAGTGAGGTGCAACACGGTCAGGAAAAAGCCCCGCCTTATTATTCAATTCATAATTCCATTCATTACAGAGATCTGGATAATTGGAAAGCAGATCATTTATTCCGCTAACAATTCTTTTCCCTGAACAGATTGGACAGTTACACCTTTGCGAGACACGATTTTGAATTGACATATACCATTCATGGCCGCATGCCCCTAACCACCATACTTTTTTGCTAGACAGGGGATAAACCATTTCAGGTGTTAAGTACCCGTTCTTTTCCGGATGCCACTCCTTAGCGATTAAGGGTTCCTTAGCCATTAGACTTTGGGTTTTTCGTGTTGTGATGTATGAGCTGTAGATAAACGCAGAATCTCTATCAACGTCGACATCTATTGATGCGCTTCCAAGGGTCGACAAAGCATCTAAAATGGCTTTGTTTAAGCCACTTGATGATCTGAGATCCTTCCTAATTATGCAGTCACAATCCTGAAAGATAGGCAAACCATCCTCTCTGATTCTTATCAGTCTAATCCCACGTTGTCTGCATTGCGAGTTTTTCTTCAATTCGTTGGCATTGTTTTTATGCCAGTTGAGGCCATCGTACTCAATGGCTGTTTTTTGTGATGGAATATAAATGTCTAGTTCAATTCCAATGGCTTCCCGATCAGAATTGCAGGCATCCTGGAATAATTGTTTTATATAGTAAAAGAGCGCCTGTTCAGGGAATGATGTATGATTTTCCTTGTTACATACGGAGCAACCAGTATGGGTTTTCCCACATCTGTTGCTCATCCAAGCTTGATATGAATGACCGAATGGGCATTTCCACCATGCTTTATAATGTGAATTTGGCATAAGCTCAGTTGGCTGGACATCATTTTTCTCATAATCCCATTCCGATAATAATTCCGGATTGGTTGATGCAAAATCATTATATCCAGGCAACAATTTTTGATGACTACAATAAGGGCAACCAGCGCCCTTAACCATATTATTTATTGATTGATCAAACTCATGACCGCACTTTCCCAACCACCATACTCTTTTTCCGGAACCGCACAAAACCTCATCCGGATGAAGAGGAAGATTCTTGTTAGGATGCCAAATTTCCGCTATGAGAGGATATTTGCTTTGCAAGTCATTGAATCCTTTCAATACCCGTTTTGCTGGAACGCTACAATAAGGGCAGCCGTTTTTCCCAGGCCCGGTTCTGTTTGCAATAGCGGCAAAATAACTATGTCCCTGTGGACAGATCCACCAGACCTTCTTACTGCTGGTTGCGAAAACATCAGACGGCAGCAAATCCTCGTTTTTTATGCGATCCCATTCTTTTGCGATTTCCGGGAATCTAGCAGTAAGGGATTCTTTGATCAAACGCTGTTCCTGTATTCTTTCCGATTCTTCTTTTTTCTTTTGTCGTATCTTTTCCAGTTCACACTTTCTCTGTTGCCTGTTTTCTTCTAACAAATGCTGTCGACGCTCTCCCTCGGCTTGCCTCATAGCAACGGTTTCCTGCCTTTTATGTTCCTTATTTTCTGCTATCAGAGATAATCGCTGCATTCTTTTTTGCTTTTGTAACATCTCAAATTCTTGCTTTTTTTGTTTTCTTGCTTCTTCCTTTATGCAACCGCAAGAAGTTAGACCTCTCTTTATTTGAACTGCGTATACATCAATTATCTTTCCACAATCGCACCTGCATCTCCACATTCTTTGTTGCTGACCAGATGGAGTAATATGATTAGGAATCCTATATAGCACTACGAGTTTTCCAAAGCGCTGCCCTGTAAAATCCTGTAATTGGGATTTTCCACGGGATTCCTGTTGCACACAGCCACAAGAGGTAGTATTTCCAGATTTTAGATCGTTAGCTCTGACATTGCACTCGTTTCCGCAGTCGCATTTGCAGTGCCACACACGTTTGTGCTGTCCTGACGGTTGAATATGATCTTCAGCTCTATATAGAACTGTTAGTTTTCCAAAGCGTATTCCAGTTAAATCAATAAAGTTGCCCACGATTATCCCCTTAACTTGTTTTCTGTTCACAAATACTTGGAAGCATCATAATTTAGGCGTTCCGGTCTTCTTTCGACAAATGTGCCTTTAATGCAGTACGCGGACCATCGATAAAAACTGTTCGTGCCCATTGTTGCAATTGCTCATCATTCCCTGGTAACACTTGTGAAACAGGGATATGAATAGTGATTGTTTTTTGATCGAGCTTATCAAAAAGATCCTTATGATCAATGAAGTATTGTTGGACACATTGGAAATATGCAATATTGGAAGTTGTATCGGCTACAAATAGAATAAATGCATTAGAAGTTCC
>DGXM01000067.1:0-2156 GCA_002396325.1 Treponema sp. UBA4232
GAGCGGAATCAACTATTGGAAGGATAAAATCTGTAAATACAGTTTTCCCTATACGCTCAATCTGCGGATACTTCTGGCGGAAAGTAGAATTAACTGCAAAATTAGCCAACTCAACAGAAGGAATTGTATGAAAATAATCATCGGAGGCACTTATGGTAAAAAGTCCTGATTTTAATGTAAAATATGCGGCAAGCTCATCAGTCTCAATTGATTTCACCACATAAGTACGTGCAGAGCTAAAACCTTCCTCCGTTGCAGCAGAATTTTTTAGATATAATTCTAATCCTTTTCCGCTTTGCTGGATAATTGAGAAATCTTGAATTGCAGAGAGATTCGTTTCGGAATCAAAAATATGCTGACAATAAAACATGTCATTTCTTGACTTCTGATTCATTTGCCGCTAATGCCTCCTCAGCATCTTCTTTTGCCCAAATCTCTTTCAATTCCTTTTGAATTTGTATAGACTCCAAACGCAGTTTTTCCCTGTCTGGTTTTGGTGAATTCAAAATTTTCAAAAGAACTCTCTTTCCGGGTGAATCTGGCCATTCCTGCCACGGTATTTCTCGTCTCATATCAAGCCTCCTATAAATAATATACCACATTTTCCTGATAAAGACCACAAAAAAAGTCCCCTGGTCTCCCGGGGGTGTGGTGTGTGTTATTTCAAACGCCCTTGCGGACTATTACAGCATCTGGTACATGAAGATGCAGCCGTCATCGTACTTGGGTTTAACATGATCATAAATAAACTGCTCGTCTTGTGGTGAAAGCCGATTAAAACCCAACTTTTTATAATGCTCAATTAACTTTGGCTCTGGAAGTGCGTAAATATATAAAGAATTCACACCAGAAAAATCTGAAACATATTGAACTATAGGTAAGACAAAAGTTTTAAAAACATAAGCCCCCAGCTTTCCAATTTCTGGATGATTCTTTTTATAATTGAGATTCACTGCAAAATTTGAAAGCTCTATCGAAGGAATTGAATCAAAAGATTCTGATGTTATCTGTTGAGTTATCAAACCGTTGCGCAAAGAAAAATATGCCGCTATCTCACAAATAGATTTATCCTTTATTAAATACGTTCGACTTAAATTGTTTTGCTCATCCAACATTGCATATTCTTTGAGATAGATTTCAAGACCAAAAGCATTTTTTCCAACTGCAAATCCATCTAAAAGACGAATGTTTTCCGGTGATTCGTCCAAGTGCTCAATCTCAAAGGTCTTTGAATTGAAAACCAATTGATTTTTTCTCAAAGCTGACCTGCCTGACTCATCATCCTTATTTTTTCCCGTTCTTTTTGTTGGGTTTCCAACATCGAATCTTCAAATTCCTTACTGATTTTATCAAGTTCAGATAAATCAGAACGAGGCGTGCTACGAATTTTTTCAAGAACATTGTAACCTTGCGGTACGACAAAAACAACAGGTTTTCCACATGATTTCATAAACATCTTCTCCTAAAAAATCTATTTAAAATATAAGCAGATATTTTCAAAAAGTCAACATAAAAAAGTCCCCCGGTCTCCCGGGGGATGTGGTGTGTGTTATTTCAAACGCCCTTGCGGACTATTACAGCATCTGGTACATGAAGATGCAGCCGTCATCGTACTTTGGTTTTACATGTGAATGTACAAACTGTTCTTCCTTTTTTGATAATCTTTGAAATCCAAGCTTTTTATAATGTTCAATTAGCTTATCTTCCGGCAATGCGTAAATATATAACGCTTTTATACCCAACATTGATTTCATAAAATCGACATATGGTAAAACAAATTCCAAAAAAACAACTTTACCGATTTCCAGAACCTCAGGATGGTTTTTCCTGTAGTTGTCATTAACGGCAAAATTTGCTAATTCAACCGCTGGTATTGTATAAAAAAAATCATCGGTCGCTTCAATTGTGAACAGACCTGATCGCAGAGAAAAATAAGCAGCCAGTCCTTGGTTCTTTTATCCTTTATTAGATATGTTCTTGAAAAATCATTTCTTTCATCATACTCAGAAACATTTTTCAAATAATTCTCCAAGCCCTTTCCTGTTTCTTCTTTTACTCTAAACCCCTTTATTAGAGTCAGGTTTTCATCAGAATCCAATAAATGCTGATATGTAAATATCTCAGTTTCCAAAGGAATCACCAACACTCGACGCAGA
>DGXM01000067.1:2269-10741 GCA_002396325.1 Treponema sp. UBA4232
TTCGACGCAGAGCGTCGGGGTATTAAACCCTCCGCACGAATAAATTTCACTGATTAACTCCCAAGGCTTTGTCTTCTTCCTCCCATTCTTCCAACCGCTTTTTCTCATAACGTCGGACATCCCTACGTAGTTTTTCTCGGTCAACTTTCGGTGAATTAAGTATCTTCAACAATACCTGCTTACCCATAGTATCAGGAATATCATCCAGCTTAGAATATCTTTGATATGTTGTTGTCATAAAAATCACCTCCAGATTATAATATAACACATTTTCCTGATAAAGACCACCACAAAAAAAGTCCCCCGGTCTCCCGGGGGTGTGGTGTGTGTTATTTCAAACGCCCTTGCGGACTATTTGACCGTGTTTTGACAAAGCAGGCACATTCGGGATGCACCTGCCTTGTTGGGTGGGGGGGGTGGGGTTATTGGCCTACATAGAATGCGGCGCGGTAGTCAAGACCCGGACAATAACCGACGGCTGCCGTGTAGATGTTGTTATCGAATGCCTTGGCATTTGGTGCAATACATGTGCGGACGTTGGTAACCTTGGCATCCATTGCGGCTGTCATTGTTTCCCAACCACCTTCTGCAACACCGTCATTGTTTTCATCGAAGTTTGTATTTTTGAATGCAATCTTCATACCATCATAAGAATTAACCCTTGAAAGATAAGAGATATACGGAACATCGTTGTTCAATGTCAGGTCAATCCACATACCCGAGTCATCCAGAACCTCAGACGAACCAAAGGTGTATGCAGTTCCATCAGAAGGATTGGTCGTAGACTTGGCGTAAACGAGCTGTCCCTTTGTATTCTGGAACGCGATGTGCAGGTATCCCTGGCTGTCAACCTTACATGACATGTAGTCACTGGCAGTGTTGTAGTTTTCATCTGTAGAAGCAAAGACACCCTGTACGTGCCAGTCATTTGTGGTTTTAGGATATACACTTGAAGCACGTGCGATTCTTGGCTGACCTGTAGACGCATCCATATAGAATATTACAGGATAACCGTTGGCATTTGTTGTAATTGAGGCTGACTCCCCTGTACCACTTGTACGAGTAAGACCCTTCTCATAATTTACATTTAAGAAAGGAATCCAAGCAGAACCATTATTGGTACTATCAGTAAAGGGTGCAAAACCATAGTGCGTACCGTTATATGTAACACCTTTTCTATTGTTTTGAGTTGTCGTAGAAAATGATCCATGATTTGTTTCACTTTCAAAATCAACAAATTTCATTGTTCCAGAAGTGAGTGTTCCATTATCCAAACCATCATAACCACCATCAATCGTTATCCAAGGAAGTGCAACCTTTCTTGTATTCGGGCGAGAGTCAGTTCCTGATGCGCTGTCATTTATTATACATGTTTTAACAGCTCCTGTAAGTCTGTCATAATACACAGCATAAATATAATCAGTTGTACGTGTAATACGTGCATTCTTAAACTGATTTAACTCATCATCATAAGTATACAATTCAGTTCTATATATTTTTGCACGCTTAGTTGCACTTTGTATATTTGTATCTCCTCCATGCGTATCATATATATACAATCCACCAGCATCAGATGATGAGAAATAGCTCCATGCTGTATCATTACCACCATGATAATTTGCAGCATATATTACATTTACCTCATCATTTGGTCCCACAACTATAGATGCTTCCTCTGGAGGATCATAACCCCAGAACAATGTTGCCACTCCATTATTTGCTCCGGTTGTGGTTTGAATCGAATCATCTGCCCATTTATTCTTGGTTCCCGTATACTTAGATGCTGCCACTGTACCATTACCAATGAAGCTTTTTGTATAATAAGTCTTTGATTCACCGTAATTCGAGAATGCAGCATACAGCGTTCCATCAGTACCCCTAGCCATTGACGGGTAAACCGCATTCTTACTTCCCTTGAAGGTATCCTGCTGACTGACACGCCAGATGTGTACGTATCGGTCATCGGTTATGGTGTTGTGGTCAAATGCACGGGCATTTGTTTCCGTGTTGTATTCCACATAGGCATTTGTATTGTTAAGGGCTTTTACCCCATTAACTGTAACCTGCAGATAACCGCTCCTAGCATCAGTCGGAACAGAGAATGTAAGGTTAGAGCCACTCAGTGTCACAGGAGTCATTGCCACTTCATCTCCAGATCCATCCTTGTTTGCAGTTATGCTTATGGAAGTATTTGTCGTGGTATTGAGGTTAAAGCCTGAAACAATGTTGTTTGATTCTCCTCGCAGCAATGACACGGCACCAGACCTTGCCCTATTTGTATTGAACTTGGTCCAACGCTTTACTTCCGTTACATACGGCACAACATCTACCCTCTGATAGCCGGTTGGAGTTCCGCTGTCACATACGTTTGCTGTAACACCTGCATCCTCTGCTTCTGTCCAAGTGTTTGAAGCGTATTCCAGGTTGCCGCCATTGTTGCTCGCTTTACCACGGTCGGTTGCAGATGTCTTAATGACCTTGTCTGTTCCGTTTCCAATCAACGCAGTGTCGATGTAAAGTGTCCAGTGAACCATGTGGCCGTATTTGGCGCTTACATAGTCAATTGTATTGTCTTTCATTACTTCATCCATAGCAGCAAAGTCTTCTGCCGGGATAAAGCCCATGTTGTATGCTTCCCTGTAGGTTGCATTTGTTATACGAGATGACCATGTTCCACTTGGTACTTCACCTTCAACCCATGGGTTGGTAGAAGACCAGCTTCCATTGTAGTTTCCAATTACATATGTGTTGCCTGCTATAGTTACAGAGAGCTGCTTCAACAGGATGTCATCATGGGCAATACCTTCAAGTTTTATGATACCTGAAAGTTTTGGATCCTTGTCTAGAATTCCTGTTGTTCCTGAGAATCCATCCGGCAAGTCATTTGGAAGTTCAATGTGACCGTAGTCCTTGCTTTCCATAAAGAGGCTGTTCTTTGTGCCGTTTACCCAGTAGAACGGAAGTATGCGGCTTTCAGGATCATTTTCATCTTTAAGGAGGGAGTCCACGATGATGTTCAGATATGCCGTCATACTTCCGCCCGGTGTGGAATCGGAGATTGCAAGCCTGAAGTTGTAATTGTCCTTGTTTTCCAGAGGCAGCAGAGCAATAGTGTCGATGCTGATGTTCAGAACCTGTGCATCTTCAGACTCCTCATTTCCGGTTACACCAGTGTTACTGCTACTGCTTATGGTTGAAGTTGTGCTCCAGGAGCCGTCTGCGTATGGATACACATCGTAAGCGTAACTCAAGGCACCGTTTCCACCCACAATCTCGGGTTTGATTAAGGTCTTGCCCTTGAGTTTGAGCACACTGGAAGCCTTGTCCTCGGGGAACCATGCATCCGTCATGCTCAGGCTGCCCTGCTTGCCCTTGGGATAGATGCCCGAGTATCCCTTCGAGATGATTTCTCCTGCCTCGACATTGCCACTGCCGTCGAAATCGGTTCCAATCGACATTCCTGCCACGCGGGGCTGATTGTTTCCAACGAAGATTGTAACGGACTCGTGGTGTGAGTTTCCGGCCTCATCGAAGACCACATAATGCAGTGTTGCCAGTCCGTCGCCAATGTTCTTGCTGTTGATGCTGGCTTCCCATGTCCATGTGCTTCCAGACTTGCTGAGGCTCTCCACCATGCAGTCGCCGTCGTCCCTGTTAGAGCCCACGTAGTAGCCGGCGGCATTCTTTGTACCGCCCGCAGTGGATTCCACAGTCGTGTTGTCGACAACGTTCGCAATCGCGAAGTCCGCGCTGGTCACACTGGCCGGGAGACTAGGTGCTTCGACTGTCAATTCGGTACCGTTGAGAGCTTTAATCCTGTAAATCACGCTGTTCACTTTTATGAGGCCGCCCACGTGCACGTTCTTATCTACAGCACCAAGCGTAAGCTTGTATTCCCCCGCATTACCGCTGGGTCCCGTCACGGAAAGACGCTTCCAGTACAGGTTGTCATCGCTGCTCAGGAAGATTCCGGAGGCCGCATTTGTATTTCCGCTTGTATAATCGAGTCCTGCATCCGCCTTCACAAGCATCGGGTCATAAATCTTGTGAATGTTTCCTGTATCAATATCACGTGTAATATAGAAGGCAATCCGCTTCACTCCGGTCTGGTTTGTGCCTGACAAGGATTCTTCGGAGGCCTGCGCTCCGAACGTAAAGAAGTCGCCCCTGTTGACCACACGGGTTGAAGCGTCGTCTTGATTATACTTAGGTATGCTGTAATAGTCGCCGTTTGTAATCAATTCCGGTGCCTTATTGTCAACAACCGCTTCAATGTTCACAAAGTTGCTGAGCGGGTTGGAGTCCTTCACCTCGTAGAAGGTGATCTTCCTCTTATCCGTGCGCACAGTTTCCGAGTCGTCTATTCCAAGTCTGACCTTGATGTGGTAGCCGGAAACCTCATCGCTAATTCCCGGCACTTCGGAAATCGGCGTAAACGTCATTCCTTCCGGAGCGGCAGCCTTCACATCCTCGGTTCCGTCATCGACATAAATTGCGCCGATTCCCTCCCTGTCGTAGATGTCGGCCTCGTAGTACCACACCTTGCGTATTGCAATGCCCTCCTCGTATGCCTGTTCGGCAGTCACCTCTGCACCGTTTCCATCATATCCGTACTGCAGGAGTTTTGCGTTCGCGACCATAGGAGTGTTCTTGTCCACGAGAATCACGCGGTGAGGCATATTTTCGTTCTGGGCGGAGGTAGTGCTAAAGTCTATCGGGCTGTGATAGCCGTCGAAATCCGTTGCGTACACCCAGATACCGATACTCTTCTGTCCCGTATCTTCATTCGCCACAAACTTGGCTCCGTTCAATGAAACCTGCCAGCTGCTTGAGGTTGCGTCCATTTTGAGACCGTAACGCCAGAATTCCGTACCTGCCGCTTCCGGGATTTTTCCATATTCCACTACCGGGTAATCAACACCGCCGTTTGCTCCAGTCGGACTCATGGTCGGATCATAGTAATACCATGTCCAGTCGCCCATAAGATTATGCAAGGCCGCAATATCAGCATGGTCGTAGATTCCGTCATTGTTCATGTCGAGGAGGAGCCATGCCCACTGTGCGCCGGGATGCGTTCCCTTGGTATCAATTGCGGTTCCATACACCATGATGGTTCCGCCCATAATCTTGTCCTTGGCGGTGTAGGTGGCTTTTCCCAAGTCTGCCGCAGGTGCCGCCATCGTCACCGTGGGTTTGTCGCCCTGAGGCTCCACCTGAATTCTCTTTTCGCCGTAGCCGATGTTTCCGTATGCATCGACAGCCTTTATGTGAAGTCTCACCCATGGCTGTTCTGTGTATGCGCCGCTTGTGATTGCGGAAACGGTCGTATATCCTACGCCTCCTCCGTTCGCAGTGCCTCCGTTCGCAGTGCCACCCGTACCAGTCAGGTACCACTTCAGGAGTTCCGTGTGCGTGAATCCGTCATTCGAGGCAAAGTCATCATCGAAGTACACCTGCCATGTGCTTGCGGCATCCCATATGCGGCGCCACCTGTTGTTTGCGTTGAGCGTAGACTTTTCTGTTTCGCTTTCTGCGATTGTAGCTGTTACGGCTGCGACCTCTTCATCCGTGTCACAGTCATCGTCCGAAACCATGAAGTAGACTTCGCAGTCGGAGCGGTCTGTCACGGTTCCCGTCGCAGTTGCGGATGCGCTCACCATCGCGTTCGGGCTCTTAGCCGCGATCACGGGCTTCACGTTGTCCACAGTCAGCTTGCTGGAGATTGAGTGAGTCTGTCCGGCACCGTCCATTGCGGTCGCCTTGAGAGTATATTCCTGATTCTTGTTTTCGAAATCCGTCGTTGAAAGGTCTATGTAGTCCTTCGTGCGGTAGAAATCTGTTTCGCCCACACGCTCAAGTTCATAGTCCGTGCCGTTGAATGTGACTGTAGAGCCCACGACCGTTCCGTCCTCGTTTCCGTACTTGATTCCCGAAGAGTCGGTTGCCTTGAACTGCACCTTGAATTTGGTGTATCTTCCACCGAAGCGGGGCTGCGTGAAGTCATCGGAGGGCTGAAGATCCACAGAATTACTGCTGTCGTAGGCGGTGTACGTCACATCGCTGATCTGAGGAGCGTTGGTATCGAGGTTGAACGTGAGTATGCTCTTGTTGATGCTGTCATTGGTTCCGTCGGCGGCTCCAGCACTTCCCCGGAGTTTCGGTGCGTCGTACCACGCGGTTGTGGAGTCTGCCGCATCGGCCTTACTTACAAACGTAGTTCCGGCTCCGTCCTCCACCTTGAAGTAGAGTGTCTTTCCGAGTCCATCCTCAACAGAGTTCGGCAGGGTGAGTGTCCAGGATCCGTTGGTCACCTGAAGATTTTGGAACGAGCCGGCCTCACCAATTCTGTACTGCATTGAGGTCACACCGTCGTCGTCAATCACGTTTCCGTAAATCGTGTGTGTGTTCACCCAGATTGGATTCTGAGAAATATCGATATTGTTGAGAACCACAACAGGTCTGTCGGCGTTGCGGTCCACGGACAGGGTGCGGTAGCCGTTCTCAAGGCTGCCGGTGTTGCTAGTCCATGCCGGGATTTCAGTGGTATCCAGGCTCTTGTTGCCAGCCTCGTCCTCTGCCACAAGCAGGAGGTATGCCGTTGCGGTGACTCCGTTTTCTCCCGTAAATCTGTTCACGTCAAACGACGGGAACACGAAGTTGTAGATATTCGAGAGGTTTGCATTGTAGGTCACCTCTGTCGTAGTTGTTCCGCTTGCGGTTGTCTTCTTTCCGACAAGGGTCCATCCTCCGTCCAGAGTTTCAGGGACTGAGGCACCGCTGTATGTGTACAGAGCGATTGACTTCGGAATGTTGTTGTCGCCCACGTTTCCTCTCACGGAATAGGTTCCGTTCATGCCGACCCATGTGGTCGGGCTGAGGAGCGAGACGGTCGGGGCCTCGGTGTCTATCTGGAGCACGGAGACCTTCACGCCGGTGTTCACGTTGCCTGCATTGTCGGTGACGTTCGCATAGACAGCCGGCATGGTTCCGATTTCGCCCTCGCTTGCGGTTCTGAGCCAGTTGTTGGTATTGTTCAAAGTAAGAGTCCAACGGCGCACTCCGCTTCCGTTTGCGGCTCCAAGTTCAACTGTTCCGTAGGTAGCGGTGTCAGAGCTGATCTTGTATTCTTCTTTTCCCACATAGAACTCGACCGAAGCCACTCCTGAAAGCGGATCCGTCGCTGTTCCCGTGAGGGTGACGGTGGAAATTCCGTTCGTGAGCTGGCTCTGGGTGTCGGCCGCAACCTGCGGAATCTCGTTGTCCACTTGAATCTTGTAGAAACCGGTTCCACCCACGGAGTCGAGCGCAGCGTTGCCCACTTTGTCCACGGCCAAGAGGCGCATGTAATTCGTTCCGACAGAAAGGCCTGAAATCGTGGTGTCGAATGAGGTCGGTATCTTCACCGTCTCCGGTTCACTGCCCGAAATATTCTTCGAGACAAACTTGAAGTACTCTGCACAGGGTTCGAAGCTTCCGCTGGCAGCAGTGGTGTAATTAGACGCATTGAGAGTAAGACCGCTTTCCGATGACGAAAGCTGGTAGTAGATTCTGCTGATTCCACTTGCTTTTTCGCTATCGCCATCCGTAAAGAATCCGCGCACTCTCAGCGATGTCGAGTTGCTCCATCTTCCGGTCGAGTATTTTCCACCGACATCGGCGTCATTGTCTCCTCCAATACGGAAGTAGAGATCCTTGTTCTTTGCATCGAATTCATGCATTGCCTGAGGTGCGGCGTTATCGAACCTTATGCTGAGTTTCGCCGTGCTGTCTGTGTTTCCAGCCTTGTCCTTCACGGTCACTGTCACCTCGGCTCCCGTGCTTGCGGTGAATCCGCCAAGGTTTATGCCGCTGAAACTCCATGCATTCAGGCTGCTTCCGGCGGCAGGTGAATATGTGTTTGCGGTGTCATTTTCATCGGCATCCTTGCCCTGAATACTGAGGGTCGTAGAGTCGAGTCCGTACGTATCGGAGCTTACGCCACTGATTGTGAATGTGTTTCCTGATGATCGGATATAGTAGACATTGTGTTCCTCGTCATACCAGTAGGTTCCTGCGGTTCCGCTCAGAGTCA
This sequence comes from Treponema sp. UBA4232, assembly GCA_002396325.1. GTDB lineage: Bacteria > Spirochaetota > Spirochaetia > Treponematales > Treponemataceae > Treponema_D. The sequence goes on from DGXM01000067.1 coordinate 10,341, forward strand.
CGTTCTGTGCGGGGTCAACGGTTGTGTCCTTCTGGATTGTGGCGAGGTTCACTCTGTAGTTGTTTCCAACTTCGTTCTGCTGTGCCCAGTCCTCGGCCTCAACGCTGATTGCGGTTCCGTCCTCGAGAGCATTGAACCATGTGCCGCTTGCAGGATTGAATTTGACAGTCCAGGTGGCATTGGTCGGTGCATTGTCCAGAACATCCTTGTAAACCACGCCATTCTTTTCGTACGTAGTCTTCACGGTGAATGTACCGTAATCATTCGTTACTGTTGTGGTTCCAGTAGCCGCATCAACAGTTACTTCGTCTTTCTTCTCGGTAGCGAACACAACGATGTCACCGATGTACACGCGAAGCTTAGCGAGTCCTGAGTCGTAGTCGGCTGCTGTTCCGCTCACG
>DGXM01000189.1:0-14549 GCA_002396325.1 Treponema sp. UBA4232
CTTGACAAACTCGCCGGTGAGCCTGTGGATATTCTGGTTAACCATAAGCCGATTGCAAAGGGAGAAGTCGTGGTTATCGATGAGAACTTCGGTGTCCGCGTTACTGAAATTCTTCCTGCCATCGAGCATGTGACAAGTCAGATGTAAGGAATCTGCAGAAACGGGAATTCTGTAAGTTTCATTGTTACGGGAGTCTCTGAAAACATCAGTATTTAGAGATGACCTTATGCAAAAACACCGGTTGGTCCTAAAAAATCAGCTGGTGTCTTTGTCGTTTTTAGTAATGGGTGGGGGAACAAAAAATTAACTCAAAAAGATTGTCAGCGGTGTGCATCGCCGTATTCGCAGCCTGTATTTCACTTTGGACGGTGGGAGCACAGACAGTGTCTTCCGCAGTAAATGAAGTCTCAACGGATGGAACCTCAGATAGCGTTGTGCTTGAGGATGAAAGTTCCATCGTTCTGAATGCCTCGGATTCGGCGGAACAGCCGGGGCGGCGCGGCTCAAACGCACTTTCAACGGTGTGGGTGTTTTTGCGCATGGTTCTGGTGCTTGCCATAGTCCTTGCCGTTATATGGATAATTTTCAAACTTCTCAAGCAGACCACCGATAAAACCGACACGAGCGACCAGTTCCTCCGAAAAGTCGCCTCGATTACAATCAGCCCGGGGAAATCCGTTCAGGTTGTGACTCTTGTGGACAGGGCCTTTTTGATTGGAGTGGCAGACGGTTCAATTTCCCTTCTTGCTGAAATCGATGACGAGGAAATGATAAACGCAATGAATCTCCATGCAGACAGAATGGCCAACGCTCCAAGGCCGAAGAATTTTTCCGAAGTGCTTGAAATGTTTATGCCCAAGAAAAATATACAGCCGGTAAGACGGGAAAAAAGCAAAAATGTTTTCAATGACGGCAATGCGGAACAGATTCTTGCTTCCCTCAAGAAACAGAGTGAACGTATGAACAGGGAGGATGAGCAATGAAATATTTTTCGTCAAAAATAAAAAAATCGCTTCCCAGAATTGCTGTGATTGCGGCTTTTCTGTGTCTTTGCGTTATGCCTGTGGCCTCGCAGTCTTCAGGAAACGAAAATTTCCCTGCAGGCTCCACAAACGGGACTACGGAAATGAGTCAGCGTGTCACGGGGATCGACATACCGAACATAGAATTTTCGGCAAAGGCACCGCAGACTGGAAAGGAAGTTGCGTTCAGCGTGCAGCTTCTTCTCATGCTCACACTTCTTTCTCTTGCTCCCAGTCTCATAATCCTCACTACAACATTTCTGCGTTTCAGCATCGTGCTTGATTTCATAAAGAGGGCTCTTTCACTGCAGCAGGTTCCTCCGACCGCGGTGTTGAACGGAATTGCCCTGTTCATGACGCTTTTCTGCATGTGGCCCACTTTCAAAAATGTGTACGACAATTCTTTCAAACCGCTTTCAAGCAATGAAATCACTCTTACCGAAGCCTACGCAAAGGCGGAAGCACCCATACGTCTTTTTATGTATCATCAGATGGAAGACGACACAAGTTATATTGCCACTTTCATGTCGATGGTGAGCGACAAAAGACCGCGCACTCTTTCGGATGTTCCGACTTATGTTTTGATTCCGGCCTACATTCTTCACGAACTCACGGTTGCCTTCAAGATAGGCGTGCTTTTGTACATTCCATTCATTATAATAGATATGGTCGTGGCATCAATCCTTATGAGCATGGGTATGATGATGCTGCCTCCTGTGCAGATTTCCATGCCGTTCAAACTTATGCTTTTCGTGCTTGTTGACGGATGGGGACTTCTTACGACTCAACTGTTCCGCGGCGTCGGACTTTAGTGTAAAGGGGGGAGTATATGACAGTAGGTGACATCGGCCAGCTTATGAGGGAAGGAATCTTCCAGGTGTTTCTTCTCTGTGCCCCTGTTTTGGGAGCAGCCGTTATAATAGGACTCATAGTCGCAATTTTTCAGGCAATAACTTCCATTCAGGAACAGACACTCACTTTTCTTCCCAAGCTGCTTACAATACTTCTGATGCTTGCCCTTCTTGGAGGATGGATGTTCGGTGTGATGAGGACATATACAATCAATCTTTTGGAACAGATTCCCGCTATGGGTTAGGTAGGTGCCGATGCTGGAGCAGATGGTTTCACAGGCACCGGTATTCCTTTTGGTGGCTGCGCGATGTTTTGCACTCATAATGACTCTGCCTCTTTTTTCCGCACGTACAGTGCCGCGTGCAGCTAAAGTTGCCCTTGCAGGTTATCTTGCTTTTTTCATTTATCCCCGGGTTTCTCTTGATTCAGGCACATTCGCTTCTTACGCATCTTTCATATCTCCCGACGGCGCCTTCGATCTGAATTATATTTTCCTCGTGCTCGGCGAGGGCTTGATCGGAATCATCATGGGACTTTACATCAGCATCATTTTCGCAGTCTTCAGTACAGCCGGACAGTTCTTTGCCTTCCAGATGGGATTTTCCGCAAGTGAAGTTTACGATGCAATGAGTCAGGTGGAAAATCCTCTTATGGGCCAGTACCTGAACCTTATCGCAATGCTTGTCTTCATGCAGAATCACTGGTTCCAGACTCTCTTCACGGGGGCCCTTGCAACCAGCTTTAAATCGATAAGCGCATTTTCAATCGTGACGCACAATTCGGAACTGGTGCGTTTTATGCTTTCAGGACTCACCACGCTTTTCCGCGACTCGCTTGTGATTGCCCTTCCGCTGATGGGAGTTCTCTTCCTTATAAACGTGGCAATGGGTATTCTTTCAAAGGCCGCTCCTCAAATGAATCTTCTTGCCGAGGGATTTCCTGTTCTTATCCTTACGGCTTTCTTTGTTCTCACTCTGATTATGCCTCAGTTCACGGATTATTTCATCCAGAGTTTCCGCACAGGATTCGCCCGTCTTGAAAATCTTTTCGTGAGTCTCGGCGGTGGAGGCGTGCAATGAGTCAGATTGACCTGCAGTGGTTTGCCCCCGAAGATGAGGGACGAACAGAGGAACCCACCGAACATAAACTCCGTAAACAGCGTGAGGAAGGCCGTGTTGCCAAAAGTCCTGAGCTGAACGGTTCGCTTGTTTTTTTGGGAGGTGTGCTGCTTCTTGTTGCACTTGCCCCGTGGATGGAAAGGCAGCTTGAAGAAATGTTGATTTTCTTTTTTAACAACGTAGGTCATTCGAAGGTGGACGACGTGCAGTTTGCCGTGGTCTTTGCCAGATATTTTCTTCTGCTTGTGATTCCCTTCTGCATCGTGGGCTTTATTGTGGGCGTTGTGGCGAATCTTGTTCAGAATAAAGGCTTCATCTTTTCAATGAAACCTATTGAGCCGAAATTCGACCGCATTGTTCCTCATCTGGGTCAGTATTTTCAGAGGACTTTGTTTTCGTTTACGGCTGTCTTCAATATGATAAAGTCCATCGTCAAGGTGATAGTAATAGCAATCATTGCTTTTGTAATCATCAGGTCGGATATTGATGCCATTCTCTCGAGTCAGCATGTGCCGGGACCGATGCTTGCCCTGCAGCGTTTTTCAAAGACCGCTTCCATAATGCTGATTGTTGCCGGTGTTATTCTGGTTGGAATCGGTGTGCTTGACTTCTTTGTGCAGAAAAGAGATTTCAAGAGACAGAACAAGATGACAAAACAGGAGGTCAAACAGGAATTCAAGGAACTTGAGGGAGACCCCGAGGTGAAGAGCCATTTGGATCAGGCACAGCGTGAGATGCTTTCCCAGAATATACCGAAGGCTGTGAAAGAAGCTGATGTCGTGATAACGAACCCGACTCATTTTGCGGTTGCGGTTCAGTGGGAGCGTGGTGTTCAGGAAGCTCCTGTGGTTACGGCAAAGGGAGAGGATATGACTGCCCAGAACATGAAGCGCATTGCAAGGGAAAACAATGTGCCTTTGATGGAAAACAGGCCTCTGGCGCGTGGATTGTATCACGATGCCAAGGTGGGCGACATAATTCCTGAAGCATATTGGCGTGCAATTGCCATTATTTATGCCCAAATAGGATTTATGGACAAAAAAAATTGATAAAAAACGAAGTTCGGCATTGAAAATTTGCAGAATATAGCTTAAAATAGTTAAAGGGTGGGGACTCAGATGCCAGAAAGAAATAGGCAAGATTCAAAAAGAAAAATTAATTTGACAAGTACGCTTCAAGATGCCGCGGTGCCTGTAGCAGTTGTTGTTACAGTGCTCATGATGTTCATTCCGTTGCATAAGGTGGTAGTGGATGTGGCCATGGTTTTGAATTTGGCCGTTTCCCTCATCATCCTTCTTACGGTTATTTACACGAAAAGGGCTTCAGACTTCACGTCGTTTCCACGTGTAACACTGCTTGTGACTCTGTTCGGACTCGCAATAAACATTGCGTCAACCCGTCTCATACTTACGCATCCCGTTGTGGGAAAATACGAGATTGGAAACATGCCGGGTCAGAGCTCAATGGTTCAAGCCTTCGCAAGCATTGTGACGGGAAACAGCATAGTCGTGGGTTTCGTCATCTTCATCATCCTGATTGTGGTTCAGGTGATTGTTGTCACAAAGGGTGCGGGACGTGTTTCTGAAGTAAGCGCGCGTTTCACTTTGGACAGCATGAACAGCAAGATGTTCGATGTTCAGAATGAATTGAACTCTGGCGCAATCACAGAAGAGGAAGCCGCAAAAAGAAAGCAGCAGATCAGAAACGAGATTGACTTTTACGGAGCCATGGACGGAGCCTCGAAATTCGTGAGCGGAAACGTCAAGGCTGGTATATTCATTACGATAGTGAACCTTGTGGGTGGAATCATCACCGGCGTGGTGTTCGGTAATTCCACTGTGGGCGATGCATTCAACAATTATGCCGCCCTCACGATAGGTGACGGACTTATGTCTCAGCTTCCGGCACTTATGCTTTCGTTTGCAACAGGTATCCTTGTCACAGGCTCGTCTGCGGAAGAGGTCATCGGGGATCAGCTCAAACGCAATTTCTCCGTCAGCGGAACAGTCTACGTCATTGTCGGTGCGGCGCTTCTTGCCTTGGGAATAGCATTCTTCGGTTCCGCCACATTCGTGCTTGTGCCTATTGGAGCTATCTTCATTTACGTGGGAACACGCATGCAGAAAATGCAGAAGGCCGAAAAGGCGAAGGAAGAGGCTGCAAAGGCTGCTGCAAAGGGGTCGAAAAAGTCAGGCTCAAGTCCCGACGAAGTCTCCCCGATTGTCTCGCTGGATCCTCTTTCCCTGGACCTCGGATATGCATTGGTTCCTCTCGTGGACCGTGAAAAGGGTGCCGAACTTTTGGAGCGTGTCACGAGAATCAGGCGTGAGCAGGCACTTGACCTTGGTCTGGTTGTTCCTCCGATCCGCATCCGTGACAGCATGAGCATTGAGCCGGAAGAGTATTCATTCAAAATCCGTGGAATTGAAGCCGGAAGAAGCCGTCTCAAACTCGGATACTATATGTGCCTCAACACTGGTGGAATCAAAAAGGAAAATCTTCTTTCAGGTGAAAAGACTTATGACCCTGCTTTCGGAATGGAAGCGATCTGGGTGCCTGAATCAAAGAGAGCCGAAGCCGAGCGCGTGGGATATGCGGTTGTCGATCCGCCTACAATCATTGCGACACATCTTACTGAAATCATCCGCCGTCATGCTTCAGACATTTTGAGCCGTCAGGAAGTCAGTTCGATTATCAACAAAGTCAAGGAAACGAATCCCGTTGTTGTCGAGGAAGTTCTCAATGGTCCTGACAAGCTCACTTACGGTCAGATTGAGGCCGTGCTCAAGGCATTGCTGGACGAACAGGTGAGCATCAGAAATATGGTTGTCATCCTTGAAACACTGGCAAACTTTTCTTCCATTACAAAGGACACCTGGCTTCTTGCGGAAAAAGTGCGTCAGGCTTTGGGTGCACAGATTTGTCTCCAGTATGCGAACGAAAACAAAGTGCTTCCGGTGTTGATGATGTCTCAGGCCCTTGCGCAGAAACTGAACGACCACCGTACCGTGATTGCCGGTCAGAAGCCGTTTGTCGCCATGGATCCGGTGGAAACAAGAAAATATCTTGATGCGATGAGTGCCTCAATTGCTGCCGTGCGTGATAGGAATTATCTGCCCATAATTCTTTGTCCTGATGAAGTGCGTCAGCTGGTCAAGGCGTCGATAGAGCGCGAAATGCCGAATGTGGTTGTTATTTCGCTTAGTGAGGTGATGGCGGCTGGTCGTGACATAAAAGTTGAGAGGCTAGGGGATATCGATGTACAATGACAAAATTGATTCAAGACAGATGATTATTGAAGGTCCTACACTTGAGGACTGCAAGGTCCGTCTTTACCAGAGATATGGAAACCGGTATCAGATTATCAGTCACCGTGTTGAGCTGAAGGGGGGAATACTCGGCTTCGGACAGAAAGAGGTTGTGTGCGCCAATTATGTCGTGGACGAGCGTTTCGGGATGGGACAGTCACCCTCGAATGGAAATTACGGAATGTCCAGAGCGAATTCGTATACCGACAGGACCGTTTATTCCGGCGGACAGGAGACTCCGAATCAGATTTCAGCAGGCCAGGATTTTGCCAACCGCCGCGATGAATTTCTGAAGAATCAGCTTGGAAGCGGAGGTACAATCACAAATCTCATGCAGATGGCGAACCTGAGCAAGCAGATTCAGACAATTGCGCAGGACATCAACTCAATCAAAGAGGCGACTTCAGGAAAGGAACTTCATCCCACAATCAGAAAGATTGACAGCTATCTTGAGCAGAATGAATTCACACAATCTTATATAGAAAAAATCAACGCGAGAATCCGCAATGAACTCACCTATGAGGATTTGGACGACTTCGATCTTGTTCAGAATCATGTTGTGGACTGGATTGCAGATTCAATCGCCGTGGCACCGAAATTCAGCAAGTCAAAAAAGAACTGCCACACAATAATCATCGTGGGACCGACGGGTGTTGGAAAAACCACAACGGTTGCGAAGATGGCTGCCAAACTTAAACTCGCGGCGAAAAACAAAAAGCTTCCGTCTCCCGTGATTCAGATGATCACGACGGACACAATGAAAGTGGGTGCCGAGGAACAGCTTGAACACTACGGTGGAATAATGGGCGTGAATGTGACCCGTGCAATGACTACGGAGGATTTGAAGGATCTTTACGATTCATACAAGTCCGATGTGGATTTTATTTTCATCGACACAAGCGGATACAGCCCCAGGGATTTTGAAAACATCGGGAAGATGCGTACTCTGCTCGATGTTGACGGAATGAAGGCCGACATTTATCTGGCCGTGAGTGCCACAACGAAGCCAAAGGATTTGGAAAACATACTTAGAAATTTTGAGCCCTTCAATTTCAGGAGTGTGATAATCACAAAATGCGATGAGACTCTTTCGTACGGAAACGTGCTCAGTGTGCTTTTCGAAAAAAACAAATCAATCTCCTGGCTTACAACAGGGCAGAATGTGCTTCATTCGCTTGAGCGTGCCCATCCGATGCATTTTCTGAAATATCTTACCGGTTTCACGGTTGACAAAGACCATATTTTGGAAAAGTACGGTCCTGAAGAGGAAGCGGAAGAATCACAGTAAAAAAGGAATCAGTATCAAAGTATAAAGCGGGTAGACTATGGGAATGGAAGAACAGGCTAACGAACTTCGTGCCCTTATGGGAAACGAAAATGGACATAAGACGCGTATTATTGCGATTACAAGTGGAAAAGGCGGGGTTGGAAAAACCAACATCGCAGTGAATATGGCTATTGCGTATGCGGAAATTGGAAAACGCGTCATCCTGATTGACGGCGATATGGGAATGGCCAATGTGAATGTTCTCTTGAACATAGTGCCCCGCTACAATCTGATGCAGGTGATAAATCATCAGAAAAAGATGAGTGAAATCATTCTTGATACAGAATTCGGCATCAAATTCATCGCAGGTGCCAACGGTTTTTCAAAAATCGCCAATCTTTCCGTTGAAGAGCTCGCTTATTTTACAAAAGAATTTGCTTCTTTGGGAAATGCTGATATAATAATAATAGATACGGGTGCCGGAATCGCCAACAACGTGCTGCAGTTCGTGGCTGCCGCCGATGAGGTTTACGTGGTGACAACTCCGGAGCCTACCGCCATAACAGATGCATACGGAATCATCAAGATTATTTCCACTGAGCTTGTTCCCAGGGAAGTCAACATTAAGCTGCTTGTGAACCGTGTACATTCAGCGGATGAAGGAAAACGTATTTCAGAAAGGATAATTACCATTGTGGCTCAGTTCCTCAATTACAAGGTTGATTACATTGGTTTTGTCTATGATGATCCTGTCGTTCAGACTGCCGTTATCCGTCAAAAGCCGTTTATGGTGGTGAATCCGACTTCGCGTCCTGCAATCTGCCTCAAGCATATAGTGGGCCGCATAGAAAAGACGGACAATGATACTTCTGCAGGAGTGTCTTCGTTCCTGAAGAAATTTGTCGGCGGAACCAAGAAGAAACGGTAAGAGCCCTTTATCTGGAATCCTTGGAAGAAGGGGCCTGATGATGTCTTACTTGACCTGAACGGATTTTTGCCGTACCCTATAAAAAATGGAGAATGTTGATATATGCTGAACCCAAAAAAAGTTGTCATGCCGGCAGTCTTAGGTTTTGTACTGTCTTTTTTCATAAGTCTCATTGCAACCCACAAATTCCTGGTTTCGTTTGTGCGCGGAATCATTTTTGCCGTTGCCTTCGCAGTTCTTTTCTTTTTGGTGGACTGGCTTTTCAACCGCTTTCTTGATGTGGATCAGGCTCCCTCTTCAGGTGGAAAGAAATCTATGGAAAGGAGTGGAAGCCGCATAGACATTACAATTTCGGACGAGGATCTTGTTGACGACGGGGATGACCTTAAATTCCCGGTACAGGACAACAAACTTGCCTTTGTACCTGAACAGATGACGCTTTCTCCGTCTTCATCTCAGGAAAAAAAGGCTCCTGCCGCATCGTCGGCACCCAAGGCAGCGGTTCAGACTCCTGCCGCTTCACAGGCCTCTTCGTCTTCCGAGTCTTCCGCTTCAAAGATTTCTTCAACTACTGCTTCTGAAAAACAATCTTCAGCGCAGCCGGCATTTACTCCCGTGACACTGGGAACTCCTGTTGAAACCAAATCCGCCTCACCGGATTCTGGTTCTGCAATTGATTCTGTATCCTCTATGGATACCGATATGGGTATGGACGAGCTTCCTGAAATCTCTGACTTCGATGCGGAAATGGGAAATGATGATATGGATGAAAACTTTATAGATGATTCCGATTTTGCCGGCGGTGGAAAATCTTACGGCGGACGGAGCACATTTGCTGACGGTTCCAAGGCGACCGACCATGATGCGGCCACTTTGGCGAAAGCAATTCAAACAGCATTGAAAAGGGATGAACAAGATTAGGGAGTTTCTAAAGACATTTTAGAGGCGACTTTGAAAATGTGATATTTTAACTTATTGAATTTCAATGATTTAAAATTCGCAGGCATTCTAAAAAGCCGGTGCAAGGTTTTTTTAGAGATGCTCATTAATAAACAGGGTGTGGAGAATGGGAAATTCGCTTATTGAGGAAAAAACAGAGGAAGAATTGTGGCACGAATTCAAGAAGACTAAGTCTCCTGCAATCCGCGACAAATTTATCCGTCAGTATATGCCGCTTGTGAAATATGTTGCCGGCAAGGTGTCTGCCGGTATGCCGGACAGTGTCGAATTCGACGATTTGGTGTCATGCGGTCAATTTGGTCTTCTTGATGCCATAAATAAATTCGATCCGGATAAAAATGTAAAGTTCAAGACCTATGCCGTTACAAGAATCCGTGGAGCGATTTTTGACGAGTTGCGTGAACAGGACTGGGTGCCGCGTTCGGTGCGTGCAAAATCCCGTGAGATAGAAGATGCCATTGTGGAACTTGAGGCAAAGCTTGGACGTGCTGCTACGGATTCGGAAATCGCACAGTCACTTGGAATGTCTGAAAGTGAATATCAGTCAACCATAATGAAGGTGAGCGGAACAAGCATCCTTTCGCTTAACGATGTCTGGTATTCCGGTGACGACAGCGACCATATGTCCATAGGCGACAACATTGAGTCTCCTTCGAGCCTGAATCCCGATGTGATTGTTGAGCGTGAAGAAGTGCGTAAAGTCATCATCGAGGCAATCAATGAGCTTCCGCAGAATGAGAAAATGGTCATAGTGCTCTATTATAATGAAGATTTGACATTCCGTGAGATAGGTCAGGTGCTGAATGTGAGCGAGAGCCGTATAAGCCAGTTGCACACAAAGGCCAATCTGCGTCTCAGGGCAAAACTCACGAGTCTGCGCAAGGGAATATTTTAAGGAAGACTGTCAGAGAGGAGAACGTGATATATGGTTACGCTTGAAAAACTTCGTGAAGATATGGCTGAGTTGCTTGAAGTTGACCGCGAGATTCATTCCGTTGAGGTGCGTGGTCCCACGGTCGAGGACTGCCTTGCGGATGCCGCTGTTCAGTTGAACACAAAAGTGTCTCAGCTCGAGTATGAAATCATAGAAAAAGGTTTTCAGGGGGTTATGGGAATTGCCAAAACTCACTGGGTTCTCCGCGTCTATGAAGATCCGAAATACCTGCGACAGAGAAAGGAAGAACAGAAACTCGCGTCCAGGGAGCAGGTGCTCGAGGAAGAGGCAAAGACTGTGGATACCGACGGAATTTACTATGTGCACCGCTTTGGAGACGGCATCTACCTCAAAATCATTCTTCCTGTCGGAAACGGCCGCCCAGTCAATCCGAATGACGTCATGATTGAAGCCAAAAGATCCGACACACGCGAAGTCGATGACAAACTGGTGAAAAAACTCTGCAAGGAAGGCACTGACAATCAGTATATGGAAATCGGTTCGTATACAAGAGTTGCCGCCGGAGATGCGATTTTTGCCGTTGACATATCAAAGGACGAGATGAGTGCAACAATCACCGCAACACCTCCTGCCATGAGCGGTTCCGAGATTTCAGCGGATGCCATCAAGCAGAAGCTCCGTATTCAGGGAGTCGTGGCCGGTATCAGCGACGAAAAAATCAACGAATTTGTCGATACTCCTGTTTACAATATTCCGTTTGAAGTTGCGGCGGCGATTCTTCCTGTTGACGGACGGGATGCCTACATCGCTTATAATTTCGAAACTGACCGCACCAAGCTCAAACTCGAAGAGTCTTCCACTGGACAGGTTGACTTCAAGCAGCTCAATCTTATCCAGAACGTTGTTGAAGGTCAGCCTCTTGCCCAGAAGATGCTCCCGCAGCAGGGTAAAGGCGGAAAGACGATTATGGGCCGTTACCTTGAAGCTAAAAACGGTAAGGATATTCCCATTCCTCTCGGACAAAACGTCAAGCTTGATTCTGACGGATGCACTATTTTGGCTGCCTGCAATGGAGAAGTTCTGCTTCAGGGCGACAAGATTTCAGTCGAACCGGTTCGTGAGGAGCGCGGCGTAAACATCAAGACTGGACACATCAACTTTATGGGCACAGTCATCGTCCGTGGAAACGTGGAAGACGGATTCAACATCAAGGCTGACGGAAATGTTGAAATCTACGGTACGGTGGGAAACAGCCGCATCGAGGCAGGAGGAGACATCGTCATTTCACAGGGCGTCTCGGGCCGTCACGAAGGATATATTTCCACTCCGAAATCGCTTTGGGCCCACCACGTTGAAAATGTCAAGGTTGAAGCAGGCGAGTATGTCATCATAAACGACAGTATCGTGAACTCCGAAGTCACTGCGATGAAAAAGATTGTTCTCAAGGGAAAAAGAGCCCAGATTGTCGGAGGACACCTTTTTGCAACGGAGGAAATCACTGCGAAAAACATCGGATCTCCGGCCGGTGGTACGGAAACTCTGCTTGAAGTCGGTCTGGATCCCCAGGCAAAAAAACGGCTTTTGGAACTGCAGGAGTCTCAGACAAAACTTGTATCCGAACTCGAGGAAGTGGAACTCAATATCTCGCATCTGGAAGAGCAGAAGAAAATCAGACGTTCGCTTCCTAAGGACAAGGAAGAGAGCCTGAACGCAATGATTACGCGGAAGGATGAAATCAACGAACTGAGCGCACAGATGTCTGAGGAAATCACGCAGATTGAAAACCGCCTGAAGGATTTGAAGGTTGTGGGAAAAGTCAATGCATCCGGCACGGTTTATTCAGGTGCGAAGATTTTTGTGCGTGACGCAATGGATGAAGTTAAAAATGACGTGAAGTCCGTAAGCTTCTATTATGAAAACGGATTTGTCCGCCGTGGCAAGTACAGTGCCAATATGGATGATATAAAGGGACCGGATGGCTATACAACCAATTGATTTGTCCGTCATGTATTCGCAGATGGACAACGTAGCGAAATTCAATGCTTCTCAAAATCAGGCTGCCTATGCCGCAAACCAGTCCGGTATGGAAAAAGCCGCGCAGGAGATATTGGAAAAATCAAAGGCTGTTCAGGAAGCCGCAAAAGACAATCCTCAGGCAAATACCGTGCGTCAGGACGGAAGGCAGGGGGCCGGTTCGGATCCCCAGGGAAGTTCAAAGCGCAGGGATTCTGAGGAGGAGACTGAAAATCCTTCCGAACAGGTGGAAATCACAGACCCCAGACTTGGGCAGCATATTGACATAACGGGATAGCGATGAGCATTGTTGTTATAATTCTTTTGTGTGTCTTCAATCTTGTGATGTGGCTTGTGGCAATGATTCGTTTCAGAAGTCTTTTTTCAACTGACGATATTTTGCAGAAGGCCCGTGACGAACTCAACAATATGCTTATGGACATAAACCGTAATGCGGAACGCAATATTTCGCTGATTGAAGACAGAATCCGTCTTTTAAAAGAGGTGAGTGCAGAGGCAGACCGCCATGTGGCTGTTCTTGAGGGACAGCTGGAGGTTGTGAAGCAGTCGGAGGAATTCAAAAACCGTCTTGAGTCTTTGATTCCGTCTTCTTCTGAAGTTTCACCAACCGAAGATGGAAGGAAAGAGGTCCAGGCTCCTGGAAAGAGCAGAGTGCAGTCCGCGAAAAAAAAGACTCCTGCCGTTGCAAAAACGGCCGCTCCTGTGGAATCCGCTCAGCCTGTGCAGTCTCCCGAGAAAAAAATCTCCCGTGTCAGAAGTCCTCTTGACACCTATCAGCAGGAACAGATGCATGGTCTTGACAAAGCCTCTCCATCAAATCTTTCCCCGAATCTTCTGGGAAAAGACATTATCGATTTGGATGTGGAGCAGAATCCTCCTGCCCGGCCTGTGAAAAAAATACCTGCAAGACTTTCTCCCGAGATAATCAACAGCAAAAATCCTGTGAAACCGAAGATTCCGCTGAAGAAGCAGGTTGAGGAACTCCATGCGCAGGGAATGACGGTTGAAGAAATTGCCGCACAATTGGAAAAGAGTACCACAGAAATAAATTTAATACTTGAATTTTCGTAAAAACACTGTATAATGAAGGATATGGGTAATTTAAATGTAAACAAAGATCGCTTCGGATTATTATCTGACGGTTCGGTTGTAAATCTTTTTACTGTGGAAAACGGGAAAATGTCCTTTTCCGCCTCATCATACGGTCCTACACTGACCAGCATAAATCTGCCTGACGGTAAGGGTGGAACAGTCGATGTGCTGCTCGGTTTCTCCACTCTGGAAGGCTGGGTGATTGATGGTTCCTGCTTTGGTACGGGAGTCGGACGTTTTGCGAACAGAATCAGCGGACATAGTTTCGAGCTGGACGGCGTTAAATATGAGCTTGACGACAACGATTCAGGCTGTATGCTCCACGGGGGATTCGACCGCTGGGAAAAGAAGCTTTGGAATGCTGAGGAATGCAGGACTGAGTACGGCACAGGAGTTTCATTCAAAAGATTGAGCCCCGACGGTGAGCAGCATTTCCCGGGCAATGTGGATGTGACTCAATCCTTCACTTTGAACGAGGACAATGTGCTTACGCTTGAGTACACGGCAACCACCGACAAACCCACCCCCATCAATATAACGAATCACGCATATTTCAATCTCAAGGGCTACAACGGCGGAGCAGTGTACGATCAGGAGCTTCAGCTTAACTGCGATTACATTTTGGAGCCTGAAAGCAACAGTCCTGTTCCGAACGGAAACAAGCTTCCCGTGGCGGACACTGTGTTTGATTTCACCAAGCCAAAGCTGATTGGCACCGACATTGCGAAAGTGGGCGCCGGTTACGATCACTGCTACTGCATGAACGGATACAAAGGTGACGGAAAGATTCTTGATATGGGGTATGTAAAGGATCCTGCCAGCGGAAGAACCATGGCCGTTAAAACAAATCAGCCCGGCATTCAGCTTTACACAGGCAACTATATAGAAGGAATAAAGGGAAAGAACGGATTTGTCTATCACAGTCACGGTGCACTGTGTCTTGAAACCCAGGATTTTCCCGATGCCCCCAACAAGAGCCAGTTCCCGAACTGCATTTTGCGCCCCGGTGAAGTCTACCACCGCGTGACACAGTATTGCTTCGGATTCTGATTTTTATTCGTGCGGAGGGTTCA
>DGXM01000189.1:14705-18596 GCA_002396325.1 Treponema sp. UBA4232
GCGTCGAGTGTTGGTGATTCGTGCAGGGTTCAATATCCCGGTGCTCTGTGTCGGGAGTTGGTGATTTTTGTCATAATAAGTTGCTGTTAGTCAACATAGTATTACATATTTTATAAGAATAGAGAGGTCACGATGGACGTCCAGTTACAAGAATTGATTGATAAAATCAAAAGAGACGGTGTCGCCAGTGCAGAAACCGAAGCCAGGAACACGATTTCCGAGGCTGAAAAGAAGGCTGCTTCCATAATCAAAGAGGCAGAGGAGAAGGCAGACAGCATTATAAAAAATGCCAAGGCCGAGACAGAACGCATGGAAAAAGCCAGCGAAGATGCAATCACTCAGGCGGGTCGCAATCTTATAATCTCGTTCCGTGACGGCATCAACCGTGAATTGTCTGCATTGGTTTCCAGTGAGACGGAAAAGGCTTTCGATAAGGATCTGTTCAAGAAACTTGTTCCCGAAGTCGTAAAGGCGTGGACTGCGAAGACTGATGCAAAGGATGTGTCCGTTCTGCTTCCTGCAAAAGATTTGAAGACTCTTGAAAGCGGAATAAAGACTGCCCTCAAGTCTCAGATTACAAAAGGTCTCGAAATCAAGGCTGACGATTCATTGAACTCTGGTTTCAGAATCGGAATGAAGGATGGAAGTGCATTCTATGATTTCAGTGCCGAGGAAGTTGCCGGACTTTTCAGTGCCTATCTGAATCCCCGCACCACGGAACTTATGAAAAAGGCTGCTGCAGGTATTCCTTCTGAAAAGACGGAGACAAAATCCGAAGAGGCCTCTGAAGAGTCCGCCGAGGAAAAAAAGACTCCCGCACGCAGAGGCAGAAAAACCGCCGCTGAAAAAGGAACAAAATAGTGGAACATCTCTATTATTTAGTGGCCCAGCTTCCTGCTTTTACGGCTACAGGTGAAAGTACGGCAAAACTCCCCATTACCACGGAATACTTCAAGGATTTGTGCGACCGTTTTATGAACGAGAAGAACCGGGAAGTGGTGAGAAATTTGTCTCTTGAGCCTCCCCGCGAGGCAGTTCCGACCGGCTCTGTGTTTTTGGACGAATGGTATGCAAAGGAACGGAATCTCCGTTTTGCTTTGGCCCAGGTTCGTGCACAGCGCATGAAAAAGGAATCGAAGGACGTGCCGATTACTACCGACGGAGAAGTGATTCAGGCAGCCCGTACAGCTACAGGCATGGACAGCCCATTGAGTGCGGAACAGTTCCTTAACGAGTACAGAATGACTGTTTTGGATAAAATCGCACCACTGGATATGTTTTCGGTTGATGCCGTGTACAATTATGGACTCCGCTTGATGCTGGCCGAACGGATGAGGAAATTCAAC
The DNA here is from genome assembly GCA_002396325.1 of Treponema sp. UBA4232. Classification (GTDB taxonomy): domain Bacteria; phylum Spirochaetota; class Spirochaetia; order Treponematales; family Treponemataceae; genus Treponema_D. Next base: position 16,052 of record DGXM01000189.1, read on the forward strand.
CGTGATGAAGGTCTTGCTTCGTACCATAAAATTTATGAAGAGATTCTTGGAGAAAAGAAATGACTGATACAAAAGGCAAAGTGATTGCTGTCAACGGAAACCTGGTCTCTGTGGAATTTGACGGAAAAGTCTCTTTGAATGAAGTGGGCTTTGTCAAAGTCGATGGAAAGAACCTGAAGGGTGAGGTTATCCGTGTCCGCGGCAATACTGCACAGATGCAGATTTATGAAATGACGAAGGGCGTCTCAACTGATTGCGATGTGGAATTCACAGGCGACCTCTTGAGCGTGGAAGTTGGTCCCGGACTTCTGGGACAGGTTTATGACGGTCTTCAGAACCCTCTTCCTCTTCTTGCTCAACATTCCGGAAACTTCCTTGAAAGAGGTGTTTATCTTCCGGCTCTCGATGAGAAAAAAGAATGGGATTTCACTCCAACCGCAAAAGCCGGCGACAAAGTTCAGGCCGGAGATTCAGTCGGAACAGTTCCTGAAGGTCCTTTTACCCACAAAATTCAGGTTCCGTACGGATTCCTCGGCACATACACTGTAAAATCTGTTGCAAAGGCGGGAAGCTACAAGATTCACGATACAATCGCAACTCTTACCGATGAAAAGGGAAAGAGCGTGAACATCTGCATGAGCTTCAAGTGGCCTGTAAAGCGCGCTGTGAATTGCTATGCCGAAAGATTGAACCCCGTTGAGCCGATGGTTACAAAAGTCCGTCTTATCGACACATTCTTCCCGGTTGCCCGCGGCGGAACATATTGTATTCCAGGTCCGTTCGGCGCAGGAAAGACTGTTCTTCAGCACACTACAAGCCGCAATGCCGATGTTGACATCGTAATCATCGCAGCCTGTGGAGAGCGTGCCGGTGAAGTTGTTGAAACACTTACAGAATTCCCGGAATTGAAAGATCCGCGCACAGGACGCTCCCTTATGGAACGCACCATCATCATATGCAACACATCCTCAATGCCTGTTGCATCCCGCGAAGCATCTGTTTACACCGGTGTGACGTTGGCTGAATATTACCGCCAGATGGGACTTCACGTTCTTCTTTTGGCGGATTCAACATCTCGCTGGGCACAGGCAATGCGTGAAATGTCGGGACGCTTGGAAGAGATTCCCGGTGAAGAGGCATTCCCTGCATATCTTGAGTCGACAATCGCTTCATTCTATGAACGTGCAGGTATCGTGAAACTCCGCTCCGGCGAAACAGGATCCGTCACAATCGGTGGAACGGTCTCCCCCGCAGGAGGAAACTTTGAGGAACCTGTGACACAGGCCACTCTGAAGGTTGTCGGTGCATTCCACGGTCTTTCACGCGAAAGATCGGACGCACGCCGCTATCCTGCAATCGACCCCTTGGATTCATGGTCAAAGTACCGCTCCGTAATCACTCCGTCCTGGGTTGAATATGCACGTGCACTTTACCGCAGAGGCTCTGAAGTCAACCAGATGATGAAGGTTGTCGGTGAGGAAGGTACATCACTTGACGACTTTATTGCATACTTGAAGAGCGAGTTCCTCGATGCCGTTTATATGCAGCAGGACAGTTTCGACGAGACAGAAGGAGCCACAAGCCCCGACCGTCAGCGTTACGTGTTTAGGAAGATTATTGAAATCCTCGGTTCCGAATTCGACATTCAGGAAAAGGATGATGCACGCGTCTTCTTCAACAGCTTGAGGCAGGACTTCATCGATATGAACTATTCTGCCTACGAGAGTGACACTTTCAAGTCTCAGGAAAAGAAGATTGACAGTCTTTTGAAAGAGAAAAACGCAAAGCTGACTGACGAAGTGAAAGAACTTCTCAAGGACGGTGAGTAATGAACAAAGTATACAGTAAAATAGAAAGCATCAACGGTAGCGTTATCACCGTTCGTGCAAAGGGTGTAAAGCTGAACGAGCTTGCGGAGATTACCACAAGATTCGGAAAGTCCCTTGCAGAGGTCAACAAGATTGACGGTGACTTGGTTTCTCTACAGGTTTTCGCCGGAGGACGCGGTGTCTCGACAAACGACCAGATCCGCTTCCTGGGACATGAGATGAAGGTTTCGTTCAGTGAAAATCTTCTCGGACGCATCTTCAACGGTTCTGCAGAGCCTCGCGACCATGGTCCTGCTCTGGTGGACAATCTTGTTGAAATCGGAGGCCCTTCGGTAAACCCGTCAAAGCGCATCACGCCCAACCGCATGATCCGCACCGGTATTCCGATGATTGACATCTTCAATACACTGGTTGTTTCACAAAAACTCCCGATTTTCTCAATCTCCGGAGAGCCTTACAACCAGCTTTTGGCACGAATCGCCATGCAGGCTGAAGTTGACGTGATTGTCCTCGGTGGTATGGGTCTCAAGTACGATGACTACCTTTATTTCAAGAATACTTTGGAAGAGGGCGGCGCATTGTCAAAGACCGTTATGTTCATCCATACGGCCGCGGATCCGACTGTCGAATGTATGAAGATTCCGGATCTCTCCCTTGCAGTCGCCGAGCAGTTCGCATTGCAGGGAAAGGATGTTCTTGTTCTTCTTACCGATATG
>DGXM01000213.1 GCA_002396325.1 Treponema sp. UBA4232
CAAAGACTATCACACGGCAATAGACGATTACAACAAGGCACTTCTGAACGGCATTGTCAAAATCGCGGCTAAAATGGGAATCTCCGCAATTCAGTCATACCAGTCGGCGCAGATTTTTGAGGCGGTCGGAATCAGCACTCCGGTAATCGACACGTATTTCACGAACACCGTAAGCCGCGTTGGAGGCCTCACGCTCAAAGAGATTGAAGATGACGTGAGCTTCCGTCACAACCAGGCCTTCGATCCGCTGGGACTCACTGTGAACACTCATCTCGATTCCGTTGGAAATCACAAACTTCGGCGGGGTCCAACCTGCGAAGACCATCTTTACAGTCCAGAGACAATCATCGCACTTCAGCAGTCCTGTCAAAACGGCGACTACAAAAGATTCAAGGAATACACCGCTTTGGTTGACTCCCGCGAACATCCTCACACCCTCCGTGCAATGCTGGATTTTTCTTTCCCGGAAGACGGCGGCATCCCTGTCGAGCAAGTGGAAAAAGCTGAGGAAATCGTGAAAAGATTCAAGACCGGTGCAATGAGTTACGGATCCATTTCAGAAGAAGCACACAAATGCATGGCGGCGGCAATGAACCATCTGCACGGAAAATCAAACTCCGGTGAAGGAGGAGAAAAACCGGAACGTCTTGGAACCGAATACAATTCCGCAATCAAACAGGTGGCTTCAGGAAGATTCGGCGTAACGGAAGAGTATCTTTTGAGCGCACAGGAAATTCAAATCAAAATGGCACAGGGAGCAAAACCGGGAGAGGGAGGACATCTTCCAGGAAAAAAAGTATATCCTTGGATTGCAGAAACAAGATACGCCACACCGGGTGTCTCTTTGATTTCACCGCCGCCGCACCACGACATTTATTCAATAGAAGATTTGGCCCAGCTCATTTACGATTTGAAAAATGCAAACCGCGCGGCACGCATTTCTGTAAAGCTTGTAAGCGAGGCGGGAGTCGGAACGATTGCGGCCGGAGTTGCAAAAGCCGGAGCACAGGTGATTTTGATTTCAGGCCACGACGGAGGAACAGGAGCGGCTCCTATCTCTTCAATTCACCATGCAGGTCTTCCATGGGAACTCGGACTTGCAGAGACTCATCAGACACTGGTGCAGAACGGACTTAGATCAAAAGTGAGAATCGAAACCGACGGCAAGCTTATGAGCGGAAGAGATGTTGCAATTGCGGCTCTTCTTGGTGCCGAGGAATTCGGATTCGCAACCGCCCCTCTGATTACGATGGGATGTGCCATGATGCGTGTGTGCAATCTGGATACCTGTCCGTTCGGAGTCGCAACGCAAAACGAAACTCTCAGAAAACGCTTCAAGGGAAAACCCGAGTATGTTGAAAACTTTATGCTTTTCATTGCACAGGAACTCCGCGAGATTATGGCGAAACTCGGCGTGAAGACTGTTGACGAACTTGTTGGACGAAGCGGCTTCCTGAAACTCAAAGACAAGCCGGCCGCAAGCAGAGCAGCACTTCTTGATATGACACGCATCTTGCCGGAACACGAAAACGCAGTTCATTTCGAACCGGATCAGGTCTACGACTTCCATCTTGAAAAGACTGTTGACGAAAAGGAACTCCTTCCTGCTTTTGAACGCTACACAAAAAGGAACAAAGACGAAATTCCCGGAGAGACGGTGAATCTTCTTGGAAAAACTTTGGCCGTCCAAAGTACAGATAGATCTTTCGGAACAATCCTCGGAAGCGAAATACAGAAGAAGTACCGGGGAAATCTTTCGGACGACTCTTTCAAAGTCGAGTGTCACGGCGGCGGAGGTCAGTCTTTCGGCGCATTCATTCCTAAGGGACTTACGCTGCGTCTTACAGGAGATGCGAACGACTATTTCGGAAAAGGACTTTCGGGCGGAAAACTTTCGGTTCATCCGGATTCGAAGTTCAAGGGAAATGCCGGCGAAAACATCATCATCGGAAACGTTGCTCTTTTCGGAGCCACTGGCGGCGAGGCGTACATAAACGGAATTGCCGGCGAAAGATTCTGCGTAAGAAATTCAGGGGCTGTTGCGGTGGTTGAAGGATGCGGAGACCACGGACTTGAATATATGACGGGAGGAACCGTTGTGATTCTGGGCCCCACCGGAAGAAATCTTGCTGCGGGTATGAGCGGAGGAACTGCCTACGTCTTCGATGAAAAACACGACCTTTACAAAAAAGTCAACAAGCAGATGATATCAATGGAAGAAATAAGCACGGAGCACGACAGACAGATTCTTCATCATCTTTTGGAAAAACATCTTGCGGAAACAGGCTCGAAGACTGCAAAAAAAATACTCGACGATTTTGACGGTGCAGTTCAGTATTTCAAGAAAATTATTCCGAACGACTTCAAAAAGATGGTTCAGGAAATTGCACGTGCCGAAAAGAACGGACTGACAAGAAATGAAGCGGTTATGGAAGCATTCAAAGTTGTGACCAAAGCCGCAGGCTGACGTCAAGTGCAGTCTCACGGAATTTTTTACAGGAGGAAATTATGGGAAAACCAAGCGGATTTTTGGATTACGAACGGAATGAGAATACATTGATTTGCGTAGAGGACCGCATAAAAAACTTTGAGGAATTTCACGAAGGCCTCAATCTTGAGGAAAGAAAAAAGCAGGCTGCAAGATGCATGAATTGCGGAGTGCCTATGTGCCAGAGTGCGATAAAGCTTTCTGGCATGGTCACAGGATGTCCTCTTCACAATTTCATTCCCGAATGGAACGATGCGCTCTATAATGGTCAGTTCGACATGGCGGCATGGAGGCTTTTGAAGACTTCAAGTTTCCCGGAGTTCACAGGAAGAGTCTGTCCCGCGCTTTGCGAAAAGGCCTGCAACTGCGGAAGCGGGGAAGGGAGTGCTGTGACAATTCACGACAACGAACTTTACATAATCGAACATGCTTTTGCGACCGGCTATATGAAACCTCAGATTCCCAAAACCCGGAGCGGAAAAAAAGTGGCGGTCGTCGGGTCGGGGCCCTCGGGACTTGCGGTGGCGGATCTGCTCAACAGACGGGGACACAGCGTGACCGTATTTGAAAGGGAAGACAGAATCGGAGGACTTTTGATGTACGGAATTCCGAATATGAAGCTTGACAAAAAAATCATCGACCGGCGTGTTTGTCTTATGACGGAAGAAGGAGTCGAGTTTGTCACGAATGCTGATGTGGGAAAAAACACCGATGCAAAAAAAATTCTTGAAGAATACGATGCCGTTGCTCTGTGCTGCGGTGCGAAAAAAGCGAGACCTCTTTCAGTTTCCGGTGCCGATGCGGAAGGAGTTCTCTTTGCAGTGGACTGGCTCACTTCGGTGACGAAGGCATTGCTGGAATCAAATGCCAAGGACACATCGTTCGGAGAAAGACTCTCGTTTAATCCCAAAGGAAAAAATGTCGTCATCGTTGGCGGTGGAGATACGGGAAATGACTGCACGGGTTCCTGCATAAGACTCGGATGCAAATCGGTGACACAGCTTGAGATGATGGGGGAGCCTCCTCACGAAAGAGCCGCAGACAATCCGTGGCCCGAATGGCCCAAAGTGCTGAAGGTCGATTACGGAGCACAGGAATCAATGGAAGTGTTCGGAAAGGATCCGCGGATCTACAAGACAACCGTAAAAGAAATCTACAAAAAGGACGGAAAAATCTGCGGCATAAAAACGGTCAAAGTTGAATTCCGCATGGTGGATGGAAAACGCACTCTCTGTGAAATTGAAGGAAGTGAAAAGGATTTGCCATGCGACCTTCTGTTGATTGCCGCAGGATTCCTTGGGGCGGAGGATTATACGGCAAATGCCTTCGGTGTTCAGATGGGGCCGAGAAGCACGGTTGCAACTGAGTCTGCGGATGTTTATGCCGCTTCGGTACCGAAAGTCTTTACTGCCGGAGACATGCACAGAGGACAGTCGCTCGTTGTGTGGGCCATCGCCGAGGGAAGGGCCTGTGCACGGGCAATAGATGAATATCTTATGGGATACTCAAACCTGTAGAAAAAATGCAACCGTAAACTTCGCCTGATTTTTGCGCTTGCAGCCAAAATAAAAAAATCCATGTACCGCACGAAGTTGTTTCGTTGATGCATGGATTTTTTTCATAAGAATCTGTCATCAGTATCAGTCTTCGTCAATCGTGGAAACTGGAAGAGTCATTTCCTCAAGCACATCAAGCAGAAGTCTTACGGTATCAAGTGAAGTGAACATTGTGACTCCGTTTTGAATTGCGGTCGCGCGTATTGCAACTCCGTCCTGATAATGTATGCCCGACATAATTGCCCTGGTGCAGATAAGATAACTCACGTGTCCCTGCCGCAGTGTGTCCAGAATCTCTTCGCTGCCTTCGGACATCTTCCCGCGCACTCTTGTTTTCACTCCATGCTCTCGAAGGAATACAGCGGTTCCGGTTGTTGCTTCGATATTGAATCCCATTTGATAAAAACGTCTCACCAGAGGCAGGGCTTCTTCTTTGTCCTCATCGGCAAGTGTCACGAGCACCGTTCCGTAATTCTGCATTTTCATTCCGCTTGCAATCATCGCCTTGTATGCGGCTCTGTGAATCTTCACGTCGTAACCGATTGCTTCTCCCGTCGATTTCATTTCAGGCGAAAGATAGGCATCGACACCGTTGAGTTTTGCAAACGAGAATACCGGCACCTTCACATAATAGCGTTTTCTTTCCTTCGGGTAGATTTCGTTTATCCCCTGTTCACGAAGACTCTTTCCAAGTGCCACAAGGGTCGCAATGTCTGCAAGAGAATATCCGGTGGCCTTTGAAAGGAATGGTACGGTTCTGGAGCTTCTGGGATTCACTTCGATGATAAACACTCTTTCGTCTTTGTCAACGATGAACTGAATGTTGTAAAGTCCGCGGATGCCGATTCCAAGACCAAGCCGCTGCGTGTAGTCGATTATCGTCTTCCTCACTTTCTCGCTTATGCTGTAGGCAGGATACACACTGATTGAATCCCCTGAATGAACTCCGGTTCTTTCCACAAGCTCCATAATGCCGGGAATGAAAACATCTTTTCCGTCGCAGATGGCATCAACCTCGACTTCTTTTCCCTTGATGTATTTGTCAACAAGCACGGGCTTGTCTTCATCAATTTCAACGGCAGTCTTAAGGTAGTGCGAAAGCTGTTCCTCCTTTGCGACAATCTGCATTGCCCTTCCGCCCAAAACAAAACTCGGTCTGACCAAAACAGGGAATCCGATTTTCTTTGCCGCTTCAATTCCGTCTTCAATGCTTGTCACAGCGGCTCCTTCGGGTTCGGGGATGTGCAAGTCCTCAAGGAGTTTTTCAAAGGCATCACGGTTTTCTGCTTTTTCGATTGCCGCACAATCCGTCCCTATAATCTTCACGCCTCGTTCCATCAAAGGTTCCGCAAGATTTATGGCAGTCTGTCCGCCCAAGGATGCAATCACGCCGATTGGTTTTTCAAGCTCCACAATCTCGCACACATCTTCCGGAGTGAGGGGCTCGAAATAAAGTTTGTCGGCAGTCGTGTAGTCAGTGGAAACAGTCTCAGGATTGTTGTTGATTATGATTGCCTCATACCCTGCCTCTCGGATTGTCTTCACTGCATGAACCGTGGAATAGTCGAACTCAACCCCCTGTCCGATTCTAATCGGACCTGCGCCGAGCATGATGACTTTCTTTCTGTCCTCAACATGCACTTCGTTTCCGCTGTCGTATGTGGAATAAAAATACGGAATGTAGCTGTTGAATTCCGATGCACAGGAATCAATCATCTTGTAAACCGGAGTGATCGCATATTTTTTTCTGAGATCCCAGACGTCCTTTTCCTTCATATTCCAAAGATGTGCAATGTAGCTGTCGCTGAATCCCATTTTTTTTGCGGAAAGCAATTCTTCCCTGCTGCCGGGATTTGCCTTCAGACTTTTTTCCTTGTCGACAATCTTCTGTATCTTGTTCAGGAAGAACATATCGATTTTGGTGATTCGGTGGATTTCCCTTGCGTTGGCACCGTTCTGTCCGCTTTCATCCCTCCAAAGCAGTTCGGCAATGGCATAGAGGCGGTCGTCGGTTCCTTTCTCGATATAATCCCTGAGTTCCTCTGAAGTGAATGTGTCGAACTTCCTTACGTAAATGTGTGAGATTCCAAGCTCAAGACTTCGAATCGCCTTCAAGAGACTTTCCTCGAAACAGCGGCCCACACTCATCACTTCACCGGTCGCCTTCATCTGTGTGCCGAGTCTGTTCGATGCATCGGCGAATTTGTCGAACGGGAAACGTGGCATTTTGGTGACCACATAATCCAATGCAGGCTCAAAAGAGGCCGGGCTGTTTGCAAGACGAATTTCATCAAGATGCATTCCCACGCACACTTTTGCGGAAACACGGGCAATCGGATATCCGCTGGCTTTTGACGCAAGTGCCGACGAACGGGAAACACGGGGATTCACTTCAATCAGATAATACTGGAATGAATCGGGGTCGAGCGCAAACTGAACATTGCATCCTCCATGAATCTTCAAGGCACGGATGATTTTAAGCGCACTGTTGCGGAGCATCTGGTATTCGCGGTTTGTGAGTGTCTGCGAGGGACAGACGACAATCGAATCTCCGGTATGGATTCCCACGGGATCAAGATTTTCCATATTGCAGACGGCAATCGCAGTGTCATTTGCATCGCGCATCACCTCGTACTCAATCTCCTTGAATCCCTTTATGCTTTTTTCCACCAGTACCTGATGCACGGGAGACAAGGCAAGGGCGTTTTTCATTGTCTCAACAAGTTCTTCCTCGTCGTCAACAAAACCGCCGCCTGTTCCGCCGAGAGTGAACGCAGGACGGAGCACAAGTGGATAACCGATTTCCTTTGCGGCTGAAACGGCTTCTTCAATGGAAGTCGCAATCTTAGAGGGCAGCACCGGTTCCCCAAGACGGATGCAGAGTTCTTTGAAAAGCTCACGGTCCTCTGCCATCTCTATGCTTTCAGAACTCGTGCCCAAAAGCTCAACGTTGCACTCGCGGAGAATTCCCTTTTTCTCAAGCTGCATCGCAAGGTTAAGTCCCGTCTGTCCTCCGATTCCGGGGATGATTGCGTCGGGGCGTTCATAGCGGATGATTCTTGCAATGAACTCAAGCGTGAGAGGCTCCATGTAAACTTTGTCTGCAATCGCGGTGTCCGTCATAATCGTGGCGGGATTCGAATTGCAAAGTATGACTTCGTAACCTTCCTCCTTCAGCGCAAGGCAGGCCTGTGTTCCTGCGTAATCAAATTCTGCGGCCTGACCAATCACGATGGGACCTGAACCAATCACCATAATTTTATGAATGTCTTCTCTCTTTGGCATAATCTTCCCCCTTACTTTCTGCCGTCTTCCATCAAATCAACAAACGAATCAAAAAGGCGTGCACTGTCTTCTGGCCCGGGCATACTTTCGGGATGATACTGAACGCTGAAGATTTTGTTTTCCAAATCAGCAATTCCTTCGACCGTTCCGTCGAGAATGTTTCTATGGGTTACTGAAAGTCCTGTTCCTTCGAGTGAGTTTTCGTCCACCGCATAGGAATGATTTTGCGATGTGATTTCGATTTTTCCGGTAAGAAGATTTTTCACGGGATGATTTCCGCCGTGATGACCGAATTTCATTTTGTAGGTTTTTGCCCCGTATGAGAGAGCGATGATTTGGTTTCCAAGGCAGATTCCGAACATCGGGATTTTTCCGCGCATGGATTTTACGGTTGCAATCACTTCGGGCACATCGGTTGGATCGCCGGGGCCGTTTGAAAGCATGATTCCGTCAGGATTCAACGAAAGGATTTTTTCCGCGCTTGTGTTCCATGGCACAACCGTAACAGTGCATCCACGCATGTTCAGATTCGTGATTATCGATTTTTTCACGCCGCAGTCAATCAGCACGACTCTTCTTTTTTCATTTTGCGCCCGGGAAACCCATGCCGTTTTTGTGCTGACCCTGCTTACAGCGTTGTGCGGTATTTCCGCTTTCGAGAGTGTTTCCAACGCGGATGAAAGATCCGTTTCCGCATTTGTAATCAGGATTTTCCGGCTTCCCTGGTCCCGGATTATTCTGGTGAGTTCCCTTGTGTCTACTCCGCTTATGCCGGGGATTTTGAACTGCTCCATTACGGAGGAAAGTGTTTTTGTGCTCCTGAAATTGGACGGGCTGTCGTTGTACTCATGTACAATCAGTGCGCCAATCGTCGGCATTTTGCTTTCATAGTCGTCGTCCGCCATGCCGTAATTTCCAATCAGCGGATAAGTCATCACCACTGCCTGATCCGTGTAGGACGGATCCGAAAGAATCTCCTGGTATCCTGCCATGCATGTGTTGAAGATGAGTTCCGCCGTTACATCCGCTCCGCAGCCGAAGCCTGTTCCGTAAAACTCCCTGCCGTCCTGCAAAACAATTTTCCTGTCTTCCATTATGACCTCTTCTGTTTGTAGCAAAAAAAAAGAGGCCGCAGGGCTTTCCGCAAAGGCTTTCTCTGCAAAAATCCCTATGACCTCTTCGTCGGTTTTTTACTATATAACTATCCTTCGTGGTGTGTCAAGTGGACTAAAGAGAATCTGTCAGGGCTTCAGCATCAGTTCTG
>DGXM01000015.1 GCA_002396325.1 Treponema sp. UBA4232
TTCAGGCGAAAACACAGACAATCCTTCCGTCAGGATTCCCTAATCGTGATATGTGACGGTGAGATGCCTGTAGTCGCTGCTTCCGCTTGAGCTGTTCACCGCCTCGAAGAGCCATCCGTTCTTGTAGTACATTGTCCCGTAATAGCGGCTGTTGCCCACGACTTTGAGGATGGATCTGTTTCCGGATGCCTTGTAGATTGTGAGGCTGCTGATATTGGACCTTGTGTTCCTTATGGTGAGATCCACTTCTGAAATATTTGTTCCGGCAGGCATTTCAACCGAGTAGACCCCGTAGGTGCTGTTCCAGAATATGGGCCTGTTCCTGCCGACCTTTTCTCCGAGTTTCTTTGTGTATTCAGTCACGTCGGCATACTCGGACCTCTTCTCCGGATTATAGGAGCTTAAGATGGTTTCCGCTTCGGAGGTGGAAAGCCTGACCCACGTGTACTGTTTTTCCGTCTTTACATCGTCGGATATTATCCAGATGCAGGATGTCGATATGAATGCGAAGATGGAGACTATAAGGATTGTAATGGCTCTGCGCAGTATTGATTTCATTGCCTTCTCCTCCTATGGTTTCAGATTCCAAACAACGGTGAATGTGCGGCGGTTACATCCGGGTCTAAAAGCGGTGAAAGGCGCTACCAGACGAAGTAGCTGTATTTTTCAAGCCAGGCCCCGTAATCATCCTCGCTCACACAGTCCTCGAATTCGAAGATTGCGTTTTCAACGTCGTCCGTGCCACCTGTCTGCTGCATTATCTCGTACATTGACTGCAGGCGCTGGTACACCTGCTCCGCTTTTTCTTTGTTCGTTTCCATTACATCATATTTTGAACTCAAATCAAAAAAAATTCAATCCCTGCCTAAAGCCGATGTTAAAAAAACGGGACAACAGCAAAAATCAGACGCTTTTACAGTTGCCCCGCTCACACTTATAATAATAGGTCAATAATATGGAAGAAAGTTTGAGAATCAGACCATCATGTGAAGAATCTTCTCCACGTCTTTCTGCTTCAGAGTCACGAATCCTCCCATTCTGCCGTTTCCACCGTCTCCATAGCAGGCCGTGTGGGCAAGCTTTTCAATGTCCTCTTCCTTTGCACCGAGCTCGGCGAAGTTTTTCGGCATTCCTATTGAGCAGAGGAAATTCTGGAAAGCCTGTATTCCGTTAAGTGCGGTTTCCTCGGGATTTTCGAAATTCATCTGACATCCCCACACCCTCACCGCGGCCTGTGCAAAGCGCATCACATTGTGCTTCAGGTTGTAGCGGAAAACGGCAGGCATAACCACCGCAAGTCCGGCTCCGTGGGCACAATCATACAGCGCAGAAAGCTCATGCTCGATTCCGTGGCTCGTCCAGTCCTGTGTTCTGCCCACTCCGCAGCAGTTGTTGTGAGCAAGCATTCCGGCCCACATTATGTTTGCCCTTGCCTGATAATTGTCGGGGTCTGCAATCACGCGGGGTCCTTCGTGCACCATGGTCAGAAGCAGTGCCTCGATAACGCGGTCGGTGACTTCAACCTCGGTCGTGTTGGTCAGATAACGCTCGTAAAGATGCGCCATTATGTCGGTGATTCCACAGGCGGTCTGGTAAGCGGGAAGAGTCTGCGTGAGCGCAGGATTCATTATCGTGAATTTGGGACGCAGTGCCTCTCCGCTTGCTCCCCTCTTGAACATTCCTTCCTCTTTTGTGATGACCGAATCAGGAGAGCCCTCGGAACCCGCCGCCGCGATGGTGAGGACAGTGGCAACAGGGAGTGCTTTTTCAACTGTTTTTCCCTGATAGAAATCCCAAAAATCGCCGGTGTACACGACCCCCGCAGCAATGGCTTTGGAAGAGTCAATCACGCTTCCGCCGCCGACGGCAAGAATAAAGTCAACATTTTCCTTCCTGCACAATTCTATTCCCTCGTAGACAAGACCGCTCCGGGGATTTGGACGCACGCCGCCCAGCTCCACAAAAGGAATCGACTCATCCTTGAGGGATTTCTTCACTCTGTCCAGAAGGCCTGATTTGACCACTGAACCGCCTCCGAAATGAATGAGCACCTTGCTGCCGCCGAAACGTTTGACATACTTACCGGTGTCCGCTTCACTGCCTTTCCCGAACGCAAAATACGTAGGAGAATAAAATGTAAAGTTTTCCATATTTCAAGTATAAGGTGGATTTTCCCTAAAAGCAAACGGAATTTCCCCCTAAAAGAAACGGCCTTTGTAAAATCGGCGTCAAAGACACAAAAGAAAAAAGATTGAAAAAAATCCCGGAAAAGTATAGTCCAAGCCTTTGTTTTGTGCTAGTATCAAGGAACTTCAAACACAAGAGGATAGAGTAATGTTCAAAAGAGAGGAGTATGTCTTGGACGCACAGTGGCAGCGTTTCCTTGATCTTTCCAAGGATTTTGCCACGCCAAATATCTTCATCGACCTGGATACAATCAGGCAGAGGTTCATTCAGCTCAAGGATTCTTTTCCTTACGCGTATTTCTATTATGCCGTGAAGGCAAACCCCGGCGTCCCCGTAATCAGGCTGCTGGACAAACTGGGCTCAAACTTCGACATAGCCTCCCGCTACGAGCTTGACCTTGTGCTTTCTCTCGGAATCTCCCCGGACCGCATCTCATACGGCAACACAATCAAGAAAGCCGAGGATGTGGCCTATTTTTATGAAAAGGGAGTGAGGATGTTCGCGACGGATTCAAAGGAAGACCTTAAGAACATCGCCCGCTGTGCACCGGGATCCCGCGTATACGTGCGCATTCTTGTGGAAAATTCCTCCACCGCCGACTGGCCCCTTTCACGGAAATTCGGATGCCACCCCGACATGGCCTACGATCTTCTTGTGCATGCCCGCGACTCCGGACTCACACCATACGGCATCTCATTCCACGTGGGAAGCCAGCAGAGGGACATCGGTCAGTGGAACGACGCAATCGCCAAAACAAAATACCTGTTCGAATCCCTGGAGGAAGAGGAAGGAATCAGGCTCTCAATGATAAACATGGGAGGAGGATTCCCAGCCCACTACATACAGCCCACCAACGACCTTTCAGACTATGCCTCGGAAATCACACGCTACCTTGAGGACGACTTCGGTGAAAACATCCCGATGATTGTGTTCGAACCCGGACGCTCCCTCGTTGGAGACAGCGGAGTGCTCACTTCCCAGGTGGTGCTCATATCACGGAAAAACAACACGGCCCTTCAGCGCTGGGTCTACCTTGACGCAGGAAAATTCAACGGACTCATCGAAACCCTCGACGAATCCATCAAATATCCCATCATAACCGAAAAGGACGGAGGAAAAGACGGAGAAGTGATTCTTGCAGGTCCCACCTGTGACAGTGCCGACATCATGTACGAAGACCTGAAATACCGCCTCCCGCTCGACCTCAAGTCAGGCGACAGAATCTACTGGCTCTCCACGGGCGCATACACCTCAAGTTACGCCTCCGTCTACTTCAACGGTTTCCCTCCCATCCAGACCTTCTACATCGTGGACGGAAAAATCGAAGACAAGGACGGAAACCCGGTCTCCCGCTGACGGGATGCAGATTTCATGCGGCGACGGTCTCCCCCTGACCAAAGGAGGCTTCCGCCGCAGTAAATAGAACCAGTCTCGAATTTCCCCACATTTTTCGCATTTAATTTCCGCGGAGAGGTCAATGTTCCGTGCCGCCCGTGCAGGGCTTCAGCATGAAACAAAATGCAAAGCGTTCAAAATG
>DGXM01000025.1 GCA_002396325.1 Treponema sp. UBA4232
ATTGAACCCTCCGCACGAATAAACTGATTGCTTGTGAGGTGTGGTATGGAAAATGAAATTTCAATTTTACAAATCGAAAAGAAAATTTTTGTTATTCGCGGTGTTCAGGTAATGATTGACCGTGATATTGATTAAAATCAAAATTATTCCGAGCTTTTTGATTTTTCATACAGCCTCTTCATCAATTCCAAGAAAATGAACTTTTCCGTCGGGTGATTTCAGATTCTCGAAGATTCCTTCAATCTCTTCGGCAGAGATGTTTTTTCCTCCGAGGCCTCCGATGTAATTCTGTGTCGGAATGTTCACGCCGCCTTCGTGCAATGCGGAATTGACATTTGTGAAAACAGTGCCCTCGTTTCCGAATGAAATGTCTTTTTCAAGGACAGCAAGCGACTTTGCATTTTTAAGCGCACCGGCAATCTCCTCTTTCGGGAAGGGTCTCATGTATCTTATTTTCAAAAGCCCCACTTTATCTCCCTTTTCGCGAAGAGTGTCCACAATCTGCTTCACAAGCCCCGCTATGCTTCCGAGTGTCACAATCACGCGTTCGGCATCCTCTGTTTTGTATTCTTCCACGAGTCCCGGATAACGGCGTCCGAATATTTTTTCAAAACGTTCTTCCGCTTCAGTAATCACTTTTTTTGCCGCAAGGATTCCGCGGTGCTCCTTGTACTTGAAAATATAATTCTGCGCCGGCCCTGCACTGAACGCAAGATTCCTCGGATGCTCCAAATCCATCTTGTTTTCGGTTTTGTACGGAGGAAGGAATTCATCCGCCTGTTCCGCTGTGGGCACTTCAACAACTTCGTATGTGTGCGTGAGGACAAAGCCGTCAAGGTTCGCCATGTACGGGGTCTGCACATCTTTGTGCTCTGCAATGTAAAAACTCATCAACGCAAGATCCAGAGCTTCCTGGGCATTCTCCGCATACGACTGAATCCAACCGGAATCAAGCTGGCTCAGGCTGTCACGCTGGTCACCGTAGATGTTCCACGGAAGTGCTGTAGAGCGGTTTGCATTCATCATCACGACGGGGAATCTTCCTCCGGCAACGTAAGGCAAAACTTCTGCCATATACAAAAGTCCCTGCGAACTTGTTGCAGTGAACGCACGCGCACCAACCGAACTTGCCCCAAGCGCACACGAAAGGGCCGAGTGCTCGCTTTCAACGTGGATGAACTGTGCATCCAGACTGCCGTCTTCCACGAACTCGCTCAGTTTTTCCACAACAATTGTCTGCGGTGTAATCGGATATGCTGAAATCACCTGTGCACGTGCAAGACGCACACCGTATGCAAACGCTTCGTTTCCTGACAAAAATGCACGCGCCATTATTTTTCCTCCACCATGCTGACCGCACCAAGCCTGCATATGTTTTTGCAGATTCCGCAGCCCTTGCAAAAATCGTAATCAATGGAAACTTTTTTTCCGTCCTTGAAAATCACTCCGTCCGGGCAGTACATGTAACACTGAAGACAGCCGACACATTTTTCAGCGTCAACCACCGGGCGGAAATTCCTCCAGCCTGCATTTTTCGAGACAAGGAAGCCTGCCTCGTAAGCGGTTGCCTCAGGGATATCATCGAATGAAACGGGATTTGTGTCGCGTAAGAATGGTTTTATTGCGCTCATTTTCTCACCTCGTCGTATGCGGCTTTTATCACCTCTATGTTTTTTTCCTGAAGCCTGGGAGCCATGTTCACTTTGACCGATGCGAAAATGTCCTCAAGCGTGATTTTGTCAAAGAGGGCTGCGAACGCTCCGAGCATTGCCGTGTTTGTAATCGGAAGATGAAGTATTTCTTCCGCGATGCGGACTGCGTCGAACGGAATGATTCTTGAATCCGAAAAACTGTTTTTTGAAGCGATGATGATTTTTCCACCCTCGCTCAAATCATTGAAAGCGGCATCGGAAAAAAGCGTGTCGTCAAGATAAATTATGAAGTCGGCCTTTGAGACTTCGCTTCGGTTTCCAATGGGCTTTGAGTCAAGTTTTGTGAATGCACGAATCGGCGCACCTCTTCTTTCGGGACCAAACGACGGAAATGCAAGCGAAAAAGAATTCTCATCCTTAAGCGAATAGGCGGCTCCCAAAAGTCGACTTGCAGTAAACGCACCCTGACCGCCTCGACCATGCCACAAAACCTCTGTCATCAAATCCTCCTATGCATACAGCCGGCTAAAAACCACTCTTCCGTTATACACTTTTTCCGAAATTTTTCATAATACTAGTTTTATATGCTAAGTTATAGCTTTATTCTATAAGCCGAGAACTCTTTCAGCATTCTTTCCGGCTATCAGTTCTCTTTCTTCATCATTCAACGGAAGTGCATAAAAACGCTCCACTTCCTTTACAGGATCCCACATCGGAAAATCGGAGCCGAACAGAATCCTTTCAGCACCGTAAGTGTTAATGTACTCCTTCAGTTTTTCCGCAGGAATAAAATACATGCAGCTTGAAATGTCGTAGAAACATTCCTGTCCTTTCAGAACTGCCACTGCATCCTCAAAAATCGACCAACCGCCCAGATGTGCCGCGACAACTTTCAGTTTTGGAAATTCATGAAGGATTTTTTTCAGGCGGAGCGGATGCGAGAGATTTGAAACAGGATCTCCGCAATGAAATATGACCGGTATTTTTTTTGCTTCAGGAAGATTCTGCAGATAGTCGTAGAGCGGATAAAGCCTTTCGTCATCAATCGGAAATTTCTGCTGGTCCGGATGAAGCTTTATTCCATTGAGTTTTGAATTAATGATGAAGTCCACCTCTTCCAAAATGTTTTCCTGCCCGGCGTGGACTGTTCCGAATCCGATGAATTCCTCATGCTCACTTTGCTCGTTGATTATGAAGCTGTTTATGCTCCTTACATTCTGTGCTTTTGTCGCAACAGGCAGAAGGACCGCTTTTGAGACTCCTGCGATTTTTTCCCTTTCGCGTAGAAGAGATGAAGTGCCCGTCATTCCTTCCTTCAGGTTGTAATAGGAGCAGATTGCGTCGGCCGCTTTCTGTGCAATTTTTTCAGGATAGATATGTGTGTGAAAATCTATTATGCGCATTTCATCCTCCTGGTCCAAGCCCTGTTTTTTCTGACGGTGGTCCGCGTTAGGGTATGGAGCACCTTTAGTACCCGCGGATGCGGGTATGAGCGGAAAGCGAAGTGCGGAACACCCGACCGACGCGCAGCGGCGGGAACGCCCGTGGGAATATTCACCGCTTCCATCTTAAAAAGTAACGCTGGAGTTTGTTGAAGAAAAACGAAATCACAATCACAACGACACCGATTACAAGTAAACCTGCGATTGTGCGGGTGTAGTCGCCGAAGTCGGAATACTGCTTGACGTAGTAGCCGATTCCCTTGCTTGCACCAATCATTTCCGCCGAAGTGAGAAGGATGAACGACACGCTCAAGCCCTGGTTGCAGCCGATGAAAATCTCAGGAAGGGCCGCCGGGAAGATTACCGAGAAAAGCATTGTGTGTTTTTTTACATTCAGGACGCGCGCCGAGTCAATTATTTTTTTCTCCACGTTGAGGACACCGCTCATTGTTCCTGCGAAAACAGGCCAGAATGCCGCAAGGAAAATAACCATGATTGAGACGGAGCGGAAACTCGGAAGAAGTGCGATTCCATAGGGAATGTAGACAATCGGGGGAATTGAGCCGAAGAATTTCGAAATGTAGGTCGCGGCGTTTCCGGCACGAACCTCCCATCCCAAAAACAGACCTGCGGGTATTGCAATCACAATGCCGAGAGCATATCCCTCAAGAACAATCAAAACCGAGCTCAGTACGTTTTCCAAAATCTTTACGCGGTCATTTACAAGGCAGGCAAAAATTTTTCCTGGAGCGGGGAAAAGATATTCCCTGAGCCAGTTGAACTTTGCGGTTGCGATTGTCCACAAAATCAGGAAGGCATAGATGAATGAAATTACGTCAAGAAAAAGGTTCAGTGTTTTTTTCTCTTTTGTAAAAATCGAAATCAGAATCACGAACACTTCAAGCACCAGTGCAACGGCAGCAGTGTAAAGAGACTTCGGGTCATAGGAAACTTTGTCCGGCAAAAGCTGCACCAAAAGCAAAATTATAAAAAACAGATTCACAAACCGTAAAAATCTATTTTTGAAAGTCATAAGTTTCCCCCCGTTATTCGTTGTAAAAAAGAGCGATAAGTTCGTTGCGCAGTTCAGTATATTCCTTTGACTGAATCAAAGTCTGTCTGTCGCGCGGACGTGCAAACGGAACTTCTATCTGCTTCAAAAGGTGACCGGGATTCGGCGCCATCATCATAATCCTGTCGGAAAGGAAAACCGCCTCATCGATGTCGTGCGTCACGAACACAACGGTCTTTTTCCTTTTCCCCTCGCCGTCCGTTCCGTCCTCCCACAGTTTCAGCAAAAGCTCCTGAAGCACAACGCGGTTCTTCGGATCAATCGCACCGAACGGCTCGTCCATCAAAAGAATGTCCGTGTTCATTGCAAGAGCCCTCGCTATGGCAACTCTCTGCTGCTGACCGCCTGAAAGAAGCACCGGATATTTTCTCCCGAATTTCTCAAGGCCGACTTTTTTCAAATATTCATCGGCTATTTTATTCAATTCTTTTTTTTCCAAATTTGGATTCGTCTGGTGAATTCCGAATGCAATGTTTTTTCTTGCATTGAGCCAAGGGAAAAGAGAGTAATGCTGGAACACAACACTGCGGTCAAGTCCCGGTCCTTCAATTTTCTTTCCGTCAATAAGGACCTCTCCGTTTGCCACCGGAAGAATTCCCTCCAGTACACTGAGGAAAGTGCTCTTGCCGCAGCCGCTCGGACCTATGACACTCACGAACTCTCCGTCGTTGATTGTGAATGAAACATCCTTCAGCGCGTTGAAAGTTCTTCCATTCTCAACATAGTCCACGCTGATATTTTTTATGTCAATCGTTGCCATATCCTTTTCCCTCGAAACATTTGAAAGACGCGGAACCTCCGTTTAAGCGAAAGCTCCGCAGCTCTCCAACTTTTTTTACTACTCGTATTTTTCAAAATGATTTTTTAATTCAGCATAAACCTTTTCACTAGGATTTTCGCTGATAAGGCTTCCCAGTGCTTTTTCAAAAATGCTTGTGTTGTAAAATTTGTCGATGTCGTAATCACTTGTATATCCCAAATTCACCAGAACATCCTTGAGATTTTTTGTTCCCTGCTTGTCGGGATCGGGACTTGAAAGACTGTATCCGCCGTACACTTCCGTCTCGATATAATCCTGGTCAATGTCGATGTATTTTTTTACATCGGCAATCGTCTTTGAATGATTGTCCTGATAGAATTTGTATGCCTTTATCAATGCACGCTCAAAGGAGAGATATGCATCGGCATTTTTACTCAGTGAGGAAGTCGGTGCGACCTGACGGCAGCATGGCTGGTTTTCAAGAGCCGGTTCATTAGAGCAGTAGTAGACCACATTGTAGCCCTGTCCTTTTGCAAGCGAAGCATAAGGTGAGTAAACGGAGCATGCATCAATGGAGTTATTCTGCAATGCATTGAACGCATCCTTCTGGCTGTCAAAGTAAATGATGTTCACTTTGTCCTCGCCTTCGCCCACTTCTATATTTGCATTCTTCAGCAACAGTAAAAGTTCTGCATCCTGTACGGAGTTCTTTACGGAAGCAACATTTCTTCCCTTTAATATCTGCACGCCCAGATTGTC
>DGXM01000130.1 GCA_002396325.1 Treponema sp. UBA4232
GGAACGTATTGCTCCAATGCTTCAACTATATCATCTTCCACGGATTTGTTAGAAATGATTTCCACGCGGTACATCAGAAATCCTCCTTTGTGAATTCATTTTTTTCTTCAAGTGCTTCAACCACAACGGATGGCTTCACATTTTTCTTTTTCTTCATAATAAGCGAGTACAAAACAGGAATGAAAAACAGCGTTATGAAAGTTGACGTGATGAGGCCTCCCACAACGGTGATTCCAATCGGCTGAACCATTGCGGCTGTTCCACTTGAAGCAAAACACATCGGCAGCATTCCAAGAACTGTGGTAAGCGTGGTCATAAGAACAGGACGCAGACGACTGGAGCCGGCTTTGAAACACGCATCTTTTATTTTGAGACCTCGGTTTACAAGAAGATTTGTGTAGTCAACAAGAATGATACCGTTGTTTACAACTATACCGACCAGCATTATAAGTCCGATTGCTGAAAGAAGGGAAAGAGGCTGGCCTGTTATTTTGCAGATGAACACAACGCCGATAATAAGAAATGGAATTGTGGTGAGGTTTATAATCGGTGCTTTGAAACTTTCGTAAGTGGCCGCCATGACTCCGAAAACCAGAAGAATTGCCATAAGAATTATTTTTTTGTAAAGATTCATCTGACTTGTCGTTTCCTGCCATGCTCCCTCGTAGCTTATCGTAACTCCGTCAGGAATAATGAAGCTGGAGGCGATTCCTTCGCGGATTTGATTCTCGGCTTCTTTTGCATCCATATCATCGCGTAAAAGATTTGCCTGGACATGCACGATTCGTCTTCTGTCTTCGTGGCGTATCTGGACCGGCCCGACTCCTTTTTTTACAGATGCGAAATTTGAAACTGCTATCGGACCTGTGGAACCGCGTACATAAATCTGCTCAAGGTCAATCACCTTTTGTCTGTCTTCTGGTTTCAGCATCACGTAAACTGAATAATCCTCTCCATTGTTGCGGTAGACTGTGGCAACGGTTCCTTCAATACAGGCTTTGATTTCCGTTGCGACAGTGTTGACGTTTACGCCGAAACTGTAGGCACGTGCACGGTTCACTTCGATTTCAACTTGCGGAAGACCTTCCTGTGTGTCTATAGAGGGTTCTCCAAGATTCGGATTTGCTTCAATCACATTTGAAACTTTATTTGCGACTTCCATAGCCAGATCCAAACTGCTGCTTCGAATCACAATATCGATATCATCTCCACTCATCATTTGTCTCATGCCGCGGCCGAAACTGAATGTTACGTCTGCATATTCCTGGAAATGTGCACGCAGTTTTTTCTGGATGTCCTGATCGGTGTCAATCTGTTTGTCGCTTTCGGGAAGTGAGATTTGGATTGAACCTGAGTAAGAACTTCCTCGTCCGCCTCCAATGCTTGTGATGACGGAAGTGTAACCTTGGATTTCCTTTTCCACGATGTCTTCAAATGCGTTTACCACTGTGGCTGTTTCCTCAAGTGTTGTTCCGATCGGTGTTGAAATTGAAAGCGTAACTGAGTCGGAATGTCCGTTTGGCATAATCTGAATGCGGAGTGTTGTGGCAAATAAAACTGCAATTACGAGTGCGGTTATACAAAGCGTGATTGCGGCAGCCCTGTGGTTTAATGCTCCGCGAAGAGCTTTGTCGTAAATCTTTTGGATCAGGCTTTGTCCTTTGTTGAAGAAACCGTAGACTGCTTTCAGTACAGGATTTTTTACAGGTTTTTCTTTTCTGTTTGTGAGTGGAAGGAAATGACCTGCAAGAACCGGCACCAAAAAGATTGCAACGAAAAGTGATGAAACCAAGGCGATGACAATAGTGAAAATGATTCCTTTGAACATCTGTCCCATTATGCCGAGATCTTTCATAAAGAAGAGGAACGGAACAAATACACAGATTGTCGTAAGGTTTCCCGAAAGAACAGACATGAGCATTTCCTGGCTTCCAAGAACTGCGGAAACTTTTGGTTTTGCTCCTCTCAATCGGTACGAATAAATATTGTCTATCATAACGATTGATGCATCGACAATCATACCGACTCCAAGTATGAGTCCTGTAAGAGTCATCATATTCAAAGTGATTCCGGCAAGGTTCATGCACAAAAGAGTGATGATAATAGAAAGCGGAATTGAAATGCTGATTATGATTGTACTTTTAAAATTGCAAAGGAAGACGAAAAGAATGATGACGGCAAGCAAGAGTCCCTGCCAAGCGGATTCAAGCAGAGTGTTCAAAGTGTCGCGGATACTTTCTGTTTCATCCCGGATGATTTCGAGTGTTACGTCGGATGGAAGAGAAGTTTTTATTTCATCAATTTTCTTGTAAACGGAATTCGCAACGGTCACGCTGTTTGCACCGGACTGCTTTGTGACAGACATATAGACGCCCGGCTCTCCGTTTATGTATACGTAACTGGAGGCATCTTGGAAACCAATGAATGCATTTCCAACGTCACGGATTTTTACACCGTAGCCGTTTACGGTTGTAATAACCGTGTTGTTGATTTCCTCAATGCTTTTGTATTCACCGACTGTACGCACGGAGTAATTGGTTTTTCCTTCTGTGACAGTTCCTCCGCCAAGCTCAATGTTTTGTGTGGAAAGAGAAGATGAAACCGAACTTAGTGTGAGTCCGTATGCCGCAAGTCTGTTTTGAGAGAGTTCTACGCGTACTATTTTTGTGCGTCCTCCCATAACGCTTGCTTCTCCAACACCGTCCACTTGTTCCAGTGTGTCAACGACGTAATTTTCTGCGAGCTGTTTCAAGTCGTCTGTTGTACGGTTTCCCCGAATTGCAATCTGCATTATGGATTGCGATGACATTGAAAATTTACGGATTGTGGGAGTCACACCGCTTGGAAGAGAACGGCTTATGCGGTCAAGTTTTTCACGCACATCGTTTAATGCCAAATCCAAATCAGTGCCGTATTCGAATTCCATGAACACATTGCTTGAACCTTCTGATGAGGAAGAACTTATTGATTTAAGTCCTGTAAGGCTCACAAGCGCATTTTCTATGGGCGTGGTTACAGATTTTTCAACTGAGTCCGGACCGGCGTTTGCATAAGTGGAAAAAACAGAAAGATAAGGATTCTCGGTTTCAGGCATAAGTGAAATTTCTGTGTTTTGCAAAGTGAATAATCCCGTTACACCAAGAAGAGCGAATACAATCAGCACAAGAACGGGGTGCTGCATTATTTTTTGACTAAGCATCAGTGTTCTCCTTTTGGTGGAAGGTTCTCTCCGTCTTTTTGTGCTTCAGTTTTTTTGTCGGTTCCATAGTCCACGTCTATAATTCCTGATGGGATGTCTTTCGTCTGCGCTCCGTTGCTGAGAACTCTCATGCCTTCTGTGACAACGGTTTCTCCTTCCTTGAGTCCTGTTAAAATCTGTGTGAAGTCGTCGACCGATTTTCCTGTGGTGACAATTCTTTTTTCAGCAGTGTTGTCGCTTTTTATGATGAATACATATTTCTCCACTCCGTTTTCGATGATTGAATCAGAGGGAACCGCAAACTCACCTTCGTAATCCTCAGTCCAAAGTTTTACTCTGGCAAACATTCCTGCCTGCACTCTTGAATCGGATGTGTCGAAATTTAAAATCACTTCTTTTGTTCTGCTTTTTGTATCGAGAACAGGAGATACTTTTGTTACAGTTGCCGTGAAGATTTCATCTGGATAGGCTTCCAGAACGATGTCGGCGTTGAGTCCTGTTTTGAGAGATGCCACATATCTTTCGGGAACGCTGGCTGTGACTTGAAGATTTGCAACATCTCCGATTGTGGTGATTGGGGTGTTTCCAGTGACGGTGGTTCCCTGGCGAAGCGGTGATGATGTGATTGTCCCGCTGATGGGAGCAGTGACGGGGCTTTTTGCGTAATAGACACCCGGCGTTGATGGATCGACTAAAGCGAGTGTTTCACCTTTTCTTACGAGTGAGCCAAGCGATACATTCACCTGAACGATTTTTCCACCGATATTCGGAAAGACATCAACAGAAGTCTGAGGTGAGATTTCGCCGTTTGTGATTACATAGTCGTGGAGTGTGATAGGAGAGGCTTTCATGGTTTTTACACTGACCACATTTTGTGCGCCTCCTCCAAAGCCTCCGAATCCACCGGGAAATCCTCCCTTGCCGGCTCCTGATTTTTTTGAAAAGAAGAAAACATAATATACAGATCCTGCAATCAAAAGAGCGCAGAATACAAAAATCACAGCTACGTTCCATTTTTTCATTTTAATACCCCTGTTAGTATGAGCTTAATGTACCGAACGGTACACCGAGTGTGTTCTCCAAATCCAGTATTGCGGTAATCAGATTCAAGGCATCTGAAAGAAGATTCATTTTTGCGTTTTGCAGATTGTCAGATGCTGATTGAAGTGTGAGCAGATCACGGGTGCCGTGGTTGTATGCAGAGAGTGTCATATCGTAGGATTGCTGGGCAACGGTTACACTGCTTTTTCTGAGCTGAATGCTGTCTTGTGTTTGTTCTATTTTTTTTATCGCCGACTGGATGTTTATGTCTTGCGTCATACGGGCATTGTCCAATTCCATCTCAAGATTTGCAACTGCATCTTTCTGATTTGCAATGCTCTGGCCTCCGTTTGTCCACGGAATGTAGCCGTCAAGCGGAATTGAGAGGGAAAGGGAGAAGGTTCCGTAGTCAGTGTTTTTGAGTCCGTTTTTTGTGTCTCCCCGGATGGTGTAGTTGTAGCTTGCCGAAATTGAGGGGCCCCATGCGCTGAATCTTGTTGCAAGCAGGGCGTTCTTCGCAATCTCCAATTGCTTTTCGCATGATTCAACATTTGCCGAATGAGCTTCGATTCCTTCTATCGATATTGTTCCGATTGAAAGGACGTCTTCAAGATTTCCTGAAAGTGTAATCAAAGTTTCCTGCGGAATTCCAAGCAGCTGCTTGAAGGTGGCAAGATCATTTTCGAGCGACATCTTTGCGGATTCCACTGAAAGTTTTGCATTCTGCCATGTAATCTGCGAATTGAGAACATCCATTTGTGCAAGTGTGCCGCTGCGGAATTTTGTTTGATTTGATTCGTATCTTTTTTGCGCGCTGTCTGCGGTGCTTTGGAGCACTTCAATCTGTGACTGTTTGAATAGAAGACTGTAGAATAATTTCCGCACATTGAGTTCCACTTGTGTTACTGCTGTTTCATAGGAAATCTTCTGTTGTTCGTAATTGAGCGATGCGCCTTTGATTGCCGTGTAGAGGGAGGGCGTGAGCGTGACGGATGCAGAGCCGCCGATTGAAATTGCAGTAGGGGTGTCTTTGTCGGAAAAGGTATTGCTCAGCGATGCGTTTCCTCGAATCGAAGGAATGAGCGATGACCACGATAAACTGGAACTTCGCTTTTTTTGTGCCAGTGTAAGCTGCCCCTGTTTCAATGACCGGTTTCCTTCAAGTGCTTTTTCCACTGCGTTTTCTATTGTAAGGTTAAGTGAGGGTTGTGAGGGTTGAGTTTGTGCGTGGCAAAGACTTTCCGCAACGGCCAGACAAAAAAACAATGCCTTGATTCGCTTTGAACTTTTCATATATCCTCCCGTGATTTTTTTTTCGCTGGTGAAGCAGGAGAACGAAGCAGCGTGTGGGGCGGAATGAAAATATCTGTGTAGAGCATGCAGGGATGTCCGTCGCAGCACCATCTGTAGATTTCTCCCGTCTTCGGATTTACAAGCTGATAATGGCCGGCTTCAAGTAAAAATCCTGTGGTGTCGGGAGTTACTGCTTCGAGTTTTGTATCCTGAGTAATCATATTCATTGCAGTGAGTGGATACATCTTCCAACCAGACTTTTTTTCCACAGTAGGAAGGTAGCGGTCGGGAAGGGCTTTCACTCTTTCGTCCCATGCTTTCTTTGCCTCGGGAACCAACGAATTGTATTCAGCTTCTCTTTGATTTTTTAAACTTTCTCCGTGCTGTAAAATTTTATTTGTCTCGTCTTCGGATATTGGATTTCCCATTTCGGCGGAAAGTTCCCATTCGCTTTCACTTGCTCCTGAAACGGTCACATCCGCATCAGCTTTGTTGTAATAAAATCCTGTGGCGAAAGGTCTGTGACTTGCTTTGTAAAGTTCCTGCACAAACGGAGATGCCTCCTGAGCCGTGATTTTTCCATCGAGTGCATCAAGAGCTTTTCTATAGGCACGGGTAGTCAGTGCAACATAATAGATGCTTTTCATTCTTCCTTCGATTTTAAGGGAATCAACTCCGGCCTTTTTCAAATCCTCAAGATGATCAACCATGCACAAATCCTTGGATGAAAGAACCGCCGTGAAATTTTCTCCTTCGTAAACGGGAAAATATTCGCCGGGCCTTTTTTGTTCCTCAAGAACGAGTTTTCCGCTTTGCGCAAGATTTTTCACTTCATCTGAATATGGGCTTTCCTGAAGCACATTGTATTCCCATCTGCAGGTGTGTGAGCAATATCCTTCCTGTGCGGATCTTCCATTCAGGTAGGCGCTCATAAGGCAGCGGCCTGCATAAGCGATGCACATGGCACCGTGAACGAAGCACTCAATCTCCATATCTGGAACCGCATCTTTGATTTCTGCAATTTCCTTTAACGATGCTTCACGACCCATCACAACCCGCGAAAATCCGAGGGACTTGTAAACTTTGACCGCCTCGCGGTTCATGCAGCTGGCCTGCGTGGAAAGATGGAGTTTCGCATCGGGAAATTCTTTTTGCAGAATCGGGACTATGCCTAAATCCTGAACGATGAATGCATCGATGGGATACTGCTTGAAATAAGGAATGTTTTCAACAAGTCTGTCG
>DGXM01000205.1 GCA_002396325.1 Treponema sp. UBA4232
GTTCAGCATGACAGGGCTTCGTTTGGCATGACACAGCTTCGTTCGGCATGACATTTCGCCCCAACCACAGGAAAATCGGATTAGGGCATCTCGAAAGATTTCAAGGGACACAGTTTTCCGCGGTTCCAATCATGCGGCGGCAGGATCGTTCGTATTGTTCGTGAGGCCGCGTACCTGCTCTATTTTTGCAAGCACACGTCCGTCGTCGAGAGCGGCAAGGGCCATGTCGTATCCGTCTTTGAGGGTTTTGGCTTTTCCACTCAAGTAAAGCACGGCACCGGCATTGAGTCCCACGGCCGCACGCACGGCAGGTCTTCCGCTTCCTCCGGCCACATCAAGAGCAATCGAGGCATTTTCCGCACCGTCACCACCGGCGAGTTCTTTCGAATCAATCCCCTGAATGCCGAAACGGGCAGGGTCAATGGTATAACGGTACTCTTTTCCGTCTTCGTTTATCTGGCACACAAAAGTCTTTGCGCAGGGAGAAATCTCATCGAATCCGTCTTCACTTGTAATCACCATCACGCGGCGGGCACCGAGTTTTTTTGCGGCGCGGGCATAATCTTCAAGCAGCTCGGGAGAATAAACGCCGAGCACCTGGAACTCCGCTCCCGCAGGATTCAAAAGCGGGCCAAGAATGTTCATAATGGTCTTTATCCCCAAAGCCTTTCTTACGGGAGCCGCAAAGCGCATTGCAGAGTGGTAGACAGGAGCCATCAAAAATCCGAAACCGCTTTCACGAATCACATTCGCAGTCACGGCAGGAGGAGTGTCAATTTTTATGCCGAGGGCCTCGAAGAAATCCGCAGCTCCGCTTTTGCTGGACACAGCCCTGTTTCCGTGTTTCGCCATCGGTTGACCGCAGGACGCGGCAGTAAGAGCTGAAAGAGAGGAGATATTGAAACTACCTTTGCAATCTCCGCCTGTTCCCACAATTTCCGCAAGTCCCATTCCGTCCAACGGGAGTCTTGCCTTCTTTTTCAAAAGAACTTTTGCGCAACCGATCATTTCGCTGGCGGCAGGACCTTTCGCAGCCATGGCAGTCAGAATCGCGGCAGTCACACGCTCGTCCAAAGTTCCGTCAGTCAGATTTTCCATAAACAAAGCGGCCTGATCCTCAGTCAAATCCTTTTTCGCAATCAGCTGATTCAAAATATCGGCAACCGGAAGATTTTCACGGCGGTAATTCAGGAAGGCACGGAAGATGTCGTCACCGGCACCACTTGCAATGCTCTCGGGATGGAACTGCACACCCTCAATCATCATGGTTTTATGGCGGATTCCCATAATGTCGCCGTCAGCAGCCCGGGCGGTCACTTCAAATTCAGACGGGAGAGTTGATTCATCCACCACAAGCGAATGATAACGGGTAAAACTTCCCTTCTTTCCAACAATGCGGAAAAGCCCCCTTCCGTCAAGACTGATTTCCTCAACGACTCCGTGGCAGATTCTCTTGGCCTGAACAATCTTCGCACCGAACGCTTCCGCAATGGCCTGATGTCCAAGACAGACTCCCAGAATCGGAACCTTTCCGGCAAAATGCTTTATTGCCTCTTCGGAAACACCGGCATCCACAGGCTCACCAGGGCCGGGACTGACCACAAGGGCCGACATTCCCAACGCTTCCAAATCCTCAATGGTGCACTCTCTGGAACGAAGCACTTTCACCTCGTCTCCGGAAAGTCTCTGCAATGCCTGTACAATGTTGTAGGTAAATGAATCATAATTGTCAATAACCGCTATCATCTTGAACCTCACCTTACAGAACGACTTTTTTGGAGTGCCCTGTTTATTTTGTTACTCTTTATAATAACATTCTATCAATAGAAACTGTTTCTGTCAATAGTATTTTTCAAAAAAATCAGAATTTCTTTTCACCGGCCTTTTCCTTCAAGAACCGCACGCAATGCTCCGAGTTTTTCGTTGGTTTCTTCCCATTCGCGCTCGGGGGTGCTGTCGTACACAATGCCGCCGCCTGCCTGCAAAGTCCATGTCGAGCCCTGCTTCAAAGTGCATCTGATTCCGATGCAGAAATCCAAATCTCCGTTGGCCTGAAGATAACCGATTGCTCCTGCATAAAAACGCCTCTTCACTTTTTCAAGACCGCTCAAAATCTCAATCGCACTGATTTTGGGAGAACCGCTCACGGTACCTGCCGGAAATGCCGAACGGAGCACCTGAATCTGCTTCAAATCATCACGCACTTTTCCTTCAACATCGCTCACCAAATGCATCACGTGGCTGAAGAACTCGCAGTCCATATAACGCGTCACCTGCACACTTCCAGGCTTGCAGACACGGCCCAAATCGTTGCGTGCCAAATCAACAAGCATCAGATGTTCAGAGTTTTCTTTTTTGTCCGCAAGCAATTCAGCTTTGAGCCTTTGATCCTCCGCATCGCTCGCACCCCTCCTACGCGTTCCGGCAATCGGTCTGATGGATGCCGTTCCCTTTCTAACGCGCACAAGGCTTTCGGGACTCGACCCAAGCAGCTGCCTGTCGCCGAAATCAAGATACACAAGATACGGAGACGGATTCACACTGCGAAGTCTTCTGTAAATCTCCATTGCCCCGGTCTCACACTCCATCTGCAGTCTGCGCGATGGAACCGCCTGGAAAATATCTCCCGCAACGATTCTCTTTTTCAGCGCCACAACTTTATCCATATACTCCTGCTTTGACTGCTCCAGATTTGTAATGGTGCGGCACGGCTTCGGTTCCTCCGGCGGCTCAAGATAACTGAAATCCATATCGCCCAAACGCTTCTTCAACGACTCGACGGCCTTTTGCAAATCAATCTGATGCTCATTGTAATTCAACGCAAAAATATGGAGCGTTTCGGTAAAATGATCGAACACAATGTAAAGATGCCCGGCAATGAATTCGCTTTCGGGAATGTGCAGCTCGTCGGTCTGCGGTGCAAGAGTAATCGTATCGCAGCGGGCGCAGAATTCATAACTCAGATAGCCTATGCCGCTCGAAGGAACCGGAATCTCTTTGTGGGGAAGTTCATTTTCCTGTGCCACATAAAACAGTGCATCCAAAATGTCGGGAGTGTGCAGAATCTTGCTTCCCGGGGCAATCATTTCAGCCCCGCCGCCTGAAGAACGTGAAGTTTCCGCTGTAAAAGGGACCCTGCGTCCGTCTATGATAAACGCAATCCCTTCGTCATCCTGCAAAATGCGGAAAGCCTCTTCGGCAAGCAGAATCGAATACCGCTCCTTTCCCATATTAAAACGTGCACTTTCAAGAATGGCCTTCGCTCCGATTTTTCTGGCTAGCGAAAAAGGCGTGTATCTGTCAGACGGCAATGAAATATAAATACTGTCCGTGCGCTTTCCCATAAACTACTCCTTATGTTTCTATTTATAATAACATACTATCAGTAGAAACATAAATTGTCAATAGGGGCTGACCCAAAAGTACTGTCATGCTGAACTTGTTTCAGCATCTGCGCTGGATATAGTACATAGATTCCGAAACGAGTTCGGAATGACACCGGATGGCAAACTTATTGGTCATCCCCAAAAGTATTGTCATGCTGAACTTGTTTCAGCATCTCCGCTGGATATAGTACATAGATTCCGAAACGAGTTCGGAATGACTCCAGATGGTGAACTTATTGGTCAGCCCCAAAAATATTGTCATGCTGAACTTGTTTCAGCATCTGCGCTGGATATAGTACATAGATTCC
>DGXM01000060.1:0-6797 GCA_002396325.1 Treponema sp. UBA4232
GCCCGGAATGACGGCGGCAGCAGGAGGTAGACAAAAACAAATCAACGCAATACTATGTAGGGAACAGGAGATTGTTATTATGAAAAAGGTTTCAAAAATCATTTTAAGTGCCGGACTCTGTGCAGGACTTTTTCTGCTTTTGACAGGGTTTTCAACATCTTCGAACAAAAGAAGATTCATCGGGTCAAAAAATCCGAATGAACCAAAGGAAATCGGAGACGTCGTATTTAAAGACGGAAGTGCAAGTCCATACACGGAAAAATTCAGCGATGCTCAGAAAGATGCCGCCGAAGCAGTGATTTTCTACACCGGAGACGGAGCTTTGGGACGCAAGCCTCTGGGAGTCTCAGTAAAACACTGCTCGGAAATGGAGAGATTCGAGTGGGCCCCCGAAGGTTCAACCGGCTGCAACACTGATTTCAAAGGATTGCAGTGCACGTGTTCAAAGCAGAAGCCCGAAAGCGGAACATACTACGAATACGTCTCTCACGCGGAAGATGCAACTCACTTCTATTATACAGGAAAACTCAAGGGGAGAAAAAACTGGGACTACATAAAATCCCACGACCCCGAAGCGGCAGCCCGTGCGGCGGAAAAATACCCTGCATTCAATTATGTGAACGTAGAATTGGGCAAAGACTACTGGCTTCCCACCGTTGCCGAACTTATGGAAGTCTGCAAAAACAAAACGGTTGTCAACAATGCCATGACGGCACTCGGAAAAGTCGAGTTGGGCGGATGGTTCTGGACAAGTTCGCAATACCCCGGCCACCCGGCTGATGCATATTACGTTGAAATCATGCAAGAGCGTTCCGGCTATGATTCAAAAGGCGGCACATTCACAAGCCATGCACGGATCTGCGGCATCAGGGCATTCTGATTCATGTTATGTGGACGCCCGCACTGGGGCGCTAAAAGGTAATTTAGATGAAAAAAATACCAATGATTGACTTTTACACATAAGTATGTGTAAAATAGTGGTATATGGAGGTGTGATTATGGCTTCAAATTTGGCGATAAACGATAATCTCTTGAACACTGCCTTTACAATCGGCGGTTACAGTTCAAAAAAAGAAACTGTAAATACAGCATTGCAGGAATTTATACAGAGAAGAAAATCTGAAGAACTTATAAATCTTTTTGGTACTGTAGAATATGATGCAGATTATGACTATAAAAAACTTAGGGCAAGAAATGCAAAATGAAATTCATCATAGTCGATACTTCCGTCTGGTCAAAGGCTCTAAGAAAGAAAAGTCTTTCGGATGATGAAAAGAAAATGATTAATTATCTCAAGAAGATTATTCGTGACGGACGGGTAATAATGATTGGCGCCATTCGGCAGGAAATTCTGTGCGGCATTTCAGATGAAAATCGTTTTGAAAAGCTAAGGAGCGCTTTAGAAGCGTTCTCCGATTTTGAACTTATGGAAGAAGATTATATAACGGCCGCAAGATATTTTAATAAATGCCGAAGTCACGGAATACAATGTTCCATGACAGATTTTTTAATTTGCTCTGTTGCAACACATCATAATTTTTCTATTTTTGCTTTGGACAACGATTTTAATCATTACAAAGAATATATTGATTTGGATTTAGTAAAAGAATCTGATTGGAATTTAGAATAATCACATAACAAAGCTTCAAAGCCGACGGGGCTGACCCAAAAGTATTGTCATGCTGAACTTGTTTCAGCATCTGCGCTAGATATAGTGCAGAGATTCCGAAACGAGTTCGGAATGACACCAGATGGTTGGTCAGCCCCGCGGTTTAAGCAGTTGGTTTCCAAGAATCCCGAAGACGATTGAAATAAAAGCCTGTTACGGATATAATAAGGATTATGGGTAAAAATCAAGACGGAAAAACTCCGAAAAAACGCAGCACCACATCAGCTTTGGGATGGATTCTGTGGCTTCTTGCCGCATTGATTCTGGTCATCATTTTTATTGCGAACCAAAAACGCATTGCGTCCAATCTCAAGACCACGGGATTTTTCGACCGCATTTTCGGAAAGACCCCTGCGTTTGTGGAAAACTCCGTGGTTGTGGACAGCAACGAAAAAAACGAAGTCGAACCATTTACCGCGCCAGTTTCCATTGATCTCACCGAAGGCGGTTCCAGCAGCTCGGATGTGAACGGAATCATCTCTCAAAACGAAGCCGCACGAAAAAATTACGAAAACTCCCTCGCGGAAGATGCAATTCAGGCCGCAAACGAAGCCCTTGCCGCTATGGAAGCATCCGAATCCGCAGAGAAAGAGGAAGATGACGGACTCGAATCCGAAGAGCCTGCCACTCCCGAGCATTCCGTTGCAGTGACCCACGCGCCTGTCGCAGCAAGCAGCGGTCCCACAATGAAGCTCAAACTCTTCTTTATGGTTTTGAACAGCGACGGCTCCCTTTCGCCAAAGGAAGTCACCCGTGAAATGAAGAAATCCGACAGCCCGCTCACCGATGCCGTGAATGCACTTATCGACGGTCCCACAAATGCGGAAGCCGGGCAAGACTGCATCACACTGCTTTCCGCCGGCAGCAGACTTTTGGGAGCATCGGTAAAAAACGGAATTGCAACATTGAACTTCAACGAAGAGTTTGAATTCAATCAGTACGGAATAGAAGGAATCCTCGGACAGCTCCAGCAGATTGTCTACACCGCTACAGCATTTCCCACAGTGGAAAGCGTTCAATTTTTAGTGGAGGGAAATCACAAGGATTTTTTGGGAGAAGGAGTTTCCATAGGCTCCCCCTTGAGCAGAGGAAGCTTTTAGAAACCAATGCGGCATCTTATTTCACCGAGTAGCTTTTCATAATGCCGTCGAAGTATGATTTGTTTTTCTGATACACGCTGTCGAAAACCGTCAACTGCAGGAAGGCATACGAACCGTCGCTCCGCTTCACAAGAATCTTGAAATCCCTGGTCACATCGCCTGAATCCGGCTGGTAAAACACGGTCATCAGAGAGATTCTGCCGTCTTTTCTTTCAATCTTCTGCTGCGGCCAGAGGGAATAGCTTCCCGTGGTGCTCTGAGTCAGTTTTCTCACAAGGAAATCCTCGAACAGTGTTTCATTTCCCTTGTATGCGTCAGGCAGCGGAATCACATTCATCATAGCCATCGCATAATCACCGAGCCACCACAGATTGTCCATCATCTGAGTCCACTGTGAATCAAGAGAAAGCGTCTGCGTGTCGAAAGATGCAGATGATTTTGACGCTCTCTTTTTCTTGAAATCGCGGGCCTTGTCTCTGGGAAGACCTTCAATTCCCTTGTAGGCAGTGAAACTTCCGTCATCCGAGGCGGCAAGAGCTCCTGCTGTCATCAACTGAAGAATGTTTGTGCCCGACGCGGATTTGATGGCCTCGATGTTGAACAGCGGCACCTGCGGATTAAACACAATCACTACCGGACCGCCGAACTGGGCAAAATCCTGCCTGCTTTCGATGCGGGAATTGTCCGTAAAAAAAGCAGCCTGCCCGCGGGAAGTGAATTCATAGAACAAATCGTGCATGTAATTCACAATGTCCGTGTCGCTCTGTTCGGTGGCTCCCACAATCTTTTCGCCGGTAAGTTCCAGCACGGAAGATTCAGGATTCACCGAAAAATACAGGATGATGTCTTTTTCAACAAGTTTTTCCGAAGCCACAGCAGGGGCATAGTAGCGCAGCGCATAGGTGGAATCATCATAATACAGAAAACCGACATAAGATGTCCGCGTAAACGAATTGTCTTTGTAGTAAACATATTCACCCGAAGAATCAGGAAGATACTGCACCATTCCGGGCACAGCAACGACACATGAAAGTGATAATGATGCAAAGAGCAACGCAAAAACGCATTTTTTGAGAGATTTCATCAATTCCTCCAAGTATTTTCTATATTATAACCCACGAACGGAAAAATCGTTACGGAAAGTCTCAGTTCACCCTTCTTCCAGCAGTCTGATTGTTCAGGCGTTTGGCAGACTCAATTTCACGGTTGATGTTGTCGAGTGCTTTCTTCGCCTTTTTATCCTCTGTCTGCTGAAAGACTTTTTCCATCAAATCACGGGCGGCATATAAATCCCCCTGCGCTTCAAGCAGAATGGCGGCATTGTATCCGGCGGCAGGATTCCCGGTGTCTTCATAAATCCTGCTGAACCTTTCTTCGGCTTCACTGACAAAACCCTTTTTGGCAAGCTTTTCGGCATCCTTCATATCAGGATTCTTGGTTTTGTCCGCCATCAGCGTGTAGTAAACTTTTTCCTCATAGGGCTGGATTTTTTTGAGAAGTCCATCCACAAACGAGTCAAGGCTTCCTTTCAAAAGCTCTGTGGCAGTCTTCAACTCGTCGACAGTACTCTGGGAATCCCTTTCGCTGAACATCTCGCTGTCTCTGTGGACCACGGTTCCGGTTTCGGCATCGACAATCTGATACACGATAGTCATATTGACATCGCGCTGGCAGGCTGTAGATTTGTCTGCATCATCGCTTTCATCCACCGTAAGGTCATCTCTGTACTGGCTGATGTATCCGGTGATGTACAAATCTGCGGGCGAAGGTTTTCCCTGCTCAAGATTCATGCGCACCAAAGTGGAATTCTGCAAATTATAAAAAGACTGCCCTGCAAGCCCCTCTTCAAGTGCATTGGAGATGTAGTCGCAGACAGCCTGTTTCGTCTTTGAGTCCTGATCGCTGCCTCGGCTTTTGGAACTGATAAGCTCAAGCGCATTCAGTCTTCCTGAATTGTAATAGGTCGCTCTGTATGATTCCGAAAAAGGAAGAACCGCAATCGTCTCAGCTCCCTGTAAATCCAGTTCGGCAGGACGCATCACTTTTGCGGCAACAGATGTTGCGCAAGACATAAACAATGCAGCCGTCAAAGACATGCAAAAAGACAATGCAATTTTTTTTCCCATAGTAAACCCTCGCTTTTGTTTTATGCGTTAAGACTATTCAAAGCCTCTTTAACCATAGACGCTACCTTTTCCGCGGCCTTCTCAAGCGGAATCATCTCGGCTTCGGCGGCAGTACGGAGCTTGACTTCCACATTCGGAAGATTTTTTTCACCCACGGTGATGCGGACGGGGAATCCCATCAAATCCATATCGTTGAATTTGACACCGGGGCGTTCGTCTCTGTCGTCAAGAAGCACTTCGATTCCCGCGGCGGTGAGTTCGGCGTAAAGTTTGTCGGCCGCTTCCTTCATTGAATCCTTGTATTTGATTGGGACTATCGCAACCTGGAACGGAGCGACGGTCATCGGCCACTGTATTCCCTTGTCATCGTGGAAACGCTCTACGATGCTTGCAAGAACACGGTCAACACCGATTCCGTAGCATCCCATCGTAGGCACTGCGGATTTTCCGTTTTCGTCAAGATAGGTCACGCCCATGCTTTCGGTGTATTTCTTTCCCAGCTTGAAGATGTGTCCAAGCTCGTTTCCCTTCTTGCTGTAAAATGTTCCGCCACAGACAGGACACTTGTCACCGACAACGACCGTGCGGACATCGGCGTTCATCCACGGTGTATAGTCGCGGCCCGGCTCAACGTGCTTGATATGGTATCCGTCTTTTCCGCTTCCGGCAACGGCATCGTGCATGTCGTTCACGCTCAGGTCCTGAAGAATCGGGCACTTTACAGTGACGGGGCCTACAAATCCATGGCCTGCCCCTGCAACCGCGCGGATTTCCTCGTCCTCCGCAAGACATACTTCACTTGCCTTCAGAGCACCTGCGAGTTTCGCCTCGTTCACTTCAAGGTCTGCGCGGATAAGGACACACACATAACTCACAGGATAGAATGTATTGCTGCCTTCTTTTTTGACTTTGAGGTCTTTGCAGAACGGAGCCTTTGACAAATCAAGCGCAGAGTTGATTACCCGGTAAATCAGAGCTTTGATGAACATCTTCGGAGTGGAATTGAAGAACTTTTCCATGTCCTCAATGCTGAACACATTCGGTGTGGCAACCTCTTCTATCGCAAGGTCGGTCTTTTTCTGCGGATTTCCGTCGTTGTCAACTGCGGCATCGGGTTTGCAGGCCGCTTTCTCAACATTGGCCGCGTATTTGCAGTCGGGGCAAATCATCAGAGTGTCGTCTCCAATTTCGCTTTCAACCATGAACTCCTCACTGCCGGAACCACCCATGGCACCTGTGTCGGCCTTCACGGGAATCACGTCAAGTCCCATGCGCTTGAAGATGCGGAGATATGCCTTGGCATAATTCCGGTATGTTTCATCGAGGGATTCATCGCTGGCGTTCAGGGAGTAGCCGTCCATCATGTTGAACTCACGGCCTCTCATCACTCCGTAGCGCGGACGGATTTCGTCTCTGTATTTTGTGTTGATTTGATAGCAGTTGATCGGGAGCTGCTTGTAGCTGGTGAGTCCCTGCCGCATGATTGCAGTGTATGCCTCCTCGGCGGTGGGGCTTACAACCATGTCCTGTTCTCCGCGGTTCTTTGCCTTGAGCATCTGCGGTCCCATAGTGTCCCATCTTCCGCTCTCCTTCCAAATGTCACCGGGAACAACGACTGTGGGCTTGAATTCAAGTGCTCCCGAGGCGTTCAATTCCTGCTTGATGATATTCTCAACCTTGCGGTATGCCATAAGACCAAGCGGCATATATGTGTAAAGTCCGTTTCCAAGTTTGCGGATCAAATCGGCTCTCATCATCAACTGATGGCTTGCAATAACAGCTTCGGCGGGTGCTTCCCGCAGTGTCCTGAAATGAATGTTAGATGTTTTCATAGCGCCTATTATATAGAAAAGAATGATAATAGACAAGATATTGCCGTTCCGATGCCATGTCATGCTGAAC
>DGXM01000060.1:6881-9834 GCA_002396325.1 Treponema sp. UBA4232
CTGAACTTGTTTCAGCATCTCCTGCACAAGGGAGATCCCGAATCAAGTTCGGGATGACAGTGGTGACAGGCTCGGGACATGAGGAGCCATACCAAACGAAGCCTGTCATACCAAACGAAGTCATGTCATGCCGAACAAGGCCTGTCATGCTGAACTTGTTTCAGCATCTCCTGCACAAGGGAGATCCCGAATCAAGTTCGGGATGACGGTGGTGACAAGTTCGGGATGACTTTACAGAGCGGGAAATTACGTGTTATAATTGTGCGGTATGACTAAAAAAATATGCATATTTTTCTTGATGGCCGCCGTTTCGACATTCTTTCTCACCGGATGCAGCAATAACGACACCATAACCTTGGACGAATGTGGACTTAAATTACCCTTGAGCAAAAAATATCAAGACATGGGGCTTTCCTATGTTGCCTACGGAACCCACCTCACAGTTCATCCGGTTGCTTTCCTTACTTTTTCCGACACAGAAACTGTTCAGGCTCTTTACAGCGAAGCAGAACCGATATGGGACACTTTGGAAACCGCAGACGAGCAGGAAAAGTTTGCAAAGGAATTCAGCGAAAAACTCAAGGTGCACCAAAAGATTCTGGCTGAAATAATCGTGATTCCCACCAACGAATACAATGCCTATCTTGAAAACGGTTCGGAAGATTTGGCATTTCTTGCGGATATGCAGATGCTCGGTCAAAAACACGGCAACACCTATATGAGCCAGATAATTACGAATACGACAGAGGGTATGAATGCCGACGAGATTTCACGCTTGCACGAATGTGAAAATTTCATTCCACAGGTGCTGAAAAAAGTGAAATTCATTAAACCGTCCATCCCCGTTCCTGATTCCACACTGGTTGATGAAAACCAGGCAGCCATCCCATCCGCACTTCCGAAATTCACTTCTGTGGATATTGAAGGAAACAAAGCGGACAATTCTCTTTTTGCGGAAAAAGATCTTACTGTCTTGAATATCTGGGGAACATTCTGCGGCCCTTGTATTCAGGAGATGCCCGAACTCGCCCGCTGGGAAAAGGAACTTCCCGAAAACGTTCAGATAGTGGGGCTTGTCTGTGATGTGAATTCCGAAAATGATTCGGAGGGCATTTCAGATGCAAAAACAATTCTTCAAGATGCCGGTGCCACATTCACAAACATCATCGCAACTGATTCACTTAATTCATTTTTGACCGGTGTTCAATTTGTGCCTACAACAATATTTGTGGACTCAAAGGGAAACGTAGTCGGAGACCCCATCGTGGGTGCAAACATGAATGCCTACAAAGAAGCAGTCAAATCCTACTTATCGAACAAATGAGCCGTTGCAAAACCGCTTGCCTTTAAGATTTCCTCTAAAGAAAGCGGACAAAGCATTTCATCGGGAGTTTTATGAAAAAAACTGAGCCGGAAGAAAGGAATTTAATTCTCGGTTTTGTGCAGGGAGCCGTCATCATTGCCGCGGTTTTATGCATGATTTACGGAATCCGCCGTGGAGAACTGCGACCGCTTGTAAACAAAGCAATCCGAATCTGCATGGAATGTATCGGTCTGGGGTGAAATATGAAACTGAAGATTTCAAATCCTGCGACCCGCCTTTTAATTCAGATTGCCGCTTTTGGTTTTTGCAACTCTCAAATCCAAAACTTTCCATCGGGAAAACTGTACACCGGTTCATGGAAAAAATTCTGCGCACCGGGCCTCAACTGCTACTCCTGTCCAGCGGCCGCTTTCAGTTGTCCAATAGGAGCACTGCAGGCTGTAAGCGGTTCCATTAAGTTTGATTTTTCATTTTATGTAACGGGATTTTTGCTGGCGGTCGGAGTGATTTTGGGACGTGCAGTCTGTGGTTTTCTTTGTCCTTTTGGGCTTATACAGGACTTGCTGCACAAGATTCCCTCTCCAAAACTGAAACTATGGAAGCCTCTGCGTTTTGTAAAATATGCAGTTCTCATCATCTTCGTTTTCATTTTGCCGGTTTCCAGCTCAACAGGCTCTCCCGCTTTCTGCCAATACATTTGTCCGGCAGGCACTCTTCAGGGCGGCATTCCGATGATTGCAACCCATCCTGAACTTCACGGCTCTCTGGGTGGACTCTTTTTCATGAAGGCATCCATACTTTTGATTGTCATTACCGGAAGCGTTTTCATCAGCAGATTCTTCTGCAAACTGCTCTGTCCTTTAGGTGCACTCTACGGCCTTCTAAACAAAATCTCCCTCTGCCGCGTTCAAGTGGATTATGAAAAATGCACAGGCTGCGGAAAATGCCATGCAGAGTGTCCAATGGATGTAAACCCGGTGACAAATCCAAGAAGTGCGGAATGTATACGCTGCGGAAAATGCATACACGGATGTCCTGCAAAAGCCCTGAAATATTCCTTTGCTTCCGGCACAGTAAAAATCACGCCGGTGCCTTCAAGATGAATCTGCTGATTGTGATATAATACGCTATCGCCAGAGGAATTGCCGCGGCGGCCCATGCCAAAGGTTCTGCCGCACAGATTCCTGCAAATCCCATCAAGGCGGGCAAAGTATAGGCGGCAATGCTTCTTGCAAAAAGTTCGAACACTCCGCCCATCAACGGCCAGAATCCTTTTCCGATGCTCTGCAGAATATTTCTGTAAACAAAAATCACGAACAGCACTGGAAAAAACACCGAGCAGATTCTAAGGTAGACTCTTGCGGCATCAAGTATTTCAGTCCATCGCTCAGGAGTCATGGAAGATTTGTCCAAAAAGAATCCCACAAGCTGATCATTAAAAATCCAGGCAAGCAGCGCGGAAAAAATTGCAAAGCCCACACTGATTATCACGGATTTTGTCACGCCTTCTTTTATGCGGTCAATACGTCCTGCACCAAGATTTTGTCCTCCGTAATTTGCGATGGTAACACCCATCACTCCGGCCGCAACAGTCACAAGCTGCTCCACTTTTTGAGCGGCGGTAAAAGC
>DGXM01000114.1 GCA_002396325.1 Treponema sp. UBA4232
GTTGCGCCAGCAACAACTATTGAAGACGTCTTTTTTATATGG
The DNA here is from genome assembly GCA_002396325.1 of Treponema sp. UBA4232. Lineage (GTDB taxonomy): Bacteria > Spirochaetota > Spirochaetia > Treponematales > Treponemataceae > Treponema_D. The sequence goes on from DGXM01000114.1 coordinate 43, forward strand.
CACAGAATATTTACACAGGTTTCCATGCTGTGGAGGAACGGGTTCGTGAATACATCGAGCACCCCGGCAATGCAGAATTGACAATCCGCTATTCCAAGCCTGGCCCCAGAATCAAGAAAATCCTCTCGCTTGCAAAACAGGCCGGCATCTTATCCGAAGAAACAACCGACCGTGAATTGGACAATGCTGTTTCAAGTCTTCCGGAGTCCATCCGTGAGCACCGGGGAATAGTCCTTTTTGCCGAAGGTGAAAAATCCCGGGCCGCGAATGTGGTGCAGTTGGATCAATGGCTTTCCGTCTGTCCGGAAAAGGCCACCGTCATTATGCTGGACGGAGTGACCGACCCTCACAACGTGGGAGCAATCCTGCGTTCGTGCGACCAGTTCGGCGCCCTGTTGATGATTCTGCCGGAGAGACGTTCCGCTTCGGATGTCCAGGAAAATCAGGTGATAGCCCGCAGTTCGGCGGGAGCAAGTGCGTGGGTGCCTGTTTCCGTTGTGGCAAATCTTGCACGTTCCGTCCAAATGCTCAAAGACGCGGGATTCTGGATTTACGGTGCAGATGCCGGCGGCGAGTCATTGCAGAAAACAAAATTTGCCCCAAAAACCTGCATAGTCATGGGGAGCGAAGGCTCGGGGATGTCCCGTCTTCTTTCTGAGGCTTGCGATACTGTGATTTCAATCCCTACCTGCGGAAAAATCGACAGTCTGAATGTCTCCGTGGCCGCCGGAGTGCTTCTTTACGAGAGATACCGGCAGTCGTTGTAGAAACAATCAGCTTGCGTTTTCTTTACGGATGAGCATATATGCATATCTGAGCGTGCGGATGGTGGTTTCCATATCCGAATTGCTCATATGCGCGAAGATTCTGTCCATCTGCTCGGGACTGAGCTGGGGCATGTCTGCAAGTTCTTTTGCCATCTCACATGCCTGAGTGAAGACCGGGTACAATTCTTTTTTCATGCGTTCATTCTCCTTAGTTTTTGAAATGCGGCAGTTCCCGTGGAGTGGAAAACCGTCTTTTACAGGGGGGATTGAGCGTTTTGAATCAGGGAACGTCAAAATTCAAAGACACTGCGGAACCGCAATGCCGAGGGACAGGAACTTTGTTTACAGCAAAATCCCATACATATATATAAGAATAATAAAAGATGCTGAAAACGTCAAGTGGAATTTTATTTTGAGGCGGTATGGCGGTCAAGAAATTCCCACACTTTGCTCCAATATGCATCCGGGTTTGCGTATTGCGATTGGCAGTGGCCTGCGTTCGGAATGATGAACCAGTCTTTGGGGCCTGCTGCCGCCACGTAGTTTTCCATAATCATCTTTGTGGGGACAAAATCATCATTGCCACCGTGAAGCAGAAGGAGGGGAACGGTGTTTTTCCGCAGTTGATTCACGGAAGATGCTTTTTTCAGACTGTAGCCGCACCTGATTTTGCACAGAAGATTTGCAACGTGAAGCACCGGGAGAAGGGATTTGTGCATATGGTTTTTTATCACATAGGAAAACTGCTGCCAGACCCCGGTATATCCGCAGTCGGAAACGGCGGCCGCCACTTGTGACGGAGGATTGTCGCCCAATGCCATCATTATGGTTGCGCCACCCATGCTTTCTCCGTGAAGCACAATGGATGCGTTTTCATTCTTTTCTATAATATAGTCAATCCATTTGCGCAGGTCGTTCTTTTCAAGCCACCCCATTCCCACGCATTTTCCGCCGCTCTGTCCTTTCGTCCGGTTTTCCAAAAGCAGCACATTGTATCCGCGGTTGAAATATTTCATTCCGTAAGTGCAGGTTTCGTACACTCCGCCTCGGTATCCGTGCACAACAACAACCCAGCGGTTTGAAGGGGACTTCTTTCGAAAAAGAAGTGCGTGAAGTTTCACTCCGTCCGAAGCGGCTGTCCAGACATCCTCGTGTTCGGTGTGCTCCATCCAGTCTTTGGCGGTATTGCGGACTGTCTGCTTTCGCTGAAAGAGGATTTTTTCCTGAGGGTCATCAGGCTCTTTTTCAGTCTCCTGCCATCCCACTTTGTTCCAGGCTCTGCTTCCGGGAATGAGAAATGCGTTCACCATCGCATTTGCAATGCCGATCAGCACGAGGATGAAAATGAACAACAGGATTCCGGCTGCTGCAAGGGCTATTGTTGCGGTGCTCATCGTTGTTTTCAGGACTTCACGTCGGCAGATTTTACGGAGCGCCGTCTTGTTTTTGAAACAGTCTTTGCGTCGTCCTTTTCCAGTGCGGGAATCTTTTTGCCTGCAGCATCTTTTCCGTCCGATGAGACAAGGCTGATGTCGTAGCGGGTGAACGGAATCACCACTCCGTATTTGTTGAACACTTTCACGGTTGTTGTGTACACGGCGTTTTTCGTTTTAATCAGCTGGGTGCGGTCAAACCAAACTGCGAGCTTCAGATTTACGGCACTTCCGAATCCGTCGTAGAAAGCTACCGGGGCAGGATCACTGAAAACAACACCGTCCTTAATCAATGTGTCTGCAATTTCATTTGCCGCTTTGAGTGCAGTGTCCATATCAGAGTTGTAGCTTATGGGAAGATCGAACACGAATCTTCTTTTTTCATGTCTGCTGTAGTTGATGAGATTGCTGTTGATTATGGTGCTGTTCGGAATGCGGATTGCCTGATTGTCGAGAGTGTTTACGGTTACGCTTAATAATCCGACGGAATCAACCGTACCGCTCACGCCTGCAACTTCGATGAAATCACCGCTTTTCATTGCACGCTCGACTATTACGAAAAGACCGCTGATAAGATTGCTCACTGAAGTCTGGGCCGCAAAACCTATTGCAACTCCTGCCACTCCTGCCGCTCCCCAGACGGCGGTAAGATTTATGCCGAAAAGACTCAGGACATACATCGTAATCAACACGTAGAAAACATAACTCACGGCTTTTGTGATGGCCTTAACGGTTCCGGGTTGCGCTTTTTTTGCGGCGGCCTTCACAATCAGTCTTTTTATGATTCGGTAGAGGATGTAGAAAATCAATATGGCGATGACGCTTGTGATCATCTTCATCAGATTTCCCCATGTAAAGTAGTTTGCAAGTTCATCCAGATGAAGCATAGTGCGGGTTTCTTCAACAACACCCGTGGTCACTGTGCTCAATGTTTCCGATACGCCGTCAAGGCCTTCAATATTCGTTTCGTTCATTTAATCCTCCAGGGTATCTTTTTTTTTTCGAGGTTACATCCGGTTTGTTTCTCAGCGCTGCACCGAGCCTCTCTTTATCTTGTCTGCAGTTTTCTCTCCTGCAAGCGTCTTCACAATCTCCATTGAAAACTGCTCCGCCGCACCCGGGCCTCTTCCTGTGATGAGGTTTCCGTCGTGCACGAAGGGAACTCCGTCGGTGTGGTTTGCGGCATAGGATTTGGCATTGTCCTCCATTCCGGGATAGCAGGTCCATTTGCGTCCTTCAAGTGCTCCAGTGGCGGGTAAAACCAATGCGGGGGCCGCACAGATTGCACACACAAGCTTTCCTGAATCATTCATTCTGCGGATGAAATCAACGGCGGCCTTGGACTCGGCTATGTTTTTGCTTCCCGGCATTCCACCCGGCACAACCACGGCATCCGGCAAATCACCGGTGTCAAGGGCATCAAGGGTTTCGTCTGCGGTAACAACCACGTTATGTGCACAGCGTACCGTTTTATTTCCGACGGAAACAATTTTCAAATCCACACCGGCACGCCTCAAATAATCCACGGGAGTCAGCGTCTCTATTTCTTCCGAACCGTCCGCGATGAACACTACGGTTTTTTTCATTCCGAACCTCCGATTTTTGAAAGTTAATGGTTGAAATTATACACCTTATGGAGTAAAATGGGAATATGAAACAGGTGCTTTTGATTGATGCGCCGCCATTGTTCGGTGAATTTTTGAAAGACAAGTTGGTGGCGGAACAGGTCAAGGTGGAGCTTGCGGCCGGCGACAGGGATGCATTCCAAAAACTGGTTAATACGCTGCCTGATCTGGTCATAATTGACGTTGAGAACGACATCCTCACCCTGCAGGATTTTCTGGACAGCAAGATTCAGGATCCCAACGCAGTGCGTATTCCTATTATCATCAGCGGCCCGGAAATTCCGCGCAATCAGGTTTCTGCCCTTGTTAAATACGGTGTGGTGAAATATTTTGCCAAACCCATAAAATTTGATGTCTTTTTTGAAGCAATCAGCATGATTTTGAAGACCACGCTGACAATCGACGATACCCCCTGCGTGCTTGAGACCCACGTGAATGGAAACATCATTTTCGTGGAGATTGCACAGGGGCTCAACCGCGACAAGCTTTCTCTCCTCAAATACAAACTCAAGGAGATTCTCGACCACGGTGCCTTCCACGATCCGAAGCTCATCCTGATGATGACCAATCTTGAGCTTACATTTGTTGACGGCGCGAACCTGGAGCTTCTTTTCGACAATATAATAGAGGACGAACGTATCAAGCGCACTAACGTAAAGGTCCTTTCGTTGAATGAATTCACCCGTGAGCTTTTGGACGGACATCCGCTTTACAAAGGCATTGAGGTTGTGGACAATGTGACCGATGTTTTGAGCAGTCTTGTTGACAGCGGTACCACCACAGACCTTGCCCAGGTGGTTTCCGACAAGCTTCTTCGGTCTGATGCTGAACAGTCTGGCGGCGCGATTGAAATGAGATTCGGTGCGGACGGCGGTGGAAACGCAATGGAAGAAGCCGTGCACGAAAGTTCCCTCAAAGTGGCCATTGTCGACGATGATGCGGTTACGGGTGCAATTCTCAAAAATTCATTCAGGAACGTGAATGCCGAAGCACTTTTGTTCGATTCAGGCGTTGCTTTCATGCAGTCTCTCGCTACAGAAAAATATGATGTGATTATACTCGATCTTTATCTTCCGGATTTGAGCGGATTCGATATTCTTGCCAAGTTGCAGCGGCAGGGGCTCCGCACTCCGATTCTTGTGTATTCGCAGGCATCCAGCAGGGAGGCTGTCATTCAGGCACTGAGTCTTGGCGCAAAGAGTTATCTTGCAAAACCCCAAAAGCCTGCTGTAATCATCCAAAAGGCTCTTGACGTGTTGGAGCCTTCCGCATAGCCGGTTGCTGGAGTCGGGGCATGAAGGCAAATATTGAGAACAATTCGGTTGATACAGGATCCCGTTTTCTTGCTAGCACGATGCACGAAGTCAGGACTCCGATACAGACCATCATAAGTACGACGGAGCTTCTGGAAGATACGGAACTGAACAAAGAGCAGATGGAGTACGTGCGTCAGATTGAGTTCAGCGCAAACGTGCTTCTTCAGCTTGCGAACGATGTGCTTGACTACACGAAGATTACGTCCCATGAATTCCAGCTTGAGAACATCCCCTTCGATGTGGTTGAGATGACCGAACACGTGGTCGATTTAATCTGCATCGAGGCGTTCAACAAAGGACTTGAAATCATCACCAGCATAGACAGCGCCCTTCCGAAGTTGGTTATGGGTGATCCTGTGCGTGTTCAGCAGATTATACTCAATCTTGTGAAAAATGCGGTGAAATTCACTTCCAACGGATACGTGCTTGTTGTCCTGAAGAGGGTGAACGGAGACATGTATTTTGAAGTGTCAGACTCCGGCATAGGCATTCCGGTGGAGCAGCAGCCCTTGGTCTTCAACAAATACTATCAAGTGGATGCCTCCACAACCAGAAGATTCGGCGGAACAGGCCTTGGACTTTCAATCTGTAAAAATCTTGTTGACATTATGGGCGGAAAAATCGGAGTGCGTTCAAATCCAACCGGCGGCTCTATTTTCTGGTTCACAATCCCTCTTCAGCTTGCAAATCTGGGAAACGAAAAAAGATTCAAGCTTGAAGTTCCGGCCGGCACAAAGATTCTTGTTGTCGATGACCGGGAAGTTGCCCTCCGCAGTATGACGGAAAAGCTTATGTCTCTCGGAATCCGCGACATTGAACCTGCAACCAACGGACACGAAGCCCTTGCGAAACTGAAGGCTGCTTCCGATGCCGGTGCCCCGTTCACGATTGCATTCATCGATATGGTCATGCCCGGAATGGACGGATGGAGACTCGGTGCTGAAATCAATTCCAGCAAATACAATAATATGAAGCTTTATCTTATGGTTCCCGAAGGACAGATGGGTGGTGAGGCAAAGATGAAGCTGCTCAACTGGTTCAACGGTTACGTCTATAAGCCTGTGAAAATCAATCCTCTTCTGAACACTCTGATTGAAATATTCACGTCTCCCTTGGATCTGCCGCCTGCCGAAGAAGAGAAAAACATTCCGGCACCGAAGAATTCCGAATCAACAATGGTGTTTTCGGATGCCTCCGTTGCTGCCGGAAAGAAAATCCTTGTGGCTGAAGATCATCCCGTGAACCGGAAAATAATAGAAACATTCCTGATTCATTACGGGGCCACTGTTTTTTCTGCGGAAAACGGAGAGGAGGCTGTTCAGAAAATCGACGACCATCCTGACATCGACCTGATTTTCATGGATATTCTTATGCCTGTGAAAAGCGGATTGGATGCCACGGTTGAGATAAGACGCAAAAACTATAACGGAATCATAATCGCCTGTACCGCAAACAACGACAAGGACGATTTCGTGCAGTACCGCAAGCAGGGCATTAACGACATCCTTGTGAAGCCGTTCAAAAGGGAATCAATCAAGCAGATGCTCGAGAAATGGAATGCCGTGCTCCTTCTTCCCAAGGCGAAAAACATCCTGTCTCTGACGAATGTGAAAAACCGCGCCGGAGATTTGTGGGATGTTGCGGATTTTATGGACACAGTCGGAGACGACCGCACCCTTGCCAACAATCTTATGGGAATGTATCTTGACGGCACTGAAAAGACTCTTGAGAAAATCGGCGAGGAGCTTGAAAAGGAAAATCTTGATTTCGATGCGCTTGAAAAATATGCCCATACTTTGAAGGGAAGCAGTGCTTCGGTTAGTGCGAAAAAACTCGCTGAAATTGCAAAGACGATGGACGAGGCTTCAAAAGTGTGTGACAGGGTTGCGATAGAAGCCGCCCGTATGGATTTTGCCATAGATTTTATGGAGCTCAGAAATCTGGTGAAAAAGTGGTCTGCCTCAATCTGAACGTTTCCTTGGAAATGCAACGGAGGTTTTATGAAAACAAACTATCATGCACATTCGACTTTCTGCGATGGAAAAGCCAGCCCCGAGCAGATGCTCAAGTCTGCGGTTGAAAAACATTTTGACGTGTTTGGTTTCAGCAGTCATTCGATGCAGCCCTTTTCAAGCAGCTGGCACATTCCGTATCAGAATCACATGGCCTACTGCGACGAAATAAGAAGACTCAAGAGCGGCTATGCCAAAGACATAGAAGTGATGCTGGGATTCGAGGCTGATTATATAGAAGGCGTATGTTCGCCCCGTATGGACCGGTATGCGGAATTCGCGCCTGATTACTTGATTGGTGCCGTTCATTTCGTGCCCGGAGACAAAGGATTTTACGAGGCTGACGGAAAATTTCCAGACACAAGGGAAAAAATTGATGCCGTGTACGGGGGTGACCGCAAAAAAGCAGTGCAGGCCTATTTTGAATGTGAAAGGAAAATGCTCCGTGAGGGAGATTTCGCAATCCTTGCCCACTGCGACCTTATTAGAAAACAGAATTCACCCAAAGCACCAGACAGGCTCTTTGATGAAGGAGAGTCGTGGTATCGTGAGCAGATACGAGAGACGGCAAAGGCCATCGCCTCAAGCGGAGTGTGCGTGGAAATCAACACAGGCGGAATGGCCCGCGGATACCTCGACACTCCTTATCCTTCCCGTGAATTTCTTGAGGAGTTGTGCCGCCTGCATGTGCCTGTGACCGTAAGTTCCGACGCTCATTCACCCGAGCATCTTGAATTTGCATTTGACGAAGCATTGAATCTGGCAAAAAGCGTAGGATATACGGAAATCATGTATTTTACAGGCGGAAAAGCGGCATTCAGAAAGATTTAGCGGTCTCTTCTTTCCTGGCGGGCCTGGCAGTCAACACAAAGCGGTGCATAGGGAAGCACTTCCAGACGTGATTCTGGAATGGGTTTTTCGCAAAGCAGGCAGATTCCGTACTGATTCTGCTCAATGCGGTCCAACGCGGCGTTAATCATATTCAATCGGCGTGTGCTCTGCTCGCCAAGCTCGTTCATAAGTGTCCCTTCGATGCGCTGGGATGCAATATCGGCTTCGTCTCCCGGTTCGGAAACTCCGGCAATGTCTGAAACCTGTTCATTATGCCCGTTGATGGTGGCAAGCAGTTCGTTTTTCAATTCTATAAGCTTTTGCTTTTGCTTTTCTATAAAGTCTTTTTTCATACTAAATCCCCTTTATTGACAATTTGCTCTATTTTGTACATACTAGTATAAGTATATTTTGTAAAAAAAGCAAATAAATTCTTGGAGGAATTTGTGGCCAACAAAGACGAAGCTATTGAAGTTGAAGGCGTAGTAAAAGAAGCTCTCCCGAACACGATGTTCCGCGTGGAGTTGCAGAATGGCGGACATGTCATTCTTGCCCATCTCAGTGGAAAAATGCGCAAACATTACATCCGCATCGTACCAGGAGACACCGTAAAAGTCGAACTCTCTCCGTATGATTTGAACCGTGGAAGAATAATTTTCCGCGAACGCTAAACATTCATAAAGGCCCCGGTATTGCCGCCGAGGCTTATTTTGAAGGCTGGAAGATGTACTTCAGCGATTGAGCCGCCTTGACCAGCCCCTTTATGCCCCACACAAGACTGATAATATTCAGCGGGAAGAACCAAGATAGAATCCTCAAAAGTCCCAACCCTGCGAATGCCTGCAGAATACCTGTAAGCAGAAGGACCACGCCTTCTTTGCGCGTGACACTGGAAGATGCGCGTCTGCTTGTCCAGGTGTATGTATTCTGTCCGCGGTACTGATCCTGCTGACTCTGCGTGTTTGAACGGCGGTTCTGCTGATTGAAGTATTCCCAGAACGGATTTCCGCTGTCAGACCAGTCGTAGGAACCGTAACTGCCGTATGTGCCGTTTGATGACTGTCTGCCGGAACTGTACCCGCCATAGGATGACTGTGACGATTGCGAAGAATAAGAAGATCCCGAGCCGTAAAGATCATACTGTCTGCGCTTGGTTTCATCGCCGAGAACGGAATAAGCTTCATTAATCTTCTTGAACTGTTCCTCTGCGTTTTTGTCACCGCCGTTTCTGTCGGGGTGATATTTGAATGCGAGGTTTCTGTAAGCTTTCTTAATCTCGTCTGCGGAGGCTGATTTCTCGACCCCCAGAACTTTGTATAAATCGTCCATCAATATAAAAATAAACAATTTTCTCCGTAAATACAAGAGTCGATGGCGAAAAATATCAAAAAATTAGAAGGATGACGCGTGTATCTGAAATTCATGCATTCTGTTTTATGAGAACCCATGTTGCGCCCGAACCGCCGTTGTTTCTGTCGGGATGTCCCGATGTGCCGAGCCTTTTGTCCTGTTCAATGAATTTCTGCACCATCTCGCCGAGCACAGGGTCACTGTTCGTGTTGTGGTTTCCTTTTCCGTGGATAATCAAAATCTTTCGCAGGTTTTTTCGTATGCAGTCGGAGACAAATCCGTTCAGTCTGGCCCATGCCTCGTCGCGGGTGAGCCCGTGCAAATCAATTACTGCCTGCGGTCTCATGTTTTTCAGATAGCTGCGGTTGTGAAGAAGAGACTCCTGCTCTGCCTGATCCGCAATCTTATCTTTGTTTATCGTGCCGTGCTGATTGAGCCATACATCAATCGGATTGGCTTTTTTGTTGTTGTCCTCTTCCATCTGTCGTTCGTAGTCTGCCTGCAGGCTTCGTGAAGACTGATTTTTTTTCTGCTTTTTTCCTTGAGGCTGTTTTCCGGCGGATTTTTGTATGCTGTCCCATTCGTCCAAAATGTCTGCAAAATTCATATAATCACCTCATTTTATAAGCATTACGGAAGATTCGGGGACCCAGCCGTAAGTGTCGTTGCTTTTGATGTAAAGCCAGCCGCCTGCTTTTCTTACAATCTGAACCGTTGTGCCCGTTGGTACAGAGCCTCCGGGTGTGCAGCTTTCTTCGGGAATGGTGCTGATTCCGCCGCCTTTGAAAATCGCAGTGGAAAGGGATGCACTGTGGGCGTAGAAAATGCTTGTGACTAAAAAGAACACGCCGGTTGCAAGGATGGTTGCGGCCCACGGTATTTTTTTTAAAACAAAAAGCAGTATTGTTGCCGCCATCGTGATTGCCGTGAGGGCCCAGAGAAGGATGAGCAGTGGAACACTTGCCGCCCAGGAAGACGGACTTAATCCCAGGTTGATTTCCGCCTGCCTGCGTTCTTTTGCCGCTTTTGAAATCACGGGAAATGAATGTCTTTCTTTTTGATGAAGTTCCAGAAGATTTTCCAGTTCAGCCGTTGTGACTACAGCGGACTTTTCTTCGCTTTCTTTTTCCGCCGGTTCTGCAAAAGCGTATGCGTAGAGTGCGGACTCAGGTGCTGAGCTCTGTTCAACGACTCCCGGTTCCACATGGACTTTGTATTCGGGAACAGAAACATTGTGTTTTATGCCTCCGAAAGACGTTGCAATAATGTCGAAGCTGGGAAACTCGTAATCACCTTCTTTGAGTGGCTGCCAGTCGAATGTGGCAACGGGAACCGCATCGGGAGAAAAGTCATTCCCTGCATTTTCGCTTTGTGTGATTTCGTAGCGCTTCACTTCTGTGAAAAGAGAGTCCTGGGGAATTGACCAGGCGAAAGATTCAATTTGTATTGCGTATTTTACGGAAAGAGTGAACTCAAGATGCTTTCCTGCCTGCACAGTGATTTTCTTTGAACTTGTGCTGTATGCCGGATCTGAAAATGAGATTGAGGCCTGAGGTTTTACGCTGCGTGGGTTTTCGTACACATAGACAGGTTCGAACGCGATGCGGCTGTAAGTCTGATCCACACGAAGGTCAAGGGCACGGATTTGATAAGAGCCGGGTTTGTCGAATCTGAACGCCAGTATGATTGTGGTTCCGTATTGGTCGCTGGAAGCTGTTGCGGAAGGAATGTAGGTTTCCTTTTTCATGGACACAAAGCTTACGTGTTCCGGCACATCGTTTACGGAGACTGCCACTTTGTCCGGTGAAACGGTTTCAATATTTACGCTGAATGAACAGTCCATATTCGTGAAAAAATATTTGTCCGCCTTACGGAATTTGAGAGTCTGAAGATATGCCCAGGAGACTGCACTTGCCTTTTGTACCGGGGCCGGTGCGAAAAGCTCCAATAGCAGCGCGGCTAGTAGTCCAACGCCGAACTTTCTGATTCCTGCTGTTGATTTTTCCATTGCTTTTGTTCGTTCTCCCTGATTGTGGAATAGAGCGCGTTTTCAAGCGACGAATGCTCTTCTGTATTTTCGGATATGGGGGTCAGCTGTTGTTCCTGTGTCTTCGAATGTGCCTCCGCTTCTTTTTGCGAAAGCTCAAGATTTATTTTTGCGTTCAGGTTCGTGCTGTCTATCATAAGCGCTTCCTTGAAGCAGTTTGCCGCCGAAAGATAGTCTCCGTTGCGGTGGTAAAGTATGCCGTTGTTGTAAAGCACTGCAAATCTTATGGAGTCCTCCGATTGACTTGAGATTGAATCGAATCTTTCCTTTGCCGCCTCGTTTTCGTTTTGCATAAGATAAGTGGTTGCAAGTCCGTAAACGGCATATTGCTTCATCTGTTCGTCACCACGGGCTTCCGCCGATTCCTCCACCTGCATGAAATGGGCCACGGCGTTTTGATAATTCTTTTGGTTCCATTCAAGTCGGCCTTCGAGGATTTTTGCTCCGTCGCGAATTTTTTCTGCGGGACATCCTGTGAAGATTACTGTTGATGCAACAAGTGCCGACAAAGACGCTTTTTTTATAATCGACTTGGGTTTGGTGATTGTGAGCTCGCCGAAAACGAAAGATGCCGCAATGCAGGCGATGGCAAGAAGAAGAAATGCCGCGTGCCTGTCGATGGGGTGGATTTCGTAAATCACCGACTGGTCTCCAGAATCTGCTGTGCCTGTGCGGATTCCGTTGATTGAAGAAAGCAGGGTATTTGCCGATCCTACTTCGGAGGCATCGATGTAGCGGATTTCGCTTGTGAGATTTGACTGGGTCTGAATGCCCTTTGTTTTGGCCGTCTCGATTGCCTTTAATATTTCCTGGGAACGGAGTGCGGTTTTCACTTGAGTTATTCCGTCTCCCGCAGTGATTGTGGTTTCGCGCTCGGATCCGAATCCTATGATTGAAACGGGGACTCCGAATCTCATGGCCTGTGTGAGCGATGATACCAAAGAAGAGTCGGTTTCTTCTCCGTCTGTAAAAAGCCAGATGTTTGCCGCTTGTGAAGTGTGGGATGGGAAAGTCGTGAGAGCCTTTTCGATTCCTTTGCCAAGACTGCTTCCCTGTGCCGTCATAAGGCGCGGGGAGAGGGATGTCAACACCGTGCGCACAGCCTCGACATCTTCCGTGATGGGGACTGCAACTGCACCGTCGCCTTTTGCGATGACAACGGAAACTGATACATAGGGCATTTTTTCAAGAAGCATATCCGCATAACGTGCCGCAGATTCAAGTCGTGTCATTCCACCGGGAGCGTCCGCGGCCTCCATGCTGTGCGAGATGTCGAACACCAGACTTACAGCCCGTCCGTTTTTCTGAACAGGAACGAATTGCGTGCCCCATGAAACTCCTGCGAATGCGATGACTATCATGGACCATGCTATCGCTCGCAAAAGAGTGCGCAGGACAAATGCCGTTTTGTGGCGGGAAAGGATTGAACTGTCTTTTATAAGGGCCCTTTGCCTTCCGAGGTTTGCGGCAATGCGTGAAAAGCGGTGGAACATATACCACAGATAGGGGATTATGAGTGCCAGTGCATACAAAGCCATGGGCCGTTCAACTGTAAGATTCATAACACCTCCTGCAGCACGAATCTGCGAAGGAATACGGCAAGCAAAAGAAAAATCGAGCCAAGCATAGTGAAAAGAGGGTAGTATTCCTTGTCTGTATTTTTAATGTGATATGTCTGCACGATGCTTTCACTGCGTTCCACTGCATCAAGAGTCTGTGCAAGGGAATTGACGTTGTCTGCCTCGTAGAATTTTCCGTCTGCTTCGGCGGCGAGTTTTGCAAGAAGTGTTGCATCGTAACTTGAATTGAAAATGTCGGAATAAACCTGCCCGGTTATGGGATCCACGTATTCAAGCAGGGCAGAGCCTGTGGTTCCGATACCGACGATGTAAAGCATGATGTTTTTTTCTTTTGCGAGACGGCAGGCAGTGTCCGGGTGGATTGTTCCAGAATTCTGTTCTCCGTCTGTAATCAGCACAATGCTTTTGCGCGGCGACTTTGAGCTTTCAAGATGCATTATCGCACAGGTGAGTCCGTTGCCGATTGCGGTTCCGTCTCCAAGCTCACCAAGGACAATCGAATCGAGTTTGTTGAAAAAAAGATTTCTGTCCATTGTGGGTGGAACTACAACCGCAGCCTCTTTTGCCATTTCGATAAGGCCGATTGAATCTCCGCCTTCCGTTGACTCCAAAGTGTGAATCACTTGTATTGCCGCATCAATTCTTCTGAGACCTGACATATCCTGAGCCGCCATTGAAGGACTTGTGTCCAATACAAAAAGGATGTCCGCTCCTCTTGAGGAATAAACTTTTTCCTGTTTGTGCACCACGGGATTTGCATAGGCTGTTACAAGGGCTGTGAAACCTGCGACCGCAAGAATCGATGCCAGTGCCGAGACTGCCTTCCGAAAATGATTTGGCCATTGGAAATAGTGTCCCTTCCAGTTGCCGAGTGTGAGCGGAATCATAATAGGACGGAAAATGCCTGCGTAGCGTAGAAAATAAAATACCGGAATGAGCAGCAGAAGAAAAAAGGCTGCAATGTTTTCGAATTCTATCACAGCAAAGCCTCCTGATTTTTTTCAGAGGATTCCATTCCGTCAATGCAGGATTTGGAAATCTCTACGATGTCGTTTCTTTCGCCTTCGGTAAATGCGGCTTCGTGGTCTTCTCTCGGGAGCTGCTGAGATTCGATGGAGTCTTTTGCAAAAAGTATGTAGTCAGTGCGGATGAAAAGGGAGACCAAATCCATAAGCGAGCCTTCCTGTTCTTCCGACATCATATTGCCGGTGGCGCGGTTGATTACCATGGCCAGGTTGCGTGTGGTGACGGAGGAAAAGGAAGTTCCGAATCTAGCGGAAAGATAAGACCTCATAATCTGCTGCCAGGAGCGTGCGAATTCCATGTCTGATGATTTTCGCAAAAGCAGTTTTTTCAAATGTCTTTTTGCAACCCGTGAATTCCGCAGAAGTCCCATTTTTTCTCTGATTGAGTAAACGGCTTCCCGAATGACCGGGAATTTCACAAGAATCAGTCCCAGAAGGAAAAGGATGATTACTCCGGTCACAATGAGGGTCCACACGATGTAGTTGGTGCCGGGAATGAGCAGTGGAGATGCAGGTGGACGGAGACCCACGGAATTCATTCTTTCGGAAAGAGAGGGAACGGTGAGAGGCTCCAAATCAACTTCGAATGAAACAAGGTTTTCCACAGAACTTCCTTCCGTTGTCATGCGGCAGTATGCGTTCAAATCAAACGGGGGAAAATCTATGGAGCCCGGAGTCCACGCGGTGAAATCCACAACGAGAGTGTAAGTCATTCCGTTGCGGTGGAGGGAAACCTTGCTTACGTCGAATTCTCCGTTTTCGGCTCGGAATGCCTGTTCCGCCGGATTGATGTAGAGTGTGTCTCCTGAAAGATGCGAAGGATCAGCCTGTGCGAAAAAATCTATTGGGCTGTTGAAAGTGTATTGAAGCTGGGCTTTGTCTCCAACGTAAACTTCAGGGGGAATCACGACCTGCTGAACAAAATCATCAGAGGCTTTTCCCTGTGCGGATGCGGAAATGGGATTTATAATAGAAGAAAACTGTAGTGCTGTGAAAACCAACGCGGCCGAAAAAAACTTTCCCTTCATTACGCTCACCTTTCTCTGGCTTCAAAAAAACGTGTGAGTTCTTTGAGCGGGTCTGTCTTTGTGTTCAAGACAAGTGGTATGCCGCCCTGCCTGATACATTCGTGCCGCCACAAATCCATCTGAGTATCGTGTTCTTCACGCCAGGCTCTTCGGAATTTCGGAGAGGAAGTCGGAAGCACAAGACGGAATCCGCTTTCAGGGTCTGTGAACGGAACTGCACCTACAGACGGCAGAATTTCGTCAAGGGCATCGGTAATGCGGACTGCAATCACGTCGTGTTTTTGACACAGATTGCCGAAGGATTCCCCCCATTCGGATGTGCGGAAGTCGGAAAAAATCATTACGAGTGTGCGTTTTTTCAAAAGTTTGCGTGCCCCCAAAAGCGCATTGTCGAGAGCCGAACCGTTTTTGCTGTGTTTGCCGATTGTGGAAAATTCCGAAAGAAGTAGCATCACCTGATCGTGGCCGGGGGCAGGGGGACAGTTGAACTGAATCTCGCCGTCGAAAATGACTGCACCAACCGGGGATGAATTGTGGAAAGATGCAAGCGTTACAAGTGATGCACATTCCAGCGCCATATCAAGTCGTGACTGTCTTCCGGAGCCTGAGCGCATTGAACGGGACACATCGACAATCAGCATCACATTCAAATCGCGCTCTTCCTCATACTGCTTCACGAATGGCTTTCCCATTCTTGCGGTAACGTTCCAGTCTATTGCACGGATGTCGTCTCCGTCCAGATATTCACGTACACCGCTGAATTCGATGCCGCGTCCTTTGTACAGGGAACGGAAAGAACCGCTTCTCATTCCTTCGGCAAGGGCAACGGAATTCAGGTGGAGTAGAGACGCTTTTTTTGCAAGGGTCGCTTTGTCCATTTCAAGCATCTCCGGTTTTCAAGGAAGAGGCATAAGCTCAATGATTTTGGAAATAAGGTCGTCTGCGGTGACTGAATCTGCGGAAGCCTCGTAGTTGAGCACAAGACGATGCCTGAGAACCTGTTTTGCAACGGACTGAACATCTTCGGGCAGCACAAAACTCCTTCCCTGGAAAAGAGCGGCCACTTTTGAGCACTGGAGCAATGCAATTCCTGCACGCGGGGATGCACCGAATGAAATGTAGTGAAGAATGTCGTTTTTTCTTTGAGATGCGGAAGCCCTGCGTTCGTTGCGGGAGGGATCCGGTCTGGTCACGCTGATTATGGATACAATGTAACTGATGATTTTGTCGTCTGCGGTGATGGCCTGGACTGCGGTTTTGCATTTTTCAAGGGCCATTGGCGAGAACACCTGCATTACGGGAAGATTCGGTGCTTCGCCGTTTGACTTTACAATCTGCATTTCTTCTTCGGGCGTGGGATAGCTGACCACAAGCTTCATCAGGAAACGGTCAAGTTCTGCCTCAGGGAGATTGTATGTGCCTTCCTGTTCGATGGGGTTCTGTGTGGCAAGCACGAAAAAAGGTTCGGGAAGATGGTAGCTGGTTTCTCCGATTGTTACCTGGTGTTCGGCCATTGCTTCAAGAAGAGCCGACTGGACTTTTGCGGGGGCACGGTTGATTTCGTCGGCAAGCACCACATTTGAAAACACGGGGCCGCGTCTTACGGCGAATTTACCCATTGCCTGCTGATAGATTAAAGTTCCTGTGACATCTGCGGGAAGAAGGTCAGGGGTGAACTGGATTCTGCGGTATTCGAGGCCTGAAACTTCTGCGAAAGTGCGTACTGCCAGGGTTTTCGCCAATCCGGGGACGCCCTCCAAAAGAATGTGTCCTCCTGCAATCAGAGCGGTGAGGATTCCGTCAACAATTTCTTTCTGTCCAATAAGTCTTTTTGCCACTTCTTCACGGCAACGGTTCACGTATGAGCTGCACTCATCCAATTCGTACTTTGAAATTTCCATAACTACAGTCCTTTTTTATGCCCGCGGTTCCATCTGAAACTCAGCAGATACATTCCGAATAGAATACACGTTATATAGAAAAAATTCAACCGTTTTTGGAGAATGGAGAAAGTCCGGGGATGACGAGTCTTCCGAAAAGTCTGTTGGATACGAGCCCCAATTCTTCCATTGCCTCTTCGCTTCGATGGGCGGCATAGTGTTCAAGCATATCCAGAGATTTGTGTCCCGTCTCAAGCTGAAGTTTGCGTTCGTCAATATTGTCTGCCATATTCGTGGTGAAAAAATGTCTCCAGCAGTGGAATGTCACGGTGCCGCAGTCATCCAGTCCTGCCTTGAGAATCGACTTTTTGAGGGATTTGTTCCATTTCTGTCCTCCGCCCGGTTTGTTTTTGCTCGGGCTCCAGAAAATGTAAGGATCGCACTCGTTGAACCAGGGATTTTTTTCTGCTTTGCGTCTGAGCATTGAAATAAGCGGTTTCGGAGTCATAATTTCCCTGCAGCTGCCGTTTTTCGGACATTTAAGTCCGTCGAGTCTGGCCCAGCTGTGTCTTACGAAAATTCGGTCGTCTCCAAGGTCTGAAAGATGGAGTGCCTGAACTTCTCCCATGCGCATCCCCGTGCAGGCTGAGGTAAGGTTTGCGAGTTTTGATTCGTCATCATCCCACGGAATTGAAAATAGTTTTGCGGCCTGGCTCATCGTCATCACATGCCTTTTTTCCGGGGTAACGTGGCAGTACCGGATTCCGCTGAAGCAGTCGTTCGAGGTGAGTCCGTTGTTGTAGGCCCACCGCAGGGCACAGGTTGCGGCCCTCACAATCTGATTTACAGTTTCAGCCTTGAGCATGCGTCGTTCGTAAATCCTTTTTCCATCGGCATCCTTTTTGCTTGTAATCACCAGCTGCGGCAAAGTGGCTAGGCGGCAAAGATGTGCCCGTATGTCTTTGACGGTGATTTCTCCAACGGGTATGTCGGAAATGTGTCTCCAATAAAGGCGGCATCTTGCTTTCATAATTTCAACGTAACGCTTGTGGATGCTTTGTCCGACTGCAAGTTTTTCTCGGACATACGGCGAGTGTCTCCAATCCCAGAATCTGTCCAGAAAATGCCCGGTCTTTTCAGCCCCCGGTGATTTGGGTAGAACGGCTCCCACGAGCAGACCTCTCATTTTCAATGCCCGTACAATGGCTTCTGCCCCTGCAATCCCGACATCTCCCAAAAGAATGCCTTCAACGGCGGCTTTTTCAGTTGCGCTAAGTTCCATCATAAAACCTCCATATTCAAAAATCTTCTATTATATTATGTCGGAGTTCCTGTTATCTGATGAATTGAAATGTGTGATTGTGGTTTTGCGTAAAATTTTAGGGCAGGGCCTCAGCATCAGTTCTGCTATTAGCGTTCAAAATGAAGCAGTGGGACGCAGGAAAAAAGCA
>DGXM01000151.1 GCA_002396325.1 Treponema sp. UBA4232
TGTTCAATGGATGCTGAAGCCCTGAACAATGAGTATGGGAATTTGCAAATCAGTGCTGGATATGATATAATGGAAGAACATTTTTTTGGAGGAATCTATGGAAAAATTCTTTAAGCTCAAGGAACGCGGAACCACCGTCAGCCGTGAAGTTGTTGCCGGTATCACCACATTTCTTGCTATGGCCTACATTCTTGCGGTAAACCCTGATATTCTCTCTGCATCGGGTATGAACAAGGGATCTGTTTTCACCGCTACAGCAGTGTCTTCTGCCATCGCAACACTGGTAATGGCATTTGTCGCAAATCTCCCGATTGCATTGGCTCCAGGACTTGGTCTGAACGCCTTCTTCACTTACACTGTCGTTCTCAGCATGGGATGCACATGGCAGTTTGCATTGACTGCGGTTCTTCTTGAAGGAATTCTGTTCATCATCCTGTCGCTTCTTGGCATACGCGAGGCAATCATAAAGTCTATTCCCGCATCACTTAAAAAGGCTGTTGCGGTCGGAATCGGTCTTTTCATCACTATCATTGGTCTGCACAATGCAGGCATTTCGATGGGCGAGGCTGAAACCGGCACTTTCGTGGGATTCGTAAATCTTGACGTGCAGCATTCAACAGCTCTTGTCGCAGTGCTTGGTCTTATTGCCACAATCGTTCTTTATGTGCTCAAGGTTCCTGGTGCCATTCTCATTGGCATTGCACTCACCACAATCATTGGTATTCCTTTCGGTGTCACAAAGGTGCCGGAAAACTTTATCCCGGTCAGCACACCTGCATCACCGCTTCTTTTCAAGTTTGACTTTACCGGAATATTCTCGCTTAAATTCTTTGTCGTGTTCTTCACCTTCCTGTTTACGGATATGTTCGACACAATCGGCACTCTCATGGGAGTTGCAGAGCAGGGAAATCTCAAGGACAAGGACGGAAACATACTGAATGCAAAGGGCGCGCTTTTGGCCGATGCCGTAGGTACTGTTGCCGGTGCATGTCTTGGAACCTCTACCGTAACATCATTCGTGGAAAGTTCTTCCGGAGTTGCCGCAGGTGGACGCACCGGTCTTTCTTCAGTGGTCACGGCAGTGTTCTTCCTTCTGGCGCTCTTCCTGAGTCCTCTTTTCGGTCTCATTCCATCTGCTGCCACCGCTCCGGCTCTCATTTTCGTGGGTTATCTTATGATGAAGTCTGTCACTGCAATTGATTTTGCAGATCCAACGGAAGGCATCCCGGCTTTCATCACGATTATGACAATGCCTTTTGCATATTCAATTTCCAAGGGAATCGCATGGGGAATCATCTCTTACGTGATTGCAAAGGTTGCAGGAAAGAAAGCAAAGGAAATCCCTGTAGTCACATGGGTGCTTGCTTTCATCTTCCTTGCCGACATCATCTTCGAGTCGGTGAAGGGAAACATCGGTTGATTTGTTTTGCATCTGAAGACTTTAGGTTGGAAGCAGAGAAATCTTTCTATTGAAATACAATGCCGTTTGGGGATATACTGGTTCTGCCGGTTGTGCTCAGACGGTATTTTTTTTGTCTGGCAGGCCGTATTCAAACAGCAGGAGATATTGATGTCAACAGAAAACACCGAAGAAAAGTATGTGCGGCCCACCTGGGATGAATATTTTATGGAAGTGGCCAGGACCATTGCAAAAAGGGCCACCTGCGACCGCGGAAGAAGCGGATGTGTCATAGCACGCGACAATCAGATTCTTGTTACAGGTTATGTCGGCAGCCCCGCAGGACTTCCTCATTGCGACGACGCAGGGCATCTTATGCGCAAGATGATTCATGCCGACGGTTCAATCACCCAGCACTGCGTAAGGACTGTTCATGCGGAGCAGAATGCGATTTGTCAGGCTGCAAAAAGGGGAATTTCCATAGACGGTGCCACTGTCTACTGCAAAATGACACCCTGCCGCACCTGTGCCATGCTCATCATAAACTGCGGTATTGTGCGTGTGGTCTGTGAAAAGCATTACCATGACGAGGCGGATTCAATTGAAATGTTCAAGCAGGCCGGAATCAAAATAGAACACCTTGAGGATTCCGTGCAGACTTATGCGAATATGTAGCACTGCAAAAAAAACGGGGCCGCATATGCAGCCCTGTTGATTCAATCAAAGATTCGATGTAAGCCAGTCTTTGAATGTATCGTAATCGTTTGCCATCGGAATCGAGTTGTCGGGGAGCGACATCACTTTTTCGAGACGGTCGGGCATACTGGGCTCTCTTCCGATTGCAGAAACAACCGTTGAACCGAATTTTGCGGGGTGGGCCGTCTCAAGTATTATGCCGACAGCTTTCTTCTCAGGAACGCTTTTTGCCCATTCCGGTATGTTCGGTGTAAGACCGGGCTTTTTAAAGTCGCCTTTTTCGCCGGAAAGAAGTTTTTCCATTGCACCGTGGCGGATGTCATTCCATGCCTTCCATGCAACGGCTCCGTGCGGGTCGATTGTATATCCTGTCTTGTCGTGGCATCCCTTTATTGCGGAAAGAGTGCCTTCGTCATCTGTCCAGTATGAAGCGAACATTGAGCGCACTTCATCGAGAGAATACATTGCGGCGATTCTTTCGTAATTGCTTGGAGCTCCGACATCCATTGCATTGCTCAAAGTGGCAACCGACGGACGTGCGTTGTAATCACCTGTTGCAATCCAGTCGGGAACAGTGTGATTTGAGTTTGTGGCTGCGACGAACCCTCTTATGGGAGCTCCCATTTCACGGGCGATGAGTCCTGAAGTGAGGTTTCCGAAGTTTCCGCTCGGCACAACCACGATGATTGACGGATCTTCAATCTTGCTGTCCTGGGGAATGCGGTTTTTCACAACCAGAGATGAATACATATAGTAGAAACTCTGAGGCAGAAGCCGGGAGATGTTGATTGAGTTTGCGGATGAAAGACGGAACTTCTTGCGGAGGTCTATGTCTGTGAATGCTGTCTTTACAAGTTTCTGGCAGTCATCGAATGTGCCTTTCACTTTGAGAGCACGGACATTGCCTGTGAACGTGGAAAGCTGCTTCTCCTGCAGAGGTGAAATCTTTCCCTCGGGATAAAGAATCGTCACGTCAATTCCCGGAACATTGTGGAATGCGCTTCCGACCGCTGAACCCGTGTCGCCTGAAGTTGCGACGAGAATGTGCAGGTTCTGGTCTTCACTGCGGTTGAAATAAGACATTACGCGGGCCATGAAACGGGCTCCGAAATCCTTGAATGCGCAGGTGGGACCGTGGAAAAGCTCAAGTACATATGATACATGGTCAATCGGGACAATCTTTGCGGTAAACGGATACGCATCCTGGATAATGGCTTCCAAATCTCCGTCTGGAATCTCTCCTTCAACATAGGGTTTTGCCATTTCAAATGCAACCTCCCTGAAAGAGGGCTCTGGAATGCGCTTTACAAATGAATCTGGAAGTTTGGGGAAAGAAACCGGAATATAGAGTCCTCCGGTGGAAACATTCATTCCGTTCAAGACGGCAGTTTTAAAATCAGCTTTTACGTTTTTGTTGCGTGTGTCCGTGTAAACCATATCCGTACCTTTTTTTATCCGTACCCTCGGAATAAAATCCCGCAGCGGGTTGGATTTTTATTTTACATGATTCCGCCGAACGGTCAATCAGCGGCATAGGGGATGGTCTAAAATCTTTTAGGAAACAGACCTCCTCCATACCAATATTGTATCAAAAAACGTATATTTATTCAAGTGCATAATCCATGTCAAACAGGTCAAATGCATTATAGCCCTAATTTCGACTTATACGAAACAATGTCATTCCCGCGCTCC
>DGXM01000107.1 GCA_002396325.1 Treponema sp. UBA4232
GTGGCTGATGTTCACAAGCTCGTCTGTGAGCAAGTCGCTCATGGTTCCCGTCGTGTCCCCGATGCAGAAACTGTCGGTATCAAAATCAAGAACCGCAACGGTCTGCGCGGAAAGGGTGAGGGATGCAACTGCGGCGATAAATAGTGTGAGTAGTTTTTTCATTTTTTGGTTCCTCCTTGTAATTTGTCCGGTCATTGAGCGAAGTCTGAATGACCATTTTTTTCTTCCGTTGTGATGTGCTAAGTGTATATCAGGTAAAAGATGTTTCATGCAGGCAGCAGCCCTCAGAAATGAGGCATTCAACCTTTTTATACAATGTCAGACTCAAAGCTACGCACGGTCACCAGGTTTGCCCGATTTATCTCCCTGCAACCGTAAGATGATGCGGAAAATAGCACTACCACACCATCATCCTGCCGCAGTTCGGCTCCCTCCGTGACACGATTAAGTATGTTTCCCCTGATTTTGACGAGCCGATTGATATGGAGCAGTATTCGGTCAGGAGTGTGTTTTAATTGCTAAAAGCCCGCACCGCACGAACACAACGTGAATTGCCCTTGTCGTGGTAGTCCTGATTGCCGTCGCTGAACCTCTGTACCCACACGCCATAATACTTATAGCCGATACTACCGAAGGGAGACGACGACCAGTGCCAGTCGTTACCAGAAATTTTACCAGTTCTACGAAGTTCCCAGTAGACATAGTTCAGTTCGTCCTTTGTTGGCAAATACCAGTCGGTATATCCACCACCTTTGTAAGCCTTACACATAGCTTTTGCACCTTCCCAATCAGCAACACCAAGAAGCTCGCTACATTCATAATACTTGTTGCCTTCTATATGGAAAATCAAGCCACCGCCAGGACCAAGGCTTCCGATTTTTAAATTTTCCCAATCCACATCTACACGACTTAATGATATGACCAAATCATCTGCAAATGGCTTTAGTAAGTTGAAAATATCATCAATGCTATCAAATTGCTTGCGAGCAGATGAAATCACCTTCGCTGTTTTTGCGTCAATCACGGTTGCAGAAAGATACATCTTGCTTCCCAGCTTTATGATTTGACCACGCGCAATAATCTGTGCATTCAAGGCAGTTCCCAATGCCATTGTTTTTTCTGGATTCGACCAGTCGCCTGTTTGAAAGCTCATTTCTTTAATGAGTTTGTCAAAATTCGCACGGTCAACAACATTCACTTTGTTCGTACGGACCAGTTCTGTAATATACAATTCTGTAATCGCATCCGCCTCGTCTTTTGTAACTGCGTTTCCCGTCACATCAAAAGTTGCCACAGCCATGTTCTTTACATCCTGCTGGGAAAAAACTTTCGTCATCATTGCCACAAAGGCAACCAAAATCATAAAAATCTTCTTTTTCATCATCTCATTTCTCCGTTTGGATAGAATATGCTCGCGTTAGGTGACACCATGAGCGAGTCGTTGGGTAGTCTTGTCTTTGTATTGTTGTTTATGCAGAGTCCTTCAAGATTATCAAAAAGCACGAAGCGGTTTATGTTCATGTCGTCCAGTGCCTTCTGCAGACTTCGGATTGAATCGTTGTCGTACTCTATGTTGATTTTCAAAATCCGCCATGACTCATCATCCGTTTCAACCATGTTGAAAAGGTTTTTCTCGAAGCTCTGGTAGGGGTTTGTAGGCATCATGAAAAGCCCCTTCTGTCTTTCCATGCGGGGGTTCTTGTAGTAAGGCTCCATGTTTATGACGGAGAGAAAAGTATTGCTTATGTCGTCACCGTTTTTTTTCCGAATCGGAACGTAGTCAAGAATCGCCTCTTGAATCTTTATATCCTTTCCGAACATGTCGTAGGTTTCATACAATTTCATTATTTCTTTCGGCAGGAATTTCTTGTACTTCTTTTCCATCCACATTCTATTAAAGCACCAGACAGAACATTCGCCACGCACGGACTCTGACTTGTCAAAGAAATTTGTATGCCAGATTGCAAAGTAAAGTGCAACGAAGAAAGAATATGAAACATCAAGAAATCGTGTAGCGCCTCCGAAGTGCTGAAGCCATGCCATGAACTCGTAAGTGTCTTTGTCGTTTACTGAACTTAGTTCTGGAAAGAATCCCCTTGCGGTTCTCTTGAAGTTGCGTATTATTCCAAGTTCCATGGAAAACAAATCCTGCTCAAGAGGCTTGTTCATGCAAAGCCGCTCGAAACTTGTTTGCAAATGATACGATGATTTCGTGTGTCCTCGGAACATCCATCCGTTCCACGGAAAATATTCCCTGTTTTTCAGAATCATATTATGGTTCTCTTGAACATCAAGTTCCTTGGGAAATATTTTTTCAAAAATATCTTCTCCTAATTTTTCTTTTGGTCTGAAGAACAAGTCCAACATGGATAGCACCGAGGAATTCGGTTCCCCGACGGATATTGTTGTTTCTTGGTATCTGGCTTTTCCATCTACCTCAATCGGCTTAAAGTGCATCAGTTCCACATTTTCCTCCTTATCCTTATTAGAAAAATGTTTTTTCAAAAAAATCTTTGATAACGCTCAGTTTTTTACAATCATCTCTATACTGCGAAATCGAAAGCACATCTTTTTCAAATGTTTTCTTTTCCTCAGAATTTTCTGCAAGACCACAAAAGATTTTTTTCATTCCGCTTTCAATTTCCGAAAGTTCATTTTTAAGGGATTCTTTTATTGAAACCGAAGATTCGTTTTCTCCACTTATCTCGGAGAGCATATACTTAAAATCGATAAAATCTTTTATGGCGCGTATTTTTATCCGTTTCAAATCAATTTCATTGAGTCCGGAATCATTTTGCAATGAAGCATCGTTTTCCAAATTGCGAAGACTGCGAAGTATTATTCCCCTGATTATAAAATCAATGAATTCCTCATATATAAAAGTTTTCTCTCCATGCAACGATTGATAGCTCTTGAGTGCATGAAAGCCCCACCCAATTGCCCAATAGTAATATCTGTGCTCAGCAAGCAAAAATCCCGTCATACGGGCAAGGTGTGCGTCAACAGCAGAAATCTCATCTGATGCAACAGTTGATTTTTCATTTTCCATAAGATTACCTTCTGTTTAAAAATCTTTAAGCGAAAACGAGCGTAAGCGAAGTTTTCGCTTAAAGGGGATCTGTCAATCCCCTTGCCCATGGTACCATGGGCAAAAATTTTTCGAAAACAGCACGAATTCAGAAGCGGCAAAAAGTGAGAGGGGGTATAATGAGTCCGTTACAGGAGAAAAACATGACCAAAGAACAACTTCACGGTTTAATCGAAAAGACGCAGCCCAATATCTGTCAGCTGGTGGCCTGCAAGGATAATCAAAAGATATATTCCGACTGCTGGAACAATTACAAGGAGGACGACTGCACGCACATAATGTCTGCAACAAAAAGCGTCGTGGCCCTGCTGATTGGCATTGCTCTTGATAAGGGGCAGATAAAAAGCGTGGACGACAGGGTGCTCGATTATTTTCCGGAGTACAGGGTGAAGCGGGGCGAAAAGACAATTCATGATGTGACAATAAAACACCTTCTGACAATGCGCGCTCCTTATAAGTGCCGGCATGAGCCGTGGTCAAGGGTTTGTTCCAGCGAAAACTGGACTTATGCTTCCCTTGATTTTCTAGGCGGCCGCGGGGGGATTACGGGAAAGTTTAACTATCAGACTGTCTGCCTGCATATTCTTTCCGGGATTTTGTTTAAGGCAAGCGGCATGATTACGGTTGATTATGCAAACAGGTTTTTGTTTGAGCCTCTGGGGATAAAAAGGCATAAGGTTTTTACCGCAGAATCCGCAGCCGAGCACAAGGCCTTTACAGTCGGAAAGACTCCAAAGGGTGATGTGTGGTTCAGCGACCCTCAGAATCTGGGGACTCCGGGCTACGGGCTGTGTATGTCGGCCGGTGATATGTCAAAGATTGGCCTTCTTTGTTTGAATAAGGGCGCATGGGAAGGCCGCAGGATTGTTTCTGCAAAATGGATAGAAGAAATGACCCGTCCCCGTGCGATTGAAGAAAGCAAGTACTGGCGTGGAATGGACTACGGATATTTATGGTGGATTATTGACCGCTCCAAAAATATTTATGCGGCCATAGGAAACAGCGGAAATGTCATTTATGTTGAGCCTGAGAAGAATATCGTTGTTTCTGTAAGCTCATATTTTAAGCCCACGGTTTTTGACAGGGTTGATTTTATCCGTCAATATGTGGTACCATTCTTGGGATGAAAACGGGTTAGGGATTGGAGCCACGCCGCAGGCGTTCTCGGTTGGTGAGCGAAGCGAACCAATCGAGAATGGAGCGATAGCGCAATGGCAGAAAGCCCGGCCGGCTGAAAGACGGAACCCCAGGAATCACCAACGCAAAACATGAAGTTGCATTGCAATACGGGATTGAACCCTCCGCACGAATAAAATGAAGGAAAAAAATTTCAACCGGAACGAAATCATAAATAAAGCCGTCACCTACATTTTTGAAAACCTCGACAAAAAGCTTAGTGTTGATGAACTTGCGGCATACTGCGGTTATTCAAAATATCATCTTATGAGGATGTTCAGGGAAGTTACCGGCGAGTCGATGTACAGGTTCATAAAGCGCATCCGTCTTGAACGCTCTGCATGGCGACTCAAGGTCGAAAAAGGAAAAAGCGTTACCGAAATCGGACAGGACTACGGCTATTCATCTTCCAACTTTGCGAGTGCTTTTAAAAATCATCTGGCTTACAGTCCTGAGGATTTCAGAAGGCACAGTTCAGAGCTTGTTTCAGATGAAAGGGAATCCAGGGGACTTTCTGCAAAAGACATTGAGGAGCATGAAAAAAATATAACGGTAGAAGAGCTTCCTGATTATTTTGTGATTTATGAACGAATCAGGGGCAGCTACCGCGACATGGGAAAGGAGTGGGAGAGATTTGCGGAAAAGTATCGGCATCTGTCCGCAGGCGACACACTTTACATTGAATGTACCATCGATGACCCGAGCATTACGGATGAGGACAAGTGCCTGTATGAGCTGTGCCAGACAATCTCGCCTGTGCATCCGGCCGTAAAAAATAATGTGACCGGCTCCGATTCGTCTCTTTTGACCCGATGCTTTGAAGGTGGAAAATATGCCGTCTATCACTTCAAGGGTTTCCCTCACCTTATGCCCTTGATTTATCAGGAAGTTTTTTCCCGCTGGC
This sequence comes from Treponema sp. UBA4232, assembly GCA_002396325.1. Classification (GTDB taxonomy): domain Bacteria; phylum Spirochaetota; class Spirochaetia; order Treponematales; family Treponemataceae; genus Treponema_D. Next base: position 5,169 of record DGXM01000107.1, read on the forward strand.
TTTCCCGCACAAACAATCAGCTTGACGAGCGGCCTGTCTTTGATGTTTACCGTGCCACCCGCGACGACGGATATATGGAAATTGACATTTGTTTTCCGCTGAAATGATTTAATTCGGATACCGGTTTTCTGGAAACATTCTTTTCTATAATAAAAATATTCCAGGGCTTCAGCATGAAACAA
>DGXM01000070.1 GCA_002396325.1 Treponema sp. UBA4232
GGAGGACATCAACCTGCACTTCACAGGGGACATCCATGCGATAACGGCGGCAAACAATCTTATGGCGGCACTCATAGACAATCATCTGCAGCAGGGAAATGCACTTTCCATCGACCCGAGGACAATCACTTGGAAAAGGTGCGTCGACTTGAACGACCGTTCCCTCCGCAATGTGATTGTTGGACTTGGAACAAGAATCGATGGTGTTCCCAGGGAAAGCCACTTCCAGATTTCTGTCGCTTCGGAAATCATGGCGATTGTGTGCCTCTCAAAATCAATTTCGGAACTCAAGGAAAGAATCTCGCGCATCATAATCGGGCAGACTTACGCAAAGGAAGACGTGACCTTCGGGCAGCTGGGATGCACGGGAGCAGTAGCCGCACTTTTGAAAGACGCAATCAGACCGAATCTTGTGCAGACGCTCGAACACACACCCGCATTCATACACGGGGGGCCTTTTGCAAACATTGCCCACGGATGCAACTCTATCAACGCAACGATGTGTGCCCTTGCAAGCGGTGACTACGTGGTTACTGAAGCTGGTTTCGCCGCGGATCTGGGTGCCGAGAAATTCATGGACATAAAATGCAGAATGAACGGAATCTCCCCCGACGCCGTGGTGATTGTGGCCACAATCAGAGCGCTCAAGATGCACGGAGGAGTCGCAAAGGCAAATCTTTCCGAAAAAAATACGGCCGCACTTGAAAAGGGATTTGAAAATCTGAAGGTTCACATTGAGAATATGGCAAAGTTCGGAGTGCCCGTTGTGGTTGCCGTGAACAAATTCGTTTCCGACACGGAAGACGAAATCAGCGCGCTTGAAAAACTCACCTCTTCCGCGGGAGCCAGAGCCGTTCTCTGCGAGGGATGGGGAAAAGGCGGCAGTGGTGCCGTGGAGCTTGCGGACGCAGTGGTTCAGATGTGCTCGCAGCCTTCGGATTTCAAAAACATCTATCCGCTTGAAGCTTCCATTGAGGAAAAAATCAACATTCTCGCAAAGGAGATTTACAGGGCCGGCAGTGTGGAGATTGAAGACAAGGCGAAGAAAAAAATCAGGCAGTACGAAGATGCAGGTTTCAAAAATCTTCCCATCTGCATGGCAAAAACGCAGAACAGCATAAGTCACGACAAGGGGATGCTCGGTGCTCCTGTTCCCGGATACGTTTTCCCCGTGCGCGACGTGCAGCTTTACAGCGGTGCCGGCTTCATCGTGGTCTTTGCGGGAGACATAGTTGACATGCCGGGGCTTCCGAAAGTGCCAGCCGCACAGAACATAGACGTTGACGACAACGGTGTGATTTCAGGCCTGTTCTAATACACTGGGACTTGACCTCTTTGCATGAGAAGGTCAAATTGAAACTCAAGGCTGTCGGTGATTTTAGTTTACAAAACTTTTTCCGGCGACTTTGAGTTTCATCCCCTGTATGAATTCAAAACAATCCTTTCCTTACTTTATCCCGCTCTGATTCGAAGAAAGGATATTCAGTTCGTCTTCCGAAAGTTCCCTGTATTCCCCGGGTCCCAGAGACGGATCAAGTGAAAGTCCGTTCACAGAGAGTCTCTTTAAATACACCACGCAGTTTCCCAGCGCGGCAAACATTCTTTTCACCTGATGGAATTTCCCCTCGCTGATTGTAAGCCGGCATACTGCTGCAGGATTCTTTCCGTCGGCACAAGTGTGTTTTTCCGGAAAATCCCATGCAATTTCCGCCGGGAGACAGTCTGCCCCGGGTTCTTTTCCGTCAGGCTCTATGTGGATTCCCTTGGAAAGTTCATCCCTGTATCTCAGCCTCTCTTTTTCATCGACAGGATTTTCAAGATACACAAGATAGGTTTTCGGAGCATGGTGCTTCGGAGACGTGAGAGCATGGTTCAGCCGACCGTCTGTTGTGAGAATCAAAAGTCCCTCGGTGTCAACATCAAGACGGCCCACCAAAGACAGAGAGCCTCCAAGATAAGCGTGCCTGTCGGAATCATCAAGCAGGTCGAACACAGTCTGATGTGCACCCTCTTTTGTCGAGCACACGTATCCCGAGGCTTTGTTCATCATAAAAGTGCGGTGAACGCAAAGCTCAAGAGTCTCGCCGTCAACACAAATGGAATCTTCTTCTATTGAAACCTTTGCGTCAATCTGCCTGCACACTTCGCCGTTCAGAGTCACGAGTCCCCGGTGAATCAGAGTGCGCGTGTCTTTCCGGGTGCCGAAGCCGTGATTTGAAAGCACTTTGTCCAATCTTTCCGTCCGTGCCATTTCACGCCCCCTTTTCCGCCGCAATTCTTTTGATTTCTTCCACGATAAGCGATGCCGCCCTGCGGTGCGTGCCGGGGCCGGGATGCTGCCTTGAACCGAACTCGCCCTCTTTTTCCTCCGCCATCGACGGAAGTTTTATGAAATGAAGCGACAAGTCTTTTTCGCCCATAAAATCAACAACACTTTTTATATGCTCCCCCAAATCGAAGGAGCACATTCCGTAAGCCCAGATGATTTCTGCACGTGGATTTTTCGCCCTCAAATCCGCAATGAAATTCGAAATGCCCGTCTTGAAAAAAGAAAGATCCTGCACTGACGGCTCCCCGTTTTCATCAAGATGCATTTTCCATTCGCCGCCGGTTTCAGGATCGGTTTTCGCGGGATTATTGAAAGCTCCCCAGTCGTTTGTGCCCAGGTTCACCACGATGAAATCAGGCTGCCATTTTGAAAAATCATTTTCGTCCTGAGCACCCATGTCTTCGTTTTTCTTTCCCGGTGCCAATCCGCAGATTTTGGAATAGTGCTTCGGAAGGCTGCTGTTTCTGTCGTTGTCCCAGCCGGTCACCACGCCCCATCCGCTCTGTGAAAGAATCCTGAAGTCCGCATTCAACGCAAGGGATGTGAGCACGGCATAATTGTCGCGCAAAGACATCCAGCCGGAAATCCAGTCCATTTCCAAAACACAGCCCGCAAGTCCTTCGCCTGTCGTGATGCTGTCTCCCACAAATTCGATTTTCAAATCCTTTTTTTTCTGCGGAACAAAAACACGTCCGTTGTCCTGAGTTGATGGAACACCGAGTCTGTGCACAAGGAAAAGATGCTCCGGGTCTCCGCTCATTGCCTGGGTTTCTTTCAAAATTGCAATGTGGTGGCTCACGTTCTGATTCAATCCGCGCACAAGGCAATACCAGCGTCTGCCCTTCTGCAAGATGAAACGGCTCAAAGGGGCTCCGTTGATCCACACGGAAACCCAGCACTCATATTCGGAATAGCCGCCTTCGAGTTCAGCCCACAGTTCACCGGCGGTAAAATCCACAGAGATGCCCGAGCCTGTCCAAAAAAGAGCGAGCGCACTGTTTCCGCCTGATTTATCGCGGCCGGTGCGTCCGTAAATGTGAAGATTGTCGATTTTGTCTATGCAATACGCATGAAGTTTTGCCGGTTCCATGAATTAAAGGATACCGAAAATCCCCCGTATGTCAAGGGAATTTGCAAAAAACCCCTTTTTTTAATCTGCCGTGCCCGAGCCTTTTTTCAAAAA
>DGXM01000059.1 GCA_002396325.1 Treponema sp. UBA4232
GAATCCCACCACTTCAGTTTGCCGGGACCTCCGTGACCTTCCGTGCGGTACACGAACACCTGACTTTTCTTCCGCCTTTCAGCGGTGAAGCGGCAGTTCATGAAAACAAATCCCTTCTTCCCGGCAAGGGCCTGACTCTTCACGGCATAACCCGGAAAATCACCCCTGTTGTCTTCCCGGACATTTATCTCACATTCCTCGAACAGAGCGGTGTCCACGTCTCCGTAAATGAAGTCGGTGTCTCCCGAAATGAAGCAGTCCTTGAACCATGAAAATCCCTTGATGCACAGAGTGTTCTGTCTTCCCTCAATTCTCATGCCCTCCGCAAAAAGAGTTCCGCCGGCATTGTTCCACACCAGGGCTTCGGCACTGTCGGAAAGGGTATTTCCCTCCTCGATTGTTTTGCTGTGAGTGTTCACGATGGAGAAATTCTTCAGAGTCACATTGGTGGTGTTGGAACCGAGCATGAATACGGAGCGGTTCTCCAGTCCCTTGTGAAAGGCCTCGCAGTTGTCAGCCTGGATGATGCAGTCTTCCGCACGGGTACCAGGCGCACTTTCGACAACGAGGGGGTTTGAAAGATTGTACTTCACAAGCTCCCTGTACACCCCCTGCTCCAAAGTCAGATGAATGGGAGTCGTCCGAGACAGCGTTCCCGCCATCACACGGTCCTTCAATTTCTTAAGTGCGGTGTTGATTGCCGCAGGAGATTTTGAATTTACGCTTATTTCTAGCATATTCAGATTATATCACACTTGGCCTCAAAAATCAACCGATTGCGGGAACCGAATATTCCCCCGACCTGATTTTGGACAGAAGCTGGTCTTTGGGCATGGGATGTCCGAAAAGATAGCCCTGCTGACACTGGCATCCAATCTCGCGCAGGAAATCCGAAGCCTCCTGAGTCTCAACTCCTTCCGAAAGAGTCTGCATCCCCACGGAAGAGGCCATTTCCACTATGCATTTCAAAATGACGCGTGCCTTTTGGTTTTCCGAAAAATTGCGGAGGAAATTCATATCTATCTTCATCGTGTCGAATTCGTACTCTTTCAGCGCATTGAGTCCCGAATATCCTGAACCGAAGTCGTCCAGCCAGAGCGCATATCCCTGACTGCGGAATCTGCTCAAAGTGGACTGAAGCCTCACGTCGTTGTCAGAAAGCGCGCTCTCCGTTATCTCCAGATGAAGGGATTTCATGTCCACACCGTATTTTCTGCGGCAGCCGTCCACCTCCGCGACCAAATCGTCGGTAAGCTCGAAATCAAGACGGCTGAAATTCAAAGACACCGGAAGCACAATACCTCCCGCCTCCCTGACCTCAGCTATATCCCGGCACACCTGTTCCATGATGTGCATATCCAAGCGGTGAATGAGCCTGTACTCCTCCAGAATCGGAATGAACAAACCGGGGGAAAGAATACCGTAGTTGGGAGCTTTCCATCTTGCAAGGGCCTCGAGTCCGCAGAGCTTTCCATCGGAAGACCTTACAACCGGCTGATAATACGGAACTATGTATCCTTCGCTGATTGCCTCGTCTATGTGATTTATGATGTACTGACTCTGGTTTATCTGCGTGTGCATCGCCTCGTCGTAAAGGCAGTAGTCTCTGTCTGATTTCTTCTTTATGCTGTTGCAGGCGTACCTTGCATTGTCCACAGCGATTATCGGTTTGATGTTTCTGTCGAGGGTCTTGTAGGCTCCTACCTTGAGCCCCATGCGTACCTCGCTGTCTTTTGAGCGCACCTCCCTTCTTATTTTGTCAAGCCTTCCCTGCAGATCCCTGTCCTCCGCAAAAATCACGAAATGGTCATCGGAAAAACGGCTCACAACATCGTCCGGGAAAAGGCCTGCCACGAGATCCGCAAGACTCTTCAGGAATTCGTTTCCCTTTTCGAATCCGTACTTGCCGTTGTAGCTTTTGAAATGCTCCACATCAAGGAAAAGAAAAATCTTCTTCTCCAGATCCGCTTTCTTCACAAGCTCCTCGACCCTGGTTCTGAAGCAGTGCATATTGAACACTCCCGTAAGATCGTCTGTCATGGAAAGAAGAGTCAGGCGGTTGTTTGCCTCCTCAAGCGTCATCTCCCTTTCAGCCTCGAGAATCTTCTGCTGGTAGATGCTGAAACAGGCCATGAGAAGGGAAATCCAGAAAGTGAAAAGATTCACCTGAGTTGCATAAGACGCCGGAAGGACGCTGTCGCAGAGGAAATAAAAAACCGTGCAGGAAACCGTGAGAATCAGGAAGGATATGACAGGCCGCCAGGCTATGAGACAGAGAATGAACACCTCCATCGTGACGAAAGCCAGAACCTGCTCACCCTTGGCATAGTCAAGATATGAAATGTAGATTCCGAATGCAAGGCACCCAATGGAAAACACGACCCTTATGGCCTTTCCGACAATCCACCTGGGATGTCTTCCCTTCAGATAGCGTATGCAGTAGACAAGCATGCAGACACCCAGAAAGAGAAGAACAACATAAGCCGAAAGATGCTGAACAATCCAGAGGAACGTGCGCCGTCGGGTTTCCGTGGCGACATCGACAAAAAGACTCACAATCATCCAGAGCTCAAGCAGTATCATCACCACGGAAAGATAAATGCCAGACCTGGCATTCGATGTGTCAAAGTAATTACGAACGAACGGACTATGTTTATCGAATCCAAACCACTTTCTAATTTCTTTCATAAAACCCGGCCTTCATCTTATTTTAACACATCTTTTTGAATTCCGAAAGTCTGAGTCTGGAAAAAATCTGTTTTTTCGGAAATACCGGTCAGGCCTTCACATTGAGTTTTTCAGGGAGGATTTCCACAAGGACTTTTCCTGTCTCCCCGCAGTATTCGCCGTCACAGTGCAGGGTCTGGGGATTCCCGCACTCAATCTCCATAGTCCTGCAGTTTTTCAAAGTGAACCCCTTGAGTTTTTTGTGTCTGCCAAGAACGAGAACGGGAAGATCCATAAACGCCTTGATTTTTTTTATGCCCGCCGCTATGCATACGGAAAGCCGGCCGTCGTCGGGAAGGGCATCGGGACACATGGGAACCCCGCCTCCTTCAGCCGCACAATTCATGGCCGCCACAAAAATAAGATCCTGGTAAAGCTCATCTTTTCCGTCGAAGCTGATTTTAAATTGCTCCGTCTTCATGGAAAAAAGAGTCTGCACCGTATAGATTATATAGATGAATTTTCCCAGTCCCACTTTGTTCAGAAAATCCTTGAGCCTGGAAGAAAGCGCCTTTCTGCAGACAACGGCATCCATTCCCATTCCGCTGCTGATTGCGAAAAGCCGTTTTTTTCCACCGTCGAAAGTGACTCTTCCAATGTCAATCTTCCGTCCCGGACTCTTCAGCATGAAATCGACCGCCTTCGCCGTATTCTTTGGTATCCCGAGTCCGCGTGCAAAATCGTTTCCCGACCCTGTGGGGATTATGCCGAGCGAGACTTTTTCAAATGAGCCGATTCCGTTCAGAACCTCGTTTATGGTTCCATCGCCCCCGACCACGGCAAGATCAATCTCACCGTCAAGCGAAGTGACGTTTCCGGCAAGTTCAGCCGCCGTAATTTCGGGAGTGGTCATAAGAGCCTTGTATTCCAGACCGCGGGACTCCATCACCTTCCTGACCTTAAGCCATGTCTTCCGGGCCTTTCCGCTTCCGCCGCTCTCGTTCACGATAAAATACAACATACCTGATTATACATCAAAAACGGATCGAAAACAATGAATTTTCCCGTCTACACTCCCAGATGCCTTACCGAAAGATACACAGGAAGACCGTCCTTGTACGAGATGACCGGCTCCCCCTGAATAAGAGGGCGTGCATAGCGGATGAAATCCTCCGTCACATCGTTTCCGGCCTCGTTTATCCATGAATCAGGCACCTTCCTTTCCTTGTTCGCAACCTCATCCACATCGACAAGACCGTATTCCACTCCGTACTCACCATTCCCGTCTTCCTTTCTTGCGATGCACGACATAACGCGGGATTTTCCCTCAAGGGCAGCCTCGGCCGCAACCTCCCCAAGCCTGCACGACTCGTTGAGATCGGTGAGGGACGAAAGATGGGCCGCACACCTCTGAAGCACATTAAGTTCCACGGCCCGCACCTTGCATCCCACTTTTTTGTGAATCAGCTTTGCAAGATAATTTCCCGCGCCGCTCAACTGCACATGTCCAAACTGGTCCTTCACGGCTCCCGCAGTGCTCACGTATGTTCCGTCCTGATAATGTATGCCCTCTGACACCGCTATGATTATGTGGTCGCGATCCTTCATCTTCTCGCGCAGGTCATTCAGAAACTGAGTGTCGGAGAAATTCCTTTCCGGAAGATAGATGAGGTGAGGTGCATCCGAAAACTCGGTACGGGCCAGCGCAGAGGCAGCCGTGAGCCATCCCGCATTTCTTCCCATAATCTCCACCACAAGAACGCTCTTCGTGTGGTAAATGGAAGTGTCATACGCCATCTCGAGCAGTGAGGTCGCAATGTATCTTGCGGCGGAACCATAGCCGGGGGTATGATCGGTCACAGGCAGGTCGTTGTCTATCGTCTTCGGTATCCCCACAAAACGGATGGGAGATTCAATCGATGCCCCGTACATTCCAAGCTTTTTCACGGTGTCCATCGAATCGTTTCCGCCTATGTAGAAAAAGCAGCGGATGCCGTATTCATTCAGAATATTGAAAATGCAGGTGTAATCATCAATACGCTCGTACTCGGGGATAAGCTGGTTTATCGCGGTTTCCGGGGGCTCAAGCTTGTAACGGCAGGATCCCAGATACATTGCAGGTGAGATTTTCAGAGTTTCAAGGCTTTCGGGTGATTTTCCAAGAAGACTGTCCAGGTCGCGTATGTCGCGGGAAAGCACTCCCTGTATTCCATTGACGGCGCCGTATATCGTACCGACTTTTCCGCTCTTCCTCAACGCCCCGATTACTCCGGCAAGGGAAGCGTTTATTGCAGATGTCGGACCGCCAGACTGTGCTATAAGGCAGTTTCCCGGAATCTCTTCCATCTTTTTTCATCCTCCGCTCTTTTTTCCTAAACCATACCACAGAAAACTTAAACACAGCTTAATTAAAAATTCAGCATTTTTTTTCTGATTTCTGCAACTTTTTTCAGATAAAAATGTCGAATCATAATTATGAAGACGATTTATTATTCCGACGAGATTAATGAAGATTTTGCTAACACCGGCATAAAAACGATTCCTCTCACTCCGAAATTCAAGTATTTCCACAAGAGCATTTTATGGAAAATCGGAGAATTCATCATCTTCAGGGGACTAGCACAGCCGCTTGTCTCTCTTTACACGAAAATCTGGTTCCATCAGACCTTTGCAAACAAGGAGGTCATCGAGCCTTTCCGCCACAAGGGACTTTATCTCTACGGAAACCACACGAGCGTCACCGCCGATTCATTCATTCCGGTCTATCTGCACTATGCGAAAAAGAATTATGCCATAGCCGGCCCGGATTCAATGTCGATTCCGTGCATCAGGTGGCTGGTGGAAATGGTGGGTGTGATTCCCCTGCCCTCGACAATGAGTCAGACAAAGGATTTTCAGGCATCCGTGCACGACAAGATAAAAAGAAACAAATCCGTCTCCATTTTTCCCGAGGCGCACGTATGGCCGTATTACACAAAGATACGCAATTTTCCCGAGAATTCGTTCCGTTTTCCAGCACAGGACGGAGCACCGGTTTTTGCACTCACGGAATGTTACCAGAAGAGGCGGTTCGGAAAAAGACCCCGGATTGTGACATACATAGACGGCCCCTTCTACCGCGATGAGAACCTGAGCCTGAAGCAGAACATGAAAAAGCTGAGGGACGAATGTTACGCCGCCATGGTGGACCGCACATCGAAATACTCGACATGCGAGTACATCCACTATGAAAAGAGGACCACTCCGAAGGATTGACCCTCCTTCAGTCACGGCAGACGATTCATACTTCAAGCCCCGTCATTTTCCCTTTTCCCTGACTTCGGATTTCTTTCCGTTTGAATAATGAAGGATAAAAAGCAGGGACGCCATCATCGCCACACCTATAACCAGTGAGACAACCGCATTCTTCGTAAAGCCAGCCACGAGATACGTGATGAAAGACACGCCGGCGCAGGTGAGCGCATAGGGAAGCTGGGTTGACACATGGGCAAGATGATTGCATCTGGCACCCGCAGAAGACATTATCGTGGTGTCGGAAATGGGAGAACAGTGGTCACCGCACACAGCCCCTGCCATGCAGGCGGACACGCAGATAAGCGCAAGCGGATTTCCGTCTCCAAGAGGGAACACCTTCAGGGTTATGGGAATAAGGATGCCGAAAGTACCCCAGCTGGTTCCGGTTGCAAAAGCAAGAAGACAGGCAATCACGAAAATGACGGCGGGGAGGAAGCCGAGAAGCGAACCGGCCACATTTCCCACGATGCCTTCCACGTATTCCCCGGCACCCAGAGAATCCGTCATTCCCTTAAGAGTCCATGCAAGAGCCAGAATCGTAATGGCGGGAACCATGGCACGGAATCCCTCCACAATGCATGCCATGCAGTCCTTGAACGGAAGCACCCTGCGCACAAGATAAAACACAATCGTAACAGCAAGGGCACCGAAAGAACCAAGCACAAGACCGACGGAAGCATCGCTGTTTGCAAAGGCCTCCTGGAAAGACACTCCGCTGAAAAATCCTCCTGAATAAATCATACCGACGACACAGCCTGCTATCAGGACGACTATCGGGAGCACCAGGTCGATCACCTTTCCATTTCCATCCGCTTTGCTTTCATCGGCATATTCCTTTGAAGGCACCGTGAAAAGATCCCCCTTCCGTGCATTCTCCTCGTGAAGAGCCATCGGTCCGAAATCCACCTTGAACCAGGTCAGGCAGAGCATCATCACGATTGTAAGAATCGCATAGTAGTTGTAGGGAATCGCCTGTATGAAAAGCTGAAGTCCGTTGGTCCCCTCAGGAGCAAATCCCGCCACCGCAGCGGCCCAGGATGAAATCGGCGCGATAATGCAGATGGGTGCGGCAGTGGAATCTATAAGATACGCAAGCTTCGCACGGGAGATTTTGGCCCGGTCGGTCACAGGACGCATCACGCTTCCGACTGTGAGACAGTTGAAATAATCATCGATGAAGATAAGGCATCCCAAAAGGATTGTGGCAAGCTGGGCGCCGATTCTTGTCTTCACGTGCGACGAGGCCCATTTTCCGAAAGCGGCTGATCCACCGGCCTTGTTCATGAGACTGACCATAATCCCAAGGAACACAAGGAAAACCAGAATGCCGACGTTGTAGGGATCCGACATCTGGGCAATCAGTCCGTCCTTGAAGATGTGGTTCAACGTCCCCTCGAAATTCCCCTGGGCGAAAAACAGTCCTCCTACAACGATGCCTATAAAAAGCGAACTGTACGCCTCCTTTGTAATCAGCGCCAGCACAATGGCAATAAGAGCGGGCACCAGTGCCCAGAAAGTTGCGTGCATTTTTTCCTCCTCATAAAAAAAGCCCCCGGAACCAACCGGAGGCAGTTCAATCCGTATCCGACGGAATCAGACACGCTTAAAGATGAGTGACGTGTTCACACCGCCGAAAGCGAAGTTGTTTGACATCACGTAATCAGTCTTGATTTCCCTTCCTGAACCAACGATATAATCAAGCGGGGCACAGTGGGGATCAACGTTTTCCAGGTTCACGTTGGGATGGAACCATCCTTCGTTCATCATGTTGATTGTGAGCCATGCTTCGATGCATCCGCAGGCACCCAGTGTATGTCCGATGTAGCTTTTTGTGGAGCTGATCGGGATTGCACGGTTGAAGACCTTGTAAGTCGCGTTCGACTCGGCAGTGTCTCCGGTGGGGGTGGAAGTTCCATGTGCGTTCACATAGCCAATCTGGTCCTTCGATACACCTGCATCCTGAAGTGCAAGCTCAAGCGCAACGGCCATCGTGTCGGGATTCGGAGTGGTGATGTGGTTTCCGTCGGCATTTGTTCCGTAACCGACAACCTCTGCGTAGATGCGGGCTCCGCGCTTAACGGCATGCTCCATGTCTTCAAGAAGCATTGTTCCGGCACCTTCTCCGATGACAAGTCCGTCACGGTCGCGGTCAAACGGTTTCGGCTCAAGTCCAGGAGTCTCGTTGAGGCAGGCAGTCGCCCCGAGCGTGTCGAAAATCGCGGCATCGGGCGGACTAAGCTCCTCGGCACCGCCGGCAAGCATCATATCCTGCTGTCCGTTTGCGATGGCTTCGTAAGCATAACCGATTGCCTGGCTTCCTGATGTACAGGCCGTGTTCGTCGTAATCATGCGTCCGCGGATCTGATAGAACACGCTGAGGTTTGAAAGACAGGTCTGTGGCATTGCCTTGATGTATGTCTGTGAATTGATTTTTGATGTGTCATTGGTCTCAAGCATGGAAAACAACTCGACGATGGACTCCATTGACCCCATGCAGGAACCGTATGCGATACCCGTGCGGCCGTTCTTGAGTTCGTCCACAACATCACCGTCCTCTTTCTTGAGTCCGGCCATTTCAAGGGCACGCTCCGAGGCCACGAGTGAAAGAAGTCCCACACGCCCCATTCCACGGATCTTCTTGCGGGGAAGACTTGGCAGGGGTTTCTCATAAGGACATGCAAGACGGGTGTTCATCAGTTCGAAGCGCTCCCATTCCTTCATGTACCGTATGCAGTTCTTTCCGCTCTGCAGCTGTTTGAATGCCTCGTCCCAGGTGTCACCCAGACCACTAAGCATTCCGCACCCTGTCACCACGACACGGCGTTTTCCGTTCGGTTTTGTAAATTCCATGCTCATAACATACCACCATTCACTGAAATAACTTGTCTTGTAATATAACCGGCATCCTCGGACAGAAGGAATACGGCAAGGGCCGCAATCTCCTCTGGTTTTCCGGCTCTCTTCATCGGAATCGTCTGAAGGATGAGATCCATCGGGGCATCCTTTATCATGTCTGTCTCAATGGCTCCAGGTGCAATCGCATTCACTGTGATTCCCCTGCTTGCAAGCTCAACTGCAAGAGCCTTTGTCACACCGATAAGTCCTGCCTTGGAAGCGGAATAGTTTGTCTGTCCGCGGTTTCCCATGATTCCGCTCACTGAAGAGATGGCTATGATTCTTCCCTTCTTTTTTCTTGCCATGGGCATTGTAAGCGGCTGAACGACATTATAGAATCCGTCGAGATTGGTATGAACAACAAAATCCCAGTCTTCCCCCGAAAGCCCCGCAAATGTGTTGTCCCGGGTCACACCGGCATTGCTCACGACACCCCACAACGCTCCGTATTTTTCCGTCAAGGAATCAAGTTTCGCCTTGCAGTCATCACGGTTGGTGACATCGAACTGAAGAAGCTCTCCCTTTCCGCCTGCAGCATTGATCTGCGCCAGAGTCTCCTCGGCCTTTTCCTTTCCATGATTGTAATGTGCTATAACATAATATCCGGCTTTGGCTGCCTGAACCGCAATTGCACGGCCTATTCCACCGCTTGCTCCGGTCACCAAAACCCTTTTCTGATCGTCTGACATGCAAATCCCCCTGTATTTTTTTTTGTTTATCGGGAGTCTCTAAAAATCCGTTTTTTTAGAGATGCCCTATTGTTGATGATTCTGTCCATCCGCAAAGAAAGCGGAGATATCATTCATTTCCATAACAGTTATTGTGGCCGAAACCGCCGGCTCCTCATCCTTTTTATCAGCAAAAAGCCTGCAGTTGTAGCGGGTCACATCGTCCATATGATAATCTTCCTTTATCTTCATGGTTATTGTCGAATTGACCTTCAGCACTCCGACGTTTGACTTCAGGTTCACAACGCTCAAAATCACCCCCGGACGGGCCTGATCCATTGTTCCGTTGATTGTACGCTCGATTGATCCGAAAGTGGAAATTCCCTGCGCCATAATCTCGAAGCCTGACCAGTTGGGAATGCCCCCCAAGGACTCTTCGTAGAAAATGCAGTCCTTCGTGATGTCATACTCTGTTGTGACCGAGCGCTCCTTGATGTCGTATTGAATCACACGGCTCAGAAGAAACATCTTGCCTTTATGCGGAACCAAATCTATCAGCCTATCAGTCGGTATGAACTGCGGAACGAATTCCGGTCCTTTCTTGTTAGCCACGGCGGGCCTCCTTTCCTATGACCAGCGACACGTTTGATCCTCCAAACGCATAGGAGTTGGTCATGCAATATTTCATATCACCCGTTCCCATCACATTTTCCGGGCCCGTTATCTTCAATTCCGGCAGAGACTCATCCCTTTGTCCGTCCCATACCTGCATGGGAAGACTCCATTCACGTCCTTCATTACGGCGGAGGGTCTCCACGCAAATGGCCGCCTCAAGAGCCCCAGCGGCTCCCAGCGTATGTCCGGTGACTGATTTAGTCGAACTGCACCAGGGAATGTCCCCGCCGAACACTTCCGCCATAGCCTTTGACTCCATGGCATCATTAAGCTTTGTGCCGGTTCCATGCAGATTCACATAGTCTATGTCTGACGGCCGAAGACCGCTGTCTGCAAGGGCCGCTTTCATCGCATCGGCGGCACCACGCCCGTCGGCACCGGGAGCAGTCATATGCGAGGCATCCGCACTCTCACCGCATCCGGCAAGGAAAACCGGTGCACCCTTTCCGTCGTAATCCCTGGACAGAACAAAAAAAGCGGCTCCGTCTCCCAGAGTGATTCCATTCCGGTTTCTGCTGAACGGATTGGTCGGCTCCGGAGACACTGCCTCAAGGGAATCAAAGCCCAGAAGCACGGTATCCGAAGCAATGTCCACACCGCCCACGATACAGGCATCCGCAATATCAGCCTCAATAAGCTCGGCGGCCTTTATTATTGCAACCGCACTCGATGAACAAGCCGTGGCAACCGTAAACGCAGGTCCCTCAAGTCCGAAACGCTCCTTCACATAGGAGGCAACATAATCGGCTCCCTGCATCTCCAGTGCGTAGCCGCTGGGAAAAATCCCCCTGCTGAAAAAGACCCTGTGCCCCGCAACGGAAAATTCACTGCCGTTGTCACAGGACCCCACGCTTACAGCCACACGCTTTTTTCCGTATCTTGCGACAGCCCGGTTCACCGCATCCTCAAGCACATTCAACGCGGCCTCCTCGATGCGGACAACCTTCATATCATAACGCGCTCTGCTGGGAACCAAACTGCTCTCTTCAATACGGGCGGCCTGAATCTCCTTTCCGGTGCATGTAACAACCTTTCTCATTCCGCTTCTGTTTCCAGTGCGGACAGATTTCCACAAGTCGTCACACGTCATTCCGGCGCTGCAGGCAATTCCCGGCTCCGAAAAATAAAGTCTAGACTTCATCGTAATGCTTTTATTGTAAAATGAATACGGTATTTTGTCAAATGGCACGATTTACTGCGCTTCTGCCGTGAAAATACCGTTTGAATAAGACTTTCCGTCATCAGCACCTGAAAGATCAAACTCCACGGAATTCTTGGCGGGGTCTCTTGAAAGCTTCAACCTGAGTTTTGTCTCGGGAAGAACAGGTGCGGAGAACTTCATGCGTCTCACGCCGGCCACCCATCTCGTCGTATTCAGGTATTTGCGTGAAAAACGCGTCACAATCTCAAACTGACCCACGGCAGGCAGAATCTTGAACTGGGGAAAATGTCCGTGAAAAAAATCACTGGTCACCGGAATCACGAATTCCAGCTCCACATTGGTCTCATCACGGGAGACCACCACTTCGTTCTCAATTCCATGGTTGTTCTCAGTCATACTACACTTCCTCGCTTGAAGGAACGTCAAAAAGCGCCTTGACGTCATCCTTGTGAATTTTTCCCTGCACATCCGACGGCAGGCTGTCTACAAAACGCCATCTTTTCGGAATGACGACATTTTCCAAATACTGCATCAGGAAATCGTGGAAATACCTGTTCATCTCAAGCTTCCTGGATTCCTTGAATTTCTTTTTCCCCGCATCGTTCAGCACCACCGCAGCCGCAAGATACTGCCTGCGCCCCTCAATGGCAATCACTTTCACGGTCTGCACAAGTCCGCTCTGAACAAGACGGTTCTCGACCTCCGTGAGGCTGATTCTTTTTTCCTCTATTTTCACAATGGAGTCAGCCCGCCCCTTCAGCAGGAAACGGCCGTCGTCAAGGATATCAACCAGATCGGCGGTGGCAAATCCGTCAGGATTCTTTATGTACGGGGATACAATGACAAGACATCCGTCCTCTCCCTTCCATATCTTTGCGTTGTCGAAAGGAATCCACTCAAGGCCGTTCTTTGACTGTCTCCACGCAATGCCGCTTGTTTCAGTGGAACCGTAAACCTCAAGAGGCCATGCACCGAATACGGAATTCGTCTTTGCGGCCACCTCCGGAAGCAGAAGACCTCCGCTCGTGAAAATGAAACAGTCCTTCATTGGAAGGCATGTCTCGGCATCAACAGTGCGCTTCAGGAACGCAGGAGTCGTAATAATCATATAGGGGCCGTCGGAAAGCCTGCGGAATTCCTCGGTATAGACAATCCTCTTTCTTCTGAACGGAACACCCAGCGTAAAGGGAAGGGAAACAGCAAACAAAAATCCGTAGATGTGATGCTGGCTCACAGTTGCGACAAGTCTTCTCGAAGTGAATTCCATCCCCCACTTTGAGATGATGAATGCATTGTCCAGCTCGAATTCCGTCATTCTCTGCGGAACAGCCTTGGGTTTTCCCGTGCTTCCTGATGTGTACATGAGAATTCTTGTGTCGTCGGCGGAAATCGCAGGAGCATTTCTGAAATCCCTTTCATCGGGAACCGGGCTTTTTTCTATTATATCCGGGATGAATGATGAATCCGGGACGGCCTGATCGGTCAGAACAACCGAATTCTCCCCCCTTATCTCGGAAAGAAATTCAGGGGCGGTGCTCTGCGTAAGGCTTACTTCTTTGCCGCACTGGAGAAGAGCAACAAACGTGACAAGAAAATACCAGTAATCCTCACAGTGAAGCACCCATCCGTCGGCACCGGCAGATTTTATGAACGACCTCATCCTCGCCGAATCAACAAGAAAATCTTTCCATGTCTTGTACACACCGTCGGACCACTTTCCTTCATAACAAAGAATCGTGTCGTCGCTTCGGGAATCTGCTTTAAAATGTGAAATTGAATAAACTTCCGTCATCCTCTTTACCTGAGCCGTTAACGTGGCCGGAACCTGACTTTGAGAAAATGAATATCAAACCGGAAGACAGCCATCCGCCGCATAATAGAATCAACGGATGATGCCATAAACTGTACCCGGCAGCATTTGCAAAAGAATTCCCCAAACCTGACGGGTACGATTCTTTTTATTTTGAAACCATCGGATACACTGTGTCAACAACATCCTGAAGTGTCTTCACAGCCTTGAATGCATCGGGGCTTACCTTTCCGGGGATGAATTCCTTCATCTTTCCAATCATGTCGATGAAATCAATGGAATCAAGATCCAAATCGTCACCCATAGTAGCAGCGGGAGTAATCTTTGCCTCATCAACCTCGAATTCTGTAACCAGAATTGACTTCAGCTTGTCAAAAATCTCTTCTTTAGTCATTTTTCTTGTCCTTTGCCTTTTCAGCAGTGATGTATTCGGCCAAAGCATTCACAGATGCGAAATTCTCAGTATTGTCAGAAGAAAATTCCACACCAAATTCCTTCTTCAGAGCCAGCCCCAGTTCCAAGGCATCGATTGAATCCAATCCCAGCCCTTCACCGAAGAGCGGTGCGGAATCCACAATGTCCTCTGGAGTCACATCTTCAAGCTCCAAAGCTGAAATAATGACTTCTTTTACTCGCTGTTTTACTGCTTCCATCTGATACTGCCTTAGTCCTAAACTTTTCAAAGTATAATATAGTTGAAGGAAAATTGCAATGGTAATATCAAAAATACCTGCACAAATCATCGCTGTTTAAGACAGGATTAACATTTTATGCCTCTTCGACCCAGAAATTGTGGAAATTGTACCACTGCAAGGGAAAACGCACACTGTATTCCTCAAGAACACGGACAAATTCCCGGCATAAAGCCTCGGTTCGCTCCATTCTTTCCTTTCTGGAACAATCGAAATCCACCCGGGACTTTTCCACATACATTGTGTATGCCGGAGAAAACATAAACGGCCTGCGTCTGAGGGGAAAGAAAAAATACGTGGGCACATTCAGCAGAGCCGCCAAATAAAACGCTCCGAACGGAAACAATGCGTTCTTTCCAAGAAAAGGGCACAGGATGTTTCTCTCAGGCGTTGATGCGGATGTCCTGTCGCCTGCTATGACAACCAGACCGCCGGAAGAAATTCTTTCCTGAAGAAGATTGACCGTTCCAAGCCCTATTTCCGAAGCGGAAATCATATTCACATTGTACAGGGGATTCAGCTCCTCCAGGGTACGGTTGAACTGAGCAGTCACATTTGTATCTATTATCACGGTAACCGGAACACTCCTGTCCACACCGGTCCTCCCGTATGCGGCAAGACACCTCATGAGTTCCATATTCCCCAGATGCGAACCAATCAGAAACGCTCCTTCCCCGCGTTCAAGACGTTCCTTCAACTCCAAACCGGCCCCGCCCTTGTAGTCAATACCGCCCTTATCCGTGTCTCCCATCCATCCGGAGATTTTCTCAACCAGCGAAAGCGAAAAAGACAACAGCTGCACAAACGATGCAAAATACACGCCTTTCCGACTGCCGGTGAAATCCCTCATCTGCCTCTGGAACCTTACGGCTTCGTTGCGTGCCCTGGGCGAAAAAATCCAATAGAAGATGCTCACGAGGATGGTCACAATCCCCATTACCCAGAAAGGGAGAATGCGTATCAACCATGTGAGAAATTTTATGGGACGGGAAGAATGCACGACTTCTTTTTCTTCATTCCATCTGAGTTTATCTTCAGTGCTTTGAGATGATTCCCTCAATTTTTTTCTCCGAGTCTGCGTATGATCAGAACAGGAATACGAAGAATCATGCCTATGAAAAGCCTTGCGAATGTGGATGAAATACCGAGATTGTCGCGCACCATACGGAAATTCGAAACCCCGTCTGCAGGGTAGGTCACACGCACGCCCATGTTCACCAACGGCACTCGGTCCCACAAAAGATGCACCAGTATATCCACATCGTATCCCATGCGTCTGTGTATCCAGGCATGCTTCCTCAAAACCTTAAGGTAACTGTCAACCGGATAAATCCTGAAGCCGCACAAAACATCCTTTATGTCTTTGTTCCAGGTGACCAGACGCGCCCATCTGTTGGAGAATTCTCTGCCGTTCCTGCGCATTTCCGGCACGGTCTCGTCGTAAACAGGATAACCGCATATCACTGCAAGAGGATTTTTCTCCGCTTCCTTCAGAAAGTCTCCGCAGGCCCCCGCATCATGCTGACCGTCCGCATCAAGCTGAAATGCATGTGTCCATCCCAGTTCCCCGGCACGGACAAGGCCCCTGTTCATGGCAGCACCCTTTCCGCGGTTTTTTTCCAAAGTGACAAGCTCCACCTCGGGATGGGAGGAAGCCACCATATCTATGAAATGCCTGTTTCGGGCATCGTTTCCATCGTCAACAACTATCACGGGAAGAGAATATATCCTCAGACTGTCCACCACAGCCTCAAGAGTGGAGCCATGATTATACACCGGAATTATGAATCCTGCCTTCACTGTCCACCCTCCTTTTTTTACGGCAATCCGCAGAACCTCCCACCACAGTACCACAGAAAACCGAAAAAATCAACAACCCGCTTCCCGCCTGATTTCAATGCATAGACATCCTGACAAGTCTGTGATAATATTGGAAGCGCAATGAACAAGATTTTCGCATCCAGGCCCTGCTGCTGGGCTCCGGGACTCGAAACGCCCTCCGACTGGCAGGAATGGCTGTCCGGGAACAAAGGCATAGAAAACACAGAAGACGCCCCCTCACTTTCCTTCACCTCCCCCCTTTTCAGAAGAAGGCTGGGGCAGCTCTGCAGGATGACTGTACAGGTGGTGCACGACATTCTCGAGCAGACAGGATGCGGAGACATAAAACAGGTGTTCATCTCAAAACGGGGAGACATAAAACGGGAATTCACGGTAAACAAAACACTGATTGAAGACAACACAGTTCTTCCCGCCGCATTCTCCCTTTCAGTGTTCAATGCCCCGATTGCGCTCGCAAGCATCGCCTGCAATTTGAAAAGCGGATATTCTGCAATCTTCCCCTCGAACGGCATCTTCTCAAGCGCAGTCCTCGCGGCGGCGGCCCCCGTGCTAAGCGGACATGAAGACAAAATCATCCTTGTGTACGGAGACGAGGCTGTTCCCGTGGAATACGGAAAACTCTCCCCTGAAGACGAATTTCCGATGGCCTTTGCAACAGTGCTTTCCGCAAAAGAGGATTCCGTCTGCACCATTCCCACAGCCCCGGACACTCTCCAGGACTGCACTGTAGAATCATTTCTCAGGCACATCCTGAAGTAAACCTAATTGTGCAGTTATGTGGACGTCCGCACTGAGGCGCTTAAGGTAAAACTATGAAAGAAGTTCTAATAAATCACATGTATTCTGGAGATTATCTCGAAAGAGGAAACATCGGACATGAAGTAATTAATTTATTTAAAAGTGATAATGAAAATCATTATATCTATGCAATGTCTGCAGGCGATTATGATACAAAAAGACATCTCAATACAATAAAAAAAGTAATTCTTGTAAGGAATGTAGATCAATATAAAGCAGAAATTTTAGGAATAGCAGATGTTGAAGAAGAAATCTTTGCATCTGAAGTGGCTAATCCAAATACATATATAATGCTTCCGTCTGTAAAAGATTTAGTAGAAAATGATTTTATGAATCCAAATAATCCAGATGGTTCTCCCAAAGATGCAAAAATCATACAAAGAATAAAAATCTATAAAAACGTACATGAAGCACAGAAAAAATATATTGATACTCATTTAGTAACGTATGGTGATGTAAGCTTATATGAGTTATTTGAAAATAATAACACGGCTAAATCAGGACATTCTATTTACCTCACTTTTAAAGCTGCAAATTTTAGGCGGCCTAAGGAACTGCTCTATTTATGTGATAACAGATATGATAATAAAGCTAACGATCCTCATTACTTTATATTGAAAAACAAAACAACAATGTGTGGAACATGTGTTGCAGCTTATGAGAGCTTAGATGATTCAGAAATTCAAAGACTTATACAATCACCTTATTGGGAAGAAAAGGATAATTCCCCTAAAGTTGACATTAAAAATATAAGTATAAAATCTACCTCTTTGTTAAACATAATCAAGAAAAATAATGACGAAATTACATATTCAAATTGGATTGCTTATTATCTAAAAAATGATAAGGAGTTATTGAAAAGGTTTATTACTCATTTTACTAAAAACAAAAAGATAAAAGAAACCAGCTTTGAGGATGTAGAAGTTATCAGAGAGTCAAAGAATAACATCGATATTTATTATGAGGATTCTAAAAGTATTTTTGTATTTGAAAATAAAATAAAGTCGTCTATAAATGGAACTAAGAAAAAAGACGGAAAAACAGAAGAAGAAAACGATTTTTCACAATTAGAGAAGTATTATACTTTTGCAGAAAAAGAAGCTGAAAAAGCAACACCAAAAAAGCAAACGGGTTATTATCTTTTACTTCCAAATTATGCCTATAAAGATACATCAAGGTTGAACAAATACTCTAAATTTGACAAATATGAGATAATAAGATATAGCCAGCTTTTAGAATTTTTTAAAGAAAATAGTTGTAATTTGCCTTATTATTCGGATTTTTTGAAAGCACTTGAATATCACGCATCTGAATATCTTAATGATTTGTATTCAGAAATGTTGGAAAGATTACAGTCTGTAATATCTTTAAGGAAATAAAGTGTATTAGAGGAATCTATGGAAAAATCTTTTCGGCTTAGAATAGAAAGAGGTTCATCTTCAAAAACAAATTGGTTCTATGATACAATTTTTACAATCCATGAAAATGAAAAAAGAATCGATTTATCAGATGGTGATTGTGACTCACATGGCGGAGACGTTGAAGAATGGGATTTCGTAGATTACGAAACAATTCCGCATGTAAATGAATTGTTCAAAGATAAATATCCAAATTTAACGGAAGATTTCCTTTCTGACGAACAGAGAAAGTTTTATGATGAAATTGGAAATAAAGATGTAAAACCACTTTTCCTTTATCTGGTTTGTTTCTGTATAAATGATAAAGGTTCAATGAGTTCATTTAAAGAATTGCTTGATGAGAACAATATAAAAAATGAATATAGTAAATACTTTTCAAGCGAGGATTGGTAAATAATCGTATAACAAAGGTTCGTAGCCGACAAACCGGTCAAGCCGCGTGCGGTTTAATTTTTAGTTATGTGGACGCCCGCACTGGGACGCAGTGCTAAAAAATTACAAGATTAAAATATTCCTGTACCAATGGATGAGAGAAACTTTATCTGTTTCATTGTTCTATTTCTAGTAATTCTACGATGAAACTAATTTCTAAAAAATATGGTATAATGTTGAATAGGGGAGTTGATTATATGAATAAAAAAATCGGTATGATAGGATCAGTCATTAATGTCATAACAGTATTGTTATTTGCAATTTTTTTGCCAGCTGATTTTAAATTTGGATATTTTTTTGTATGCATATTATTGTCATTAAGTTTTATAATGATGATTGCTGGATTAGAAAATGAATGTACAGAAGATAATAAAGTAGCTGGTAAAATTGCACTTATACTTGCTGGTGTTTATTCAACATTAATTATGATTGTATATTTTACTCAATGCACAAGTGTATTAAATGATAATTTAAGTAAAGAAGCATTAAAGGTACTTGATTATAGTAATATGGGATTAATGTTTAATTTAGATTTACTTGGTTATGCTATTATGGCATTATCAACATTCTTTATTGGGTTAACATTAAATGTTAAAAGTAAGAAGGATAAAGTATTAAAATATTTATTATTAATACATGGTATATTTTTTATAAGCTGTTTAATTATGCCAATGACAGGTGTGTTTGCTAATAGCAGCGGTTCTAATTCAATGGGTGGAGTAATTGCTCTAGAGATATGGTGTTTATATTTCTTACCAATAGGAATATTATCATATTTTCATTTTAAAAATAATAAATAGTCGTTCGGAAGATTAAGATATTAATACTATAAGGCAGGTGTAAAAATCTGTTTTTTTAAGGAAATTATGTTAGGTTGATGGCGCACTGCGCCACTTATTGTTAATAAGGTAAATCTTCCAACATTTTTTCATAAATATAAGGAGGTTTTAAAGTGAAAAAGAAAGAAAATGAAAAGAAAATTACAGGGAAGGAAGTAGTAAGATTTTTCTCTATAATAGGATTCTGTATTGGAGTATTTTTGTTTGGGTATAATGTTTACCATCATAATACACCGCAGATAGTTATATTTCTTCTAATCACTCTTGTTTGTGCCGGCTTTTTTGTTGGTAGTATCAGAAGTAATGTAAAAAAAAGCAACGATTAAAACATCTGTATACTGAGAAAAAACTCAAAAAGAGTATAATTTTAATATGAACAGAATGCCAAAATCTTATAATTTTATTGATTTTCCACCTCTTACTGAAGAACAAAAGAAAGAAGTTTCTGAATTATCAAAGATGAAAGATTCTGAAATTGATACATCGGATATACCGGAAAACAATCTTTCCAACGGTCAGTTTTACTATGCAAATGCGTTAAAAATCAAAAAAGAAAAAATATCAACAAATATTGATAAAGATAATCTTGAGTGGCTTAAGTCCGCCGGCAAAGGGTATCAGACCAGGCTTAATGGAGTAATTCGTTGGGCAAGAATGAATGGATGCCCTATTGCACAGATGTGAAAACCCAACATGGTTTTCAAAACCAATAAAAACTTTGTCACAAAAGTTGCTCTCCGTGCCTTTGCGCCACCGCAACTTTTGCG
>DGXM01000093.1:0-38705 GCA_002396325.1 Treponema sp. UBA4232
CAATCAGATTTTTTTATATTTCTTGGGTGCCGATTCAACCCCTGTGAGCCTGTCGATTATGATGCTCACTTCCTCAATGAGTATGCCGGTCTTCTTTTCAATGTTATCTATTATATACTGCTGCAGATTGTGAATCAGTCCCGTAAGCTGCTTTCCGAACGGCACGTCAACTGTGAGAATCAGCTTGTATCCACGGGAGTCGGTCTTGATTGTGAGTTTTTTCACGTGGATGTCCTCGTTGTATTCACTCACGCAGTGGAGCACCATCTGTGTCACGGCGGCCTCGGAAATCTCAAGTCTTCCCCTTTTGCTGAATTCCGGGGTCACGATTGATTTTTCCGAAAGCGTGGAATCGTTCCTGTTCGTGAACCTGAGTTTTCCCTTTGTAAGGAATTCCTGTATGGATTTCACGAAAATCTGCGGGTAGCTCTTTTTTATTTCTATCGACGGCACAGGAATCACATGCTTTCCTTCTACCGTGCGGCTCTGTATGGCCTTCTGTATTTCCTCTTCGGTGGCTATGTCCTTTATGTTGATTATCTTCTCGGGAGGCGGAAGCTGAAGACGTTCAGCAATCATCTTGACCATCTTTTCGCTTGTGCCGATTATGAGGATTTTTTTTATCTTCTGCTTTCTGAGCATGCGGGCCACTTCGTCACGGTGCTCTTTGTCGTCGAACAGGGCGATTCTAACCGCACCCATATAAGTCTTTTCGTGCTTCGCCGTGCGGCCTGCAAGGATTTTGTCATCCTGAATCAAAAGACCATCGTCAATGATTGCATTGATTCCGTATTTTTGAGCCAACAGCTTCGCCCTGAAGCTTTTTCCTGTTCCGCTTGCACCTACCAGAGCCGAGACACTCACACCCTGGCGGAAAAGATTTGTCAACACACCCATAATTCTTTTTTCTCTCGTGACCTGTTACTATATTATAAGTTGTCCATCCCAATTTATCAAGGAAAAAGAAATAAATTTTTCAAATTCAGCGGGAAGAGGAGCTGTGAGTTCGTCGGGGAGTCCAAGCGGATTGTCTTTCGGGAATGAAAGCCGTGATGCATGAAGAAAAAATGATGCAGACCCGTCATCAAGGAAAAGTTTTCTTCCTCCGTATGCGCTGTCACCCAAAAGCGGATGTCCGTGGTGGGAACTCTGGCACCTTATCTGATGTTTTTTTCCGGTAAGGATGTCGAACTGCGAAAGCGTCACGTCATTTCCCCTGTAAGTTCCGTAGGCGAGAGGGCGTGCCGTAGTGACCGCTTCTGTAAATCCTTTTGCAATGCGCACCGTCTTGAATCCTCCTCCTGTCTCAGAAGGGGATGTGTCTATGCTGTCGTGCCATTCCTCTGTCCGGGAAAGCCGTCCCTGTATTATTCCCACGTAGTTTTTTTTGATTGTGTGAATCTTGATGTTT
This sequence comes from Treponema sp. UBA4232, assembly GCA_002396325.1. Classification (GTDB taxonomy): domain Bacteria; phylum Spirochaetota; class Spirochaetia; order Treponematales; family Treponemataceae; genus Treponema_D. The sequence continues at coordinate 1,412 of DGXM01000093.1, forward strand.
TCCGAAAACCAGTGCGCCCCCAGTATACTCTGCGAAAATGCGAGAAGGCCGGTTGTGTTCCTGTCCAGCCTGTGAAGCGGAGCAGTCCTGAACGAGAGGGAAGAGTCGCCTTCGCCCCTGTACAGGGAAGACACAATGTCTGCAAGGCTCTTTTCTCCCGGTGAGGAGGACTGCACGGAAATTCCCCTGGGTTTGTTTATCACGAGGATATGCTTGTTGGAGAAAACCACTTCGGGTCGGTCTTTTTCCGATGAATCATGTTCCGTATTTTCAGTCTTTGCGTCCACGGACTTTTTTTCAGCTTCTTCAAGAAGAAATGCCGCTATGGAGATTTTGTCGCCCTCGCAGACTTTGTCGGAACCGTCGCTTTTTTTTCCATTGAGCGTGATGAGTTTTTTTCTTAGTGCCTGATGGATTCCCACGCCCTGCGAATCCTTGAAGATTACCTTTAAAACTTTGTCAAGCCGTCTGGAATTGTCGCCTGAACCTGCCGTAAATGTTAGAAACTCCATAATTGATATTATAGTACAAAAAAATCGCCTGTGCTACTAGACAAAACTTTTTAATAGGGTAAAATAGAGGTATGTCAGATGCAAGAGAACAAATAGTTTCATTTATAAAAAATCCTGTATTGCTGTCTTGTATTTGCAGCTGGTTTTCCGCTCAGTTGATTAAGACGCTCATTAAGCTGTTTTCGGGAAAAGTCAAAAGCATAGGTGAGTTGTTCGAACTTTTGCTTTGGCGTACCGGCAGTATGCCCTCAAGCCATGCGTCTATGGTGGCGTCTCTATGCACTTCCATAGGACTCAGATCGGGGATTGACAGCGATGTGTTCGTTCTTTCTCTGGGGTTTTTTCTTGTCACTATCAGGGATGCGGTCGGAGTGAGGCGTGCAAACGGAATACAGGCCAGGATGATTAATATGATCGGGCGGAAGCTCTCGGAAAAGAATGTGGTGGAATTCACTCCCATCAAAGAAGTCCAGGGCCACACGCCGTTGGAGGTTGCTATGGGGTGCTTGCTGGGGATAAGCATAGGGGTCGCCTTTAGCGTGCTGTGATATGAAATTTAAGGTGAGTTTTTTTATTACATTTGCCATATATCTCACGGTGGGAATCTGTCTTTTTGCATTCAGAAGCATGCCTGTGGCAAGAATCTGGACAAATTACTCGGTTCTTTATGTTGATTCCTCAGTACAGGAAGCCACGGTTCTTTTTTATCTTGAACAGGCAGGCTGCCGCGATGTCATTTCTCTTTCTCAGCAGAGGGTGCCGACGACTTCGGTCTATACTCCCGTAATGCCTGTCGATTCATCCTATCTTACGAGCCGTCTTTCCTATTTCAAGGATGAGTCTTCCCGCTACCAGCTTTTCTACATTCCGGAGCAGTATCAGGAAGAGGCTGGAACCGCCCTGCAGCTGCTCGTTAAAGGAACCGGTGCTCATGCAGGCCTGGATGGTACGGAGCAGTATCCCTGGGCTGTGCCTCTTGTGTGCGTCCTCACTTTCATCGTGCTTTTCCTTGCATCGAAAAAGAAGTCGGTGTTTCTGGTGCCGTCGGTTTTTCCGCTCATGCTTTCCTTCTCGCAGCCTTTTTACGTGGTGGCGGCGGCGGTCTGCCTTTCGCTTCTTGCACTTTATCTCATAAACGGACTCTGGATCCGACGTAAATTTGCCTCTGCAATCTTCAGGAGCATTTACATCGACGTGCTGATTTTTGTGCCGATGGTTCTGCTTTTCAGTTCAGGCCTTCTTTACGGTTTCCTTGGATTGGGCATCTTTGCCGCCATTACGCTTTCGTTTGTGCTGATGAAATTCATGCATGACTACCGCGAGTATAAGAGTGCATTTTCCTTCCTTCCCATTTTTTCCGCATGGCAGATTCCCGTGGTCTACAAGAGGACTGCAAAATGGCTGATTGGAGCCGTTCTTCCTGTATCTGCGCTGATTGCTCTTTTCCTCATTTCCACTATGGTTGCCCCCGCAGCGTCAATGAACGGTCTTTCGGTTCCTTCTCCTGTACAGAGCGGCGGGGAAATCAGGTCTCAGCTTCCGACAATCAGTGACTATTACGCATTGATGTGGCAGATGGCGACCTTCCCGTACAAATCCCTGCACGAAGACAATTCAAAGCCTCCTGCAGACGGAGACAAAATAACCGTAAGCCATTTCATTGAGACTGAAAACGGTATACAGAAAACGGAAGACACCTTGTTTACCTATAACGATAAATACAGAACTGGTCTGAAAAACCAAGTTAAAGAGCTTGATTACGGAGCCATAGAAAAACTGATGATTTCCCAGGGAGAGTCTGTGCCTGTCGTGTACAGTACCGGAGCCGAAAGCAAGACTGATTCTCAGCACAACACTATGAATCTGATTCTTCTTTTCCTGGCAGCGGGAATTCCTTTGGTTTTGTATGGAGCCTATTTTGTAAACGGACGTAAGAAATATGAAAACAGTAAGTAATTTGGTGCAGAACAAAAAAGAAAAATTCGAGATTTCCGAGCGCTCGTTCCTTTCTCCTTGTGCTATTGTTCCCTTTAAGCATGCCCGGAATCTTTCATATACATGCATCGTAAAAGAGTATGACAGGGTCACGGAAGGTCAGATTATCGGTCTTACAATGGACGAAAACACAAACGAGAAATCCTACATCCATTCGCCTGTTCCCGGAATGGTGCAGTCCATCGAAGAGTGCTTTCTGCCTGACGGAACAAAGGGAGCCTGCGCAAAAATCCGTGTGGAGGGAGCCTTTTCATATCTGGGAAAAAATCTTCCTCCAAGTGAATGGCAGTGGTATTCCGCATCCGAGCTTCTTAATACAATCGCTGAAAAAGGAGTGGTCAACACATTCGGAAGCGGAGAAGATTTGTACCGGCAGATTGTGAGATGCAATGTTTCACAGGGAAGATTTGTGATTGTGCGTTTGTTCGACGATGATCCAAGCCATCAGACAGACACTTTCGTTGCAAGTCATTACACAAGACAGGTGCTCGACGGGGTGCACATCGTTGCCCAGACTCTGAAGGCTCAGGGAATCATTTTTGCAGTGCCCCGTAAATCTTCCATTGAAATACCTGATGATGAATTCGGAACTATGCCGGTTTTCACTCTGGAAGTGGATGTGCGCCGTTATCCTTCGGGGTTCAGGGAAAATCTGATTCATCTTATAAAAAAAGCATCAAAGACGCCTGAACAGAAGATTTTTGACCGCGTGAGCAGATACAGCCTTTTCGTTGATCCGGAGACTCTTTATTCTGTATACGAGGCTGTCACTTTCGGAAAGCCTGTCGTTGAGACTTTCGTTCACGTTACAGGCTCCTGTCTTGCAAGTGCCGCAATGCTTAAAGTGAGGGTGGGTTCCACAATAAGGTCTCTCGTTGACCAGTGCGGAGGATTCAGATCCAAACCCGCGAAGATTATCGTAAACGGAATGGTGCAAGGCTCGGAAGTGATAGATCTCGATACGGCAATCACAAAGACCGTTAAATCAATAGCATTCGTGCCGAAAAAACAGCTCTGCGATCAGGTTGGAAGCACTTGCATCAGATGCGGAAAATGCCGTGCAATCTGCCCGGAGGAAATATACCCCGATCTTATGTACCGGCACACACTCGGTGGAAAACAGATTGGGCGCGATATGCTTAGAACCGCGACTTTGTGCTCAGGATGCGCTCTCTGCAATTCAATATGTCCGTCCAGACTGCCTTTGTGCCAGATAATCGCTGCTTTGAGGGATAAAAATGAAGATAACTGATTTATTTGAAAAAAAAGAAAAGGCTCCTGAAGTAAGACCCTATGCCTACATAACTCCTTCCATCGGCAACATCAGGACCGGGATACTCGTTCTTATGGTTCCCCAGATTGCGATGCTGTTTGTGACTCATTCCTATTCATCTTTATTTGTTCTGCTTGCGGCGGTCGTGGCTTCAATGGCGGGCGAGACCCTGAATATGCTCATTACAAAGTCACACCGTTTTGAGATTATGTCCCCGTTGCTTCAGGGAATCATCACAGGTCTTCTTCTGCCTCAGGGGTATTCAGTCTATGCCGTGTTTTTCATAACTCTTGTATCCATGCTTCTCTGCAAGTATGCATTCGGAGGAGGGGCATCCACCTGGGTGAATTCTGCCGCAGTGGCCGTTGCGGTGGCCTATATGCTCAACACTGGAAAATTCCCGGTGCAGACACTCTCGCTTGACGTGCTTCAATCAAAAAATGCGGCCTTGAATCTCATTCAGGATCCGTCATTTTCAATGGTTCCGCTTGATTCTGCCGTCACGTCTTTCCTGAACAGAACTGTATTCCACTTTTTCGGAATCGTCATTCCCGAAGGATACGTTTCTCTTTTCTGGGACACAGGCTCTGCCATTCCTGCATTCCGCTTCAATCTGATAACCATGATTTCTTCCATAATCCTTATTTCACTTGATCTTGTGGACATCTGGATTCCTGCTGTCTTCCTTGCTGTTTATGCCGTTCTGGTGAGACTTTGCGGCCCTCTTCTTCTGGGCGGAGGTTTCATGCAGGGCGACGTGATTATGGCTGTCCTCACAAGCGGCACACTTTTCTCAACCCTGTATATGCTGCAGTGGTTCGGAACAATCCCCGTGACTCTGCCTGGAAAAATGGTGTACGGTGCCATATCTGGAATCTTTGCCTTCCTGATCATGGGATGCGGAAACTCGTCTGTGGGATATGCGTTTATGGTGCTCATCGTGAATCTGATTTCTTCCATGATTCAGGTGTTCGAAAGTCACCGTGTCCGTATGAAGATTGAAAACGTGCTTGTGCCGAGAATGAATGCAATAAAGGAGGCGGGAAATGTCTGATTCAATCGAGACGAAAGAAGAACTGAATGACGCAGAGATGAACGAAGTAAACAAAACCCGTCTCATTAGATTCGGAATCTTTTCTCTGGTTGTACTTGTTTTATTCGGCATATTGTCGCTCTTCAATTTCCTTACAAGGAGCAAATGGGAAAAAGGCCTCAGACTTCAGGTTCAGACAGTCCTGGATGCTCACGGTGAAACCTGTTCGGTTGGCGAGATTCTGAAACTCCACACAGGACTTGCCGCGGGATGTGCTGTCTATGAATTGTCTGGCGGTGAAAGGGACGGATGCCATGCTGTAATCATAAGAGTGGCCACATTCTACGGTCCAATGCCGGCGGTATACATTTACGATTCAAAAAAAGAGCAGTGTGATTTCATTGCGTTTGCCACATTGGAAGGAAGAGCCAAGACTGCAATCGAGTCGCTTTCCAAACCTTCACAGGTATCCTACTGGGCCAGACGCATACCGAAGATAATGTCTACCGTGGAGTCGGATTCAAAGGAGGCTGCAAATGAATAAAAATATTTTTATGTATCTTTCCGTGGCTCTCATACTTCTCATTCCGTTTCCCGGCAGATTCGCATATGGTCTTGTCGCTGTGATTCAGCTCAACATCCTGTTGATTTCAGGTCTTGCTTTCCGCGAGCTGCTTGTGCGTCTCAAAATGGAAGAACTTCAGTCCCAGCTGATTTGCATACTTCTCATTTTCCTGAGCATCCTTTTCAAACTGATTCTTACCGCGGTTTCTCCCGTGATGGCTCTTACCACAGGATATGCCATGTATATGCCGGCGGTGAGCGTGTTTGTATTGACTCAGCTTTTTGACAAACAGACTGTACCGCTGATTATCTGCATTCAAAGGACTATGAAAAAGTCTCTGTCAGTGTCTTTGGTTATGCTTGCGATTTTTCTGGTCCGTGATTTGATTGGATACGGTACCGTGACATTCCCATCGTCATCAGGGCTTGCGGCAGTCAAAATCATTCCGTGGGCTGAGGAAAGCAGTTCGGTCGGCGTATTCGTTGCTTCAATACCTGCGGCGCTTATTATCATCGGTCTGCTTTTGATTTTGTTCAGTATTGTTCAGACGCACAGAAGTTTAAAGAATATTCCGGTTCAGGCTTCTAAGGAGAATACAGATGCTGATGTTGAATGATTTTGTTTATTATATGATTTACGGCTCTGCAATACTTCTTTACGGAGTCGGTCTGAACAAAGCCGTGCGTTCAAGCAAAAAGCCGCACAATCTTCTCGTTGACTGCATCAAAATGCTGATTACAGTTTTGGCCGCGTCGATTTTCACATTCCTCATTTCCTCCCAGCTGATAAAAATCGGTATGACAGAGATTTTTCCTTTTGTCGCTGTGCTTATGGTGCTGCTGGTTTCCGTATTTATGGAACTTGTGCTGCGCCTTCAGTCAAGGGCAACAATTTCTGAATATGCAGTGTCCGTGATGTGTGTGCTTCTGAGCATCAGCGAAAGCGTGTCATTGTTTGAGTGCATCCTCATTTCGACTTATTCTGTGCTTTCTTGTTTTGTCTGCATACCGTTTTTGTATGCTTTGCGCAAGAGAAGTGAAATCAACCGCCCGAATGCCAATATGCGCAATATGAGTCTTCTTTTCATCAGTATGGCCATAATAATCATAATGGTGATGGCATGGAATGTTTCATGGCTGAATCCGGGGGTGCTTAAATAGTTTTATGAGCCGAGCACTTTGTTTTCATCTGGATTTGAATGTCTCAGACATTTTGAGCCGTGGAGCCCTGGATCATATGTATCAGCAGGGGCTTAAACCCGTGCTTTCATTTCTGTTTTCGCATCCAAAATTTCCCTTGGCACTTTCCATTCCCGGAACTGCGGTTGAGTATTTGGCGAATGGATATCCCGAAGCCATAGATGTGCTGCGTGAACTTGTTGCCAGAAACCAGATTGAAATTGAAGGCGGAGGATATTACCTTCCGATTCTTCCTATGCAGCTTCCCGTGGACCGCAGCGGACAGATTGAAAAACTGACGGCCTGTGTGAGGGAGAATTTCGGAAAAAGACCCCGTGGACTTTCTCTCTTCGGCAGCATTTGGGACCCTTCGCTTACGATAACATTCCAGGCTTGCGGAATAGAATATGTGCTTCTTGATGAGTCACTCATCCCCGGAAGAATTCAGAGATTTTGTCCGGTCATTTGTTCAGAGCAGGGAAAAAATGTGAAAATTCTTCCTGTCTGTGAGGATTTGGTTCCTGCAAAAAAGGAGTCTTTCCAGGAATGGGTTTCCCGTCTGCAGCAGGCATTTTCTTCGGACGATATTGCAAACAGAATTGTTTGTATTTCAGTTACAGGTGAAGATTTTTACTCGCTCATCTCCAGAGGATTTTTCGACTCTTTTGAAATTCCTGAATTCGAGTTGACACTTCCAAGTCTCTTTTTCAAAACTCCGAGACGTCTGCAGAATGTCTATCTTCCAGCCGGAATGAAGCCCTGCATTTCACGTTGGACTGAATCTCCATATGTGGATAATCCCGGCAAATCAACCTATACCGTGTATGATTTTTTCAACAGCTATCCGCAGAACAGGAAACTCTACGAAAGAATGATGTATGTTTCCATGCTTATAAGCCAGTGCCATGGCGGCGACAAAATGAGGAAAAAAGCGGCTCAGGAAAAATTGTGGGAGGCACAGTGCGCATACCATTTCATTTCCCTTCCGTCAGGGCTTCCGGCGGTTGTGCAGAAAAGACAGATGGCATACCGTCATTTGAGCGAGGCTGAGCATTACATACGCGAAAGCAAAGAGTTTATTGAAACCGTAACTTCCTACGACTACGACAACAATGGTCTGAATGAATACATCTGCCAGATGGAGCATTTCAATGCCGTGATTTCTCCGGTGGGCGGTCAGGTTGTTTCTCTGAACATCATTCCGTCGGGTGGAAATTATGCAGCTGGACTTTCCCGCATAAAAAAATTTGATGGTCAGGACGACACTTACACACGAGGTTTGTTTTCGGAGCATCTCATAGAAAAGGAAATGCGGAATGATTTTTTTAACGGTGGTTCAGGGACAAATCTTTTTTCCAACATCACTTTCTGCGAAAAAAAATTCGATGCCAAGAGAAAAGAAATACAGATGGAGGGGCAGGGTGTCTTCTCTTCTCTGAATCTTCCGGTTCTTTTGAAAAAAAACATAATTGTTTCCTCGAACGGATTCATCGTGCAGTACATTTTGAAAAATGAAAGTCCTTTTCCGCTGCAGGGAATTTTTGCGATTGAAATGAATCTTGCGGAAACACAGCCGCGTCAGGAAAACAGTCAGTATTCGCTTGAATTGGTTCAGGACGGAAACCGTGTACCTCTGGATGAAAAGAAACTTACACTTGAAAAAGGAGCCTCCCTTCTTCAGCTTGCGGACAAATCCGGCAAAGTTGTGTTCCTGTTTGAGCCGAATGAAGAATCAGGATTCTACACAGAAATAATTCCTTTCTCGCGTCCTGTGTCAGAGTCTGAAATCGAAGTTGTGACAAAATCCCGCACCGTGAGATTTTTCTGGAATGTTGATTTGGCGGCCGACCGGGCAATGGAAAAAACAATCAGCTGCACAATAATGCCCTCCCATCGCAAGTTGTAGCAAAGACATTGACGAGAAACTTTTAATCTTCTATAATATGCAGTTATGAATAGAAGACTTATTACCTCAGCATTACCTTATGTGAACAATATTCCGCACCTTGGAAACCTCATTCAGGTTCTGAGTGCCGATGTTTTTGCCCGCTTCTGCCGGAGCCGCGGCTATGAAACCCTTTATATCTGCGGCACAGATGAATATGGAACTGCAACCGAAACACGCGCTCTTGAAGAAGGAAAGACTTCCCGCGAACTCTGCGATTATTACTACAAACAGCACGATGAAATCTACAAATGGTTCGACATTGCCTTCGATAAATTCGGACGCACATCAAACCAAGAGTGTACTGAAATTACCCAGGGCATTTACAAAGACCTTGAGAAAAACGGATACATCACCGAGCACATAAACAAGCAGCCTTTCTGTCCAAAGTGCCAGCGTTATCTTGCAGACCGTTTCGTCCGCGGAGTCTGTCCGAAATGCGGTTACGACGATGCCCGTGGTGACCAGTGTGAAAAGTGCGGAGCTCTGCTTGACCCGGTGGAACTCCAGTCGCCGCGTTGTTCCACCTGCGGTGCAACTCCTGAAATCCGCGACACAAAACATCTTTACATAAATCTTCCGGCCATTTCCGACAAACTTGATGCCTGGATGAGCAAGGCAAGCAAAGACGGCCAGTGGTCGGAAAACGCAATCAAAATCACAAAGGCATGGATCCGCGACGGTCTGAACGAAAGAGCAATCACCCGCGACTTGAAGTGGGGAATCCCTGTTCCGCGCGAAGGGTATGAAAACAAAGTCTTCTATGTCTGGTTCAACGCTCCCATCGGATACATTTCAATCACAAAGCAGCTTGAAAATGAACTCAAGGCCGCCGGAAAGCCCTCTTTCGATTACAAGAGCTGGTGGCTTCCTGAAGAAAGTGAAGAGGCAAAAGGAAAGCCTCCTGTGGATTTGTTCCAGTTCATCGGAAAAGACAATATTCCGTTTCATACGGTTGTGTTCCCCTGCAGTCAGCTTGGAAGCGGTCACAACTGGACCAAGCTCTACCATATGTCGTCAACCGAATACCTGAATTACGAAGACGGAAAATTCTCAAAGAGCAAGGGAGTCGGTGTGTTCGGTTCCGATGCAAAGGAAAGCGGAATCAAGGCAGATGCATGGAGATTCTACATTTTCTACAACAGACCGGAAAAGCAGGACTATCAGTTCACTTGGAAGGAATTCCGCGAAAAGTACAACGGTGAGCTCATCGGAAATCTGGGAAACCTCGTGAACCGCACATTGCTTTTTGTAAACAAATATTACGAGGGAAAAATCCCTGACGCTCCTGTTGATGAAGAGATGTGGAAGCAGATCCGTGAGCATGAGAAAAAGATGACGGACCTTCTTGAATGGGCAGAACTCAAGGACGCATTCCATGAAGTGTTTGCAATAAGCGACATCGGAAACAAGGCATTCCAGGATGGCGAACCGTGGAAGACACGCACGACGGATCCTGAAGCCGCCGCAAAGCTCATCCACAATCTCTGCTATATGATAAAGGATCTGATGATTATGGCTCATCCTTATCTTCCGCAGTTCAGCGAGACAATCCTTGGATATCTCGGAAAGAAAATCTCTGAACCGAAATTGAACGAGGCAGCTGTCGAAGGCGGACTCAATTGGAGCGATCTTGGAAATACCGAGGGACTTTCAACAGTTGGCGAAACAGCCATTTATTTCACTCCTCTTGATCAGAAGACGGCAGATGCATTCCGTGAAAAGTATGCGGGAAGTCAGAAGGACAGAAAGTCTTCCGCAGACGGAAAGAACGAAAAGAATGTGAAAAAGGCAAAGAAAGATGTAAAGAAAATCGAACTTGCAGCAGATCAGGCGGCTTTTTACAACGAAAAGATTGACCTCAGGGTTGCCGTTATTACGAAAGTCGAAAACAATCCCGAGGGTGAAAAACTTTACATTGAAACTTTGGACGACGGAAGCGGAACACCTAGAATCATTCAGAGCGGACTCCGTGATTATCTTAAGCCTGAAGACCTTCTTGGAAAGCACATCATTCTTGCCGCAAACCTTGCACCACGCAAAATGAGGGGAATTGAAAGCCATGGAATGCTCCTTGCGGCCGACTACAAAAATGCAGAAGGCAGGGATTGTGTGGAAGTGCTTGAGGCTCCGTGGGCAAAGGCCGGAACTCCTGTTATTCTTGAAGGTGCGGACCCGGCTGTAAAAAAGCCTGAGGAAATCTCCGCCGACGAATTCTTCAAGGTGCAGGTGAATGTGGTTTCCAAGAGTGTGCAGATCAGCGGAAAGAAATTGCTTGTTGACTCAAAGGAAATAAACACTTCCTTTACCGAAAACGGAGAGGTTCATTAATTGACATCGCTTCGATTTTTGCAGACTCCGTTCTGGGCAGAGTTCAAGGAAAACCACGGATGGAAAGCTCTTTATTTTTCACTTGACGCAAACAATAAGCTTTCCAAACTGGATTCCTACGGAACATCGAACAATTCAGATAATTCTCTCACTGTGCTGATTCGATGCATAAAGGGATTTTCACTTGCATATATTCCGATGGCTCCTGAATTTAAAGGAAGAACTGACCCTTCACTTCCTGTAAGCGGAGATGAGAGAAATGCTTATCTTGAAAAACTTTTTTCTCTTGCCGAAAACCTGAAACCTTTTCTTCCTAAAAGAACTCTGTTTATCCGTTTTGACCCTCCCGTTGATTTCACCGGCATTGAATACAGGAGTTCTTTTGCTCATGATCCGGTGCCGAAAAATCTCCATATAAAAAAGAGCCATGTTGACGTTCAGCCTCCGGACACGGTTCTTCTTTCGCTTGAAAAATCCGAGGAAGAAATTCTTTCGGAAATGAAAAGCAAGTGGAGATACAATATCCGTCTGGCAGGAAAAAAAGGAGTTGAAGTTTCCCGGCATTATGCAACGGATGCTGATTTTGAAGATGCATTCGAAGCTTTCTACAATCTTTTCGAACAGACATCAAAAAGAGACGGCGTGAGTTTTCACGGAAAGGCGTACTATAAGGACCTGCTTGAACGGGGCATTCCTTCAGAAGATGAATCGAAACCGAAGATTACACTCTATCTTGCAAAGCATGAAAACGACTGTCTTGCCGGGATAATCACTTTGTTCTGCGAAAGGGAAGCGGTGTATCTTTACGGTGCAAGCGGAAACATCAAGAGAAATCTTATGCCAGCATATCTTCTTCAGTGGACGGCGATTCAGGACGCAAAAAAAGAAGGATGCCCGGTGTACGATTTTTACGGATGTCCTCCGACTGATGACGAAAACCACCCGATGCACGGACTCTTTTTGTTCAAGACAGGCTTCGGTGGAAAGCTGATTCACAGACCCGGAAGTTTCGATATTCCGACCTCGGCTCTCTACGGATTTTACGATGCTGCGGAAAAACTCAGGGCCTGGTGGCATAGGAAGGCACTTAAAAAACTCGGCGGCCATTGATTTTAGAGACAACTTTGGGAGATTCAAATGACAAGAAATGAAATGGCAGGGATGATTGATCAGACGAATCTTTCTCCGTGCTCCACAAAAGAAAAGATTGAGTCTTTTTTGAACGAGGCATTGAAGTACAATTTTGCTTCTGTCTGCATAAATCCTGTATGGGTTCCGCTTGCATCTTCTGTGATGAAGGGGCGTGAAACCAAGGTCTGCACGGTGATAGATTTTCCGCTCGGAGCGGGAAGTACAGACTCAAAGAAAATGCAGGCAAGAGATGTAATCTCGAAAGGTGCTGATGAGCTTGATTATGTTGTGGATCTTTCTCTTGTAAAGGCTCACGGATGGCAGGAACTTTCTTCTTCTCTCTGCGATATTTCACAAGATGCAAAAAACTTTGCTCAAGAAAAATCCCTGCTTTTAAAGCTGATTATTGAAACCTGTTTTCTTGAGGATGATGAGATAAAAGAAACCTGTCTCTGTGCAAAAGACGCCGGTTTTGATTTTGTAAAGACTTCGACAGGTTTTGCAATTCTCAAAAACGGATCTGCGAATGGAGCCACGGTTCACGCGGTGTCTCTTATGCGGAAGACAGTAGGTGACAAAATGGGAGTGAAGGCAAGCGGAGGAATACACACAACGGAAGAGGCACTTGCTCTTGTGGATGCAGGCGCAAACCGTATAGGTGCATCCAGCGGAATTGCGATTGTGGAAGGTCTTTCAGAGTGAAAATGGAACAGACTCAGACTGTCTGCCATTCATAAGCGGCTTCTGTTGCCCGCCATAACATCCTGTTTGAATCCATCCTGAATGAAACAAGCCCTCTGTCGTAAAGACTTGAAAGGTAGGATTTTATAGTGCTTCCGATGAGTACGAATTGTCCCAGTTTCATTTCAAGACCTGCGTAGTCTGCCACAGCTTCGACAACTTCTTCGTGGGTGAGTTCGGCTTTTTTCAGCACATTGAGAATCAGGGTTTCTGTTTCAAGGGTCACGATTATGTTCATTTCGGCAACAGCCTGGATTGTGTCGCCTTCCATGCAGTCGCCGTGGCTTGGAATGTAAAAATCAGCGGGTATGGATTCGATTTTTTTTATTGAATCGCGGAATCGAAGCGGATCTATCATAAACGGAATCCAGTATTTTTTGAGCATCCTGATGCCGAAACAAGAATCTCCAAGGAAAAAAGAGGATTTTCCGTCCCTGCCGTCGTGCACAAGATATCCCAACTGTTCGAAGTAGTGGCCGGAAAGTGAGAAACATTCTATGGTAATTCCGTCTTCGATTTCGATAGTCTCTTCTTTGAGTATGCGTGTGGCGGAACTGCCTTCCTGAAGGGAAAAACTGAGTCCGGAAAGTTCCTTGAAAGGTGCGGCTCCGTAATAGAGTACAATCATGCTTTCCGGAAAATCCATCACACGGCTTTCTTTGAAAGATGCCCAGATTTCACAATCTTCTGTTTCCCGGATTATCTCCGCATTGCCTCCAGTGTGGTCTGAATGAGCGTGAGTATTCAATATGACGCTTAATTTTTTTTCGGGGAACAAATCTTTTACGGCTTTACAAATTTCATTTCCGTCTTCTGTGCAGGTTCCGGAATCTATGATATAAACTTTTTTTTCCGTTGCAATGACACCGATATTGGTTGTATGCGGAAAAAAGCCCACGTGGCCGGAGAGTTTTATGAAATGTTCTTTGTCTATCGGCATTATTGTACTCCGGATTTCAGGGAAAAAACAGGGCTGTCCAATAAGCTCGTTGCATGGCGTCATTCCGAAGCAAGTTCAGCATGACGATTCTTTTTAGACAGCCCCATTGTTGATTTTAGAATTTTGCAGCGGTAATTGAAACAACCGTCAGATCGAACTGATTACCATCGATGCTGAACTTGCGGTTTTCATTCACCTTTGCACCCATAATATGCTCGCCGCGGGGTGAGTTGTACGAAAGGATTCCGTTTTCAATATTTGACTCCCACGGTCCAAGGATTGTGTAGACAAGATCCGTATTGTTGATGTTGTCATGCAGCGTGACCTTTGTACCGAATGAAACAAAGGAAGTCGTAACTGTGTTCGGATCGAAAATCACAGCCTGAGCCAGCTGATCCTTGAGGATTCCGAGGTTTCTGTTTTCGATGCTCTGTCTTTCGCGTGCGGAAGAATATTCGGCGTTCTCTTTCAAGTCTCCCTTTGCACGGGCTTCTGCAACTTCCTTTGCAATCTGGGGAAGAAGAACCTTTTCAATGTTTTCAGCTTCCTGTCTCTTCGCTTCAAGCATCTGTGCAGTAACGAGAAGTCCTTTCGGTACTTCCTGCTCAATCTCTGCTTCCTGGAATTTGAAATCAGGATATTTTGCAATTATGCCGTTGCGCAACTGTGTCTTGTATGTAATCTCAAGGTCGCGGATGTCATTGACCAGTGTGTACATACGGGTAATCACACTCTCGTCATTTTCCATCATGTAGTCGAGGATGTTGTTGTGGGTCTTTCCGTCTTCTCCCTTTTCAGCGAACAGAAGCTGGACAGCCGCTTTGATGGTCTTTTTGTTCTCAGTTGTGTTCACATGGTTGTTGACTTCGCGGTAGCACTGTGAAATGATGTTTACAAGAGTAATAAGCTGTTTCTCATACGGGATGTTCACTGCCTTGTACCATTCTTCATTGCGGCATTCCTTGAAGAAATAAATCACTGCATTGCTGTTGTTGCGGTAATTTTCAAAACAGTCCTGCACAAGATGTTTCACAAGCTCCTCACGGCCTTCGGCAAGAAGTTTGTCGAGCATCTTTTTCTTCAGCACCACAGGGAACAGACGCACAAACTGAGTGTCCCAATCGCTCAGATATTTTCCCACATACTTTATGAACTCATCTTTGATAGTTGATGACTTAATGTTTGTATAAAGCTCCCTGGGATTGTCGATGTCTGCATACAAATCCGCAAAACTGAATTTTGAGTTTGTTGTAAATGCAGAGTGGCGTTCGGCAACGTACTGTGTGACCAAGTAAGAGGAAACAACCTGCTCATCCACATTGTTGATTGCCTTGAGATAGCTTCCGAAATAATTGAACATATCGCGGAAGATTTCATCCGTAATGTCAGTGTTGCTTTCAATGTAGCGCAGAAGGATTTCAACTCTCGGGAAGAACTGTTTCTCCGCCTTGAATTCATTTCCAAATCTTTCGGCTTCGTTGAGTTTGTGATCACGGACGATATATTGATTTGCATTGTTCGGGTTGACTGCAAAAAGCTGATTGTCACGGAGGACACGCTGTGCTTTCTGATGCCAGCTCGGCCACTCGTTTGCACTGAGGATTGAAGGAACCAATTCAGCCTTGATCATCTTGTCGTCGCAGGCATTGTTGTAGCTTGAGATGATGCTCTTCAATGTGCCGGCCACGTTTGCTTTGACTGCGGCGGCAAGCTTTTCCTTCTTGATTGTTGCTTTTTTCACCCAGAAATGATCGGCACTGAGCGGCTGAAGGGCTGAAACCGCAAGAGAGAGGGCGATTTCCTTTTCACCGGTTTTCTGTCCGAAGTTGATTCTCAGTTTGTCTCCCGAAACGTTTGTGATTCTTCCCACATGCCATGTTCCGTGGTAGACATAATTTCCCTTTGCGAAGGCTATGTTCTTTTCGAAATCGCTGATTGCCTCGAATACGTTTCTTGCGCAAGGCTCAAGCTGTGATTTTCTTATTGCATCCTCAATGTCTTTTCCGTTGTAATATTCGCGGTAACATTCAACAAGTTCCTTACGCGCATTTGTGTCTTTGTTGTCGATGGCAAGGATGTCTTTGAGCAGAGAAATTGCGGTTGACCAGTTTGCTGTGTTCTTGAAATAATTATAGAGAGCCTCAAGGAGCTGAATGGCTTTTTCCTCTCCGATGACTTTGAGAACTTTCTTTTCAACCATAAGGAAGAAGTCAAGTTCTTTTGCAAGATTTCCACTGTTCAGGAAAATCAGTTTTGACCAAAGTTCTTTTACGGCGGTGAAATTTTTAGCAGACACATAGCGTGTGATGGCCATTTTGTAATATGTGATGGCAAGCTCTTCGTTCTGCTGTTTTTCATAGCGGTCTCCGAGCATCTTTGCAATGTCGGCTTCCTCGAAATCGAGCTGCACAATCTTCTTGTACAAATCCCAGGCACGCTGATCGTCATTCTTCTTGTAATATGCGGCCAGTTTGCGGAGTGCGAATCTGTTGTTGGGGTCCTCTTCAAGAATCATGTCGCAGAGCTGTTCAACAAGCTGTTCCTTTGAAATGTTCTTTTCGAAAATATCAACAAGGGTTTCCAATGAACTGTTGTCCAGTGAGCCTGATTTCAGTGAAATCATACCTGAAAGATAAAGTGCTACGAGGCTTTCCTTTGTGAGGTTAAGCTGTTCATCGCAGATTGCCTTGATCTGTTCAGCTGAATCTTCGGCATAAGTGCGCTTAAGAACTTCTGACAGTTCTGTCAATTTGTTTTTGGTGAAATCATTGATTCCTGCACGGGTCCATGTTGATTCCTTTAACATTTCACGGACAGAATTCTCAAGTTCCTCTGACATAAAAAATCTCCTGTTTTCCGGTGCTCATAGCAACCTGTTGTTTGTAACCCTCTTTTATTTCGACTTTTCGTCAAAATCAAAATATTCATTGTAAATCGATGCGTCTAAAATCTTTATCTTAAGAAGAAGCTCATTGATTTTTTTCGTGCTCTCTTTCGAAAGCAGGTAATAATCCATAAGCCAGAAATAAAGATTCATAAGCCGTGGAACCAAAAGACTGCTGTTGTTTGCAGGGTCTTTAAGTTCATTTTCCTTGGCATATATTTCCTGTTTGAGCCGTCCGATTTCCTGCGACCGCAAGCCGCGCTTCACATTGAAAACCCCCAGAAGCACTCCGTAAACCGGAATCCATTCCTTGAGTTCCCTGCCGGCGAATCCTTCATTTTCCACTCTGTCGATGAGACCGTGAACAAGCGGAGAATCAAGGTTTTCCAAATCAACCTTTTCCGCATCAATGTAAAAGGCTTCTTTGAACAGTATCTTTGCCCATTTTGTTTCTCCGCACAAATCATAGCAGTCTGCCAGTTCCGCAAGAATTTCGGCCTGGGACGGGTAGAGCGAGTTCGCTGTCTTGAGACTTTCAAGGGCGCTTTCGAAATTTCCCAAACGTTTTGAGCAGAGTCCTTTCTTTCGGAAGATTTCCGCCTGCTGTTTCGGGTCGCCGTCATCTTCAACCTGACTGTATTCTTCTACGGCACGTGTGAACACACCTTTTTTAAATGCGTATACACAGCGTGCATCGACATTGTCTATATCCGAAACCCACTTGCTGAAGTTGCACCACTGGCTCATAAGGGTTTCACCCCTGTCGAACGGAGACTGCCCCTGCAGAGATTCGAAAACATCAATCCAGAAAGCACAGAAACTGATGGCCGTACTTAAATCTTCGTTTTCCAAATCATCGGGAAGAGCGTTTTCCAATACAACTTTTGCCTGACCCGGCTCTCCCTGCGAAATGTACTCGTGAGCCTCTGACAGTGCAGATGCGGACTGACTAATCATATTTACCATTATACTGAAATGCAAACTTTAGTCAATGAGATTTTTTGTAAAAAACGGGCATATTTTATAATAGTTTTCTTTGTCTTTGTCAACACCTAATCGGCATCAGAGTGAAATTTTTTTAAAACCATTTAAACTCGGTCGGGAAAGGCCGGCAAATCCGCCTCGAAACTGCGTTGTCTGTTCCGGGATTGCTGGAAAAGTGAGCTTCGAGGTTTCTCCGCCGGGTTTTGTCCCTTGCTCAGAATTTTATTGATTTGGCTATGGTTCCGCCACCGATTGTTATGCCATTTAAATAGAAGACAACCGATTGTCCCGGGGCAACTGCTCTTTGAGGTGTCTCAAAAGTGACTTTCACAGCATCTCCGGTGAATGTTTCTCCTTCCTGAGGCGTGTATGGTTCTATCACTGCCGGAACAGGTCTTGAGGCAAGCCTTATTTTCACATTTGCCTCGAATCTGCAGTGAGGATTGTAATCTGCCGGCCAAACAAGGTCATCCGCAATGAGGGCAGGACAGAACAAATCCTTGTCTTTTCCGAGCACGACCAGATTTTTTTCTTTGTCTATGGCGGCGACATAAAGGGGCTCTTTCGCGCTTACCCCGAGTCCGCGGCGCTGACCGATAGTGTAGTGTTCAATTCCACGGTGACGGCCCAGAACGTGACCGTCCAGATCGATTATGTCTCCGGGAACAGATGGCTGGTCACTGAAAAGAATGTCGAGCATTGCTTCCGGAATAAAGTCCTGACTTTCCTCTCTGTTTGCGGCAAGAAGATTTCTTTCGTGCGCCATGCTGAAAATCTGCTTTTTGGTGAAGTCTGCAAGAGGAAATCTCACTTTTTCAAGAACCGAAGACGGAAGCCTGTAGAGGAAATACGCCTGGTCTTTGGTTACGTCGGAGGCAAGGGCAATCTGAGCCGGTCTTTCTTTTCCCTCGGGACTGTCTGATGCCTCCGGTCCGTAGAGTGATGACACGGGTGAGTCTCCGCGCACAACTTTCGCGTAATGTCCCGTGCAGAAATAATCGTATTCAATACCCATCGTTTGGATTCCCGCAAGAAGTGCTCCGAATTTGATGAAGCGGTTGCATCTTATGCAGGGATTGGGAGTGCGTCCTGCGCGGTATTCGGATTTGAAGTATTCCAACACCTGTTTTTTGTATTCCTCCCGCACGTCAATCACGTGGTAAGGAACATCGTTTTCGGCGCAGAATTTCCTGCATTCCTCTATGTCAAGCTCTTCTCCCGGCCCGTAGCAGCTTTCATGGATAAATGCATCTTTGGGCAGATCCGGCATATCGTTGTTCCAGAGAGCCATGGTAACGCCTGTTACGATGCATCCGCGCTCCTTCAAGAGCAAAACCGTCATGGTGGAGTCAACACCGCCCGACATCCCGACTGCAACGCGGTCTCCTGCCTTGGGAAGTTCTAGTGCTGAGTATGTCATGGAATTTCTCCTTTAATTTACGTCTACTGTGTATGAAGAACTCACGGTGGTGCCGAGTATGTCAGTGAGAGCAATGGTGATGGTGTTTCTTCCCCTGTTCAACTGGATGTTTCCGAGAAGCTGCTTTTCACTGTCCGGATAAACTTCCTCAACGGGATACGGTTCATTTCCGCTGACGCAGAGTTTGCCGTTTGTCTCGCGGAGGGTGTCGTATGTTGTGTTTTCAACCGTGGCTCCGTTGATTGCGATGGATGTTTTGTACGGCACTGCAACAGTCTGCCTTGCGTGGTATACTGCATATTTTCCTGATGAAATGTAGCGGTCTGTGGAAAGATTGTACAACCCCTTTGCGCCCCGCAATGTGACTTTTCCTATTTCGAGTGGAAGCTCGGCACCCATTCTGGGCATAAGATTCCTGGGATTTATAGCCGCTGAATTCTGTGTGTCAAGCACTTGGAATTCAAGACAGCTTTGTCCTTCCTGCCATCCTGAGTTGCCGCTTACGGCAAGGGCTGTTCCTCCTGAGATTGTATCGGGGGAATAGATTACGTCTTCCAGGGTTTCACCGTCAAGATTTCCGTAGACTGTGGAAAAATTATCATCGTGTGCTATGATGACCGCGTTTCCCAAAGTCGATTCAAACCAGCCGAAATCGTCTGTGTGTTCGGTGATGACTGCTGCAACTATTCCGTCCTGGGCGGTTTTTACGGTGGAGTTGTCTTTGAAAATAAGGGAGGTCTCGATTGTCCCTCCGCGGAGCTGTCCGAAATATGAAAAGAAAGAGTCCGAGGATGTTTCGTCCTGCGGCCAGTCAAAGGCAAGAGCCGCTCCAGCCGCGATGGTCAGAACCGCTGATGCCAGAAGAATTTTTTTATATGATTTGTGATTGCGTTTTTTTTCCATATTAGTCTCCTTGGAAAATGTCATTTTCTTACGACTGTGACTCTTGAAATCTTGTCGTCCCTTCCGATGTAAAGAGCGTCCCCGTCCATTTTGATGAAAGCACAGTTTGCTTTGAATGTGTGGGAGGCAAGGGGATGATTCATTGGTTCGAGTATTGTCACGTTGTATGACTCTCCGTTTCTGCTCAAGATGCATACCAGTCCTGTTGTGTCCGATTCCTCAATCTGCACAATGTGGCCTTCAAGTGGCACATGATGGCTTTTTAGTTCAGTAAGGTCCGCGATTCCAAGTCCTCCGTTGAAATTGAAATAGACTGTGTTTCCGCTTTTGTTGAACTGCACGAGGGACTGTCCGTTGTAATCTTTCGGAAGATATTCGTGGAAAATGATTTTGCTGTGGCTTTCAGAGGTTTTCTGGGCAATCACGAAGCGCTGTCTATTCCTTCCTGAAATGCAGGCGATTGTATTGCCGTCTGCCGATATGCCGACTCCAAGGGTTACAGACACATCACTTCCGCCCGGTGCGAATTTCTGATTCACTTTTCCGTCGTTTGTGAACGCCACTACCGTTCCGTCTGCAAATCCGGCTACAGTGCCTCCTTCACTGGAGGAGAATGCCGTTATGGGTGCGTAGCTTTCATACTGCCACACGGTTTTTCCGCTTTCATCACAGCGTGCGAATGAAGTGCCGCCTGGAAGGAAAAGATAAAGCCTGTCTTTGTCGAAGAAAGGAAATCCTTTTTCTGAAATAAGGCCCGCCTGTTGGCCTCTGTTGTCGAAGAACTGTGTTTCGGTGTTGTCGGCACCATAAGCTGCGTAGAATGAGTCGGATATGGTTGCCTTGAAGGCATATGAGGTGAATGATGTGATTCTTCCGTCTTCTGTGAAAAAACCTATGTTTTGTCCGAGTCTGTACGGGTACATCTTGTCATCTTCTCTGGGCAGTGTAGTGTTGCTGATTGAAACCGTCCATTCAGGGGTAAGACTGAGTTCCTCCCCAAGCTGGCGGAATGCAAAAATCAGATAAAGCACGCAGAATACAATAACCACTATGAAAATTTTCTTACTTTTCTTATTCTTTGCCATAATGCTACATAATAGTAGAAAGTTGAATGTTATGCAAGGGATTGTTTACTATGTTTTGAGAACTCTCGATAAAGTTTTCTCTTGAGTTTGTCTTGAGGTTGACTTGTTTCCCCGAAGATGCTTTTAAAGACTGAAGGGGGGGGTTCAAATAAAATTGTTTTTTTGCTACACTGTTCCAAGTGTAAAGTCGTGAAAAATAAAAAAAATCTCTTTTTTTATGTCGGATTTTGATTTTTTGCGCATATTATATAGATGAGGGATGTGCGGAAGAATGCCTTTAAGCGTCCCCCGGGGCATTTTTAAAACAACGGTTTTCAAAATGTCTGAAATCAATAAAGGCGACGTCGAAAAACTGATGTTTTTTGAAGTTCCCTAAAGGCTTTTTTGGAGGAAACGGTGGCAAAGGCTGTTGAGGAAAAGGCTCCGTCTACGATGACGGAAAAATTGAAAGCACTGGAGGCGGCACGTCTTCAGATTGAAAAGGATTTCGGCTCAGGCTCCCTTATGAAAATGGGATCCAAGACAGACATCACTTCTGTTGATGTGATTCCTTCCGGATCAATTCTTTTGGACGAGGCTCTTGGTGTGGGCGGTTATCCCCGTGGAAGAATCATCGAAATGTACGGACCTGAAAGCTCGGGAAAAACGACTCTCGCACTTCATGCTGTTGCAGAGGCCCAGAAACTCGGTGGAATTGCGGCATTTATCGATGCCGAGCACGCACTTGATCCTGTGTATGCAAAAAATCTGGGAGTGAATATAGATGAGCTTTGGGTCTCCCAGCCGGATACAGGGGAACAGGCTCTCGGCATTTGTGAAAATCTCGTGAGATCCGGTGCGGTTGATATCATCGTCATCGACTCAGTGGCGGCCCTTACTCCGCAGAAGGAAATTGAAGGTGAGATGGGGGACTCCGTTATGGGTGTCCAGGCACGTCTTATGAGCCAGGCATTGCGCAAACTTACTGCAATCGTAGGTAAAAGCAAATGCACCATTGTTTTCATAAACCAGATCCGCATGAAAATCGGCGTGATGTTCGGAAATCCCGAGACCACAACCGGTGGTAATGCCCTCAAATTCTATTCATCAATCCGTCTGGACATAAGGCGCATTGAAACAATCGACGGAAAGGGTGATGAGGATGCTCTTGGAAACCGCGTAAGAGTAAAGGTCGTGAAAAACAAAGTGGCTCCTCCGTTCCGCAAAGTGGAGCTGGACATCTACTTCGGAAAAGGGGTGTCTGCAGCCGCTTCATTGCTTGATTCCGCCGTTAAACACGGACTTATTGACAAAAGGGGCGCATGGTACACCAGAGGTGAGGAAAAGGTCGGTCAGGGAAAGGAAAATGCCGTCAGTTTCATCGAAAACAACCCTGATTACCGCATTGAACTGGAGCATACTCTACGTGAAAAGATTTTTCCTGGTCAGGTTCTGCGCACAAAGGAAGGTGAGGTTGTCACGGAAGAGCAGATTCGCGAATATGAAAAGCAGATGCGTGCAAAAGGAGTGGGAACAGGTTTGGTTCAGCCTACAGCAGAGCAGAATACCGATGGAAAGACTCCCGATGCGGCTGCGGCGGTGAATGTTCCCGGGAAAACGGCTTCTGATGATGGTGGAAAAAAGCCTGCCGCACGTACCAAGACAGCTTCCCTTGCAAAGGCTGCCGCTTCCGACAAACCGGTTCCTGAGGAATTGTTTTGAAATATCAGGTGATTCTGGGCTTGGGGTCGAACAGGTCCTTTGAAGGTAATACGCCACTGGAACTTTTGGCCCTGTCCTGCATCAGACTGGGGGAATTCATAGAGGACATTGAATGGTCTTCGGTGTACCGCACGGAGGCAATGTATGTGAAGGCCCAGGATGATTTTCACAATATGGCTGTGACGGGCATTTTTGAGGGGAGTCCCCGCAGTCTGTTGGAAAAAATCCATATTGTCGAGGCATCGTTCGGCAGGGACCGCCGTAGGGAATTCCGCAATGGTCCCCGTCCGCTGGATATCGACATCGAGGTTTTCGGTTCCGAGAAGGTTGATGAGCCTGATCTGCAGATTCCGCATCCCCGCATGGGTGAAAGGGCTTTCGTTCTTGTGCCTGTGCTTGAGGTTTTAAAAAAAAATGCCGATGCTCATAAGGATAGCATCAGCTTGTATGAAAAGAAACTTTCGGTTCTGGATGGTCAGCGTGTGGATTTTGCATTGGACAGTCAGGATTTCGGACGGCTCGTTTACAGGCTGAGGCAGGGTGGGGAAAAATATGGAAGAGACAGAAAATACGGCGGAAAATCAGGTTTCACAGAAACGTAAATTCACTGCGGGGCATTTCGAAGGTCCCCTTGATTTGCTTTGGAGTCTGATTCGGGAAAACAAAATAAATGTGTACGATATTCCCATTGCAGAGATAACCGACCAATTCCTTGATTATCTGGATTATGCGGTTGAGCTTAATCTTCAGGACCTCAGTGAATTCTATGTTTGGGCTGCAAAACTCGTCTGCATAAAAAGCCGTATGCTGCTTCCGGTTGAAGTGTCTTATGACGATGATGAAAGCATGGAAGATCCCCGCGAGGAACTGGTTGAGACTCTGATTGAATACCAGAGGTTCAAAAAACTTTCTTCATTGATGGAAGAGCAGGAGGAACAGAGCGAGTGGAGCTTTGAACGCAAGAAGATTGAGCGTTTTCTTCCGTTTGAAAATGACGAGAATCAGTGGGAAAAAATGGATCCCTGGGCACTCCTTCAGGACATGCAGAAGATTTTCCGAAACCTGACTAACGTGAATCCTGATGAAAGGATTCTTAACATGAACGAGGACATCACCACAAACGAAAAGATTGCCCTCATGAACGAGCTTCTAGAGAAAAACGGTGAGTGCATGTTCACGGATTTGATTACCCGGCGGGGTAATGAGCTTGACGTGATTTGTGCTTTCATGGCTTTGCTTGAGGCTGTAAAAAATAAATTGGCAGAGATATATCAGAACAGAATGTTTGGAGACATAAAGATATGCAGGAAGAACAAGGCAGCGTAGAGACTACTGCTCAGACCGAGAATGTTGCGGATTTGCCGGCAGCGGAAAAAAATCCGGTGGAAGAAGCTCCGGTGAAAGTGAAAAAGACAAAGAAAAAGACATCGAAAAAAAAGCCTTCAATTCCTACAGTCGAAGCTGTAGTGGCTTCGGAAACGGAATATGAAAGAGAAGGTTCTTCTGATGCGGCTGAAAAAAATCAGGAGTCTGAAGAGTCTGTGGATCAGGTAAAATCCCCGGAGACGGAGGAAACTGCCGGTGAAGAAAATGATTCCGACTCATCTTCGGAAAATATATCTGAGGAAAAGCTGCACGAAGCGGATGAAGAAAAAGTTTCCGAGTCCGTGAGAAATGACGCAGAGGAAGAAAACCGGGAGCCTGGAGAAAAATACGAGGAAGAGCCTGATTCCGATGAAATGGAAAAAGAGGAGTTGGAGAGCCGCCGTACAAATCTCAGCACCGACAGTGAAGCCGCACTTCTGGAAACTGTTCTCTTCCTTGAGAGCGAACCCCAGCCTGTTGAAGCACTTGCAAAAATCACCCAGCTGCCGGAAGATGTAATAAACGACTGTGTTGCCCGTCTTCAGGAAAAATATGCCGATGCCGACTCGGGAATCGAACTTTCCAAAATAATCGGCGGTTGGATTCTGACACCGAAAAAAGAATGTTTTGATTTGGTGAAGGAGCGTTACGGTAAAAAGAACGAGGGGAGATTGAGCAAGGCGGCCATAGAGACTCTTTCAATCATCGCATACAGCCAGCCGATCACCCGTGCAGAAATAGAATCTATCCGCCATGTGAGTGCCGACAACATGATGCGCATCTTAATAGAAAGAAAATTCATAAAGGAAGTAGGCAAAAAGGATATTCCCGGAAAGCCCGTTATGTACGGAACCACAAAGGAATTCCTCGAATTCTTCCATCTCCAGAGTATAGCTGATTTGCCGCAGCTTGACGAAAAAGAAAGCGAGAGGTTCGAACTTGCCCGTTGAAAATCAGAATGGACGCACAAAAGATTCCTGGCGTCTCCAGCATTTTATGGCTCTTTGCGGTGTGGCCAGCCGCCGTGCTTCGGAGGAAATCATAACATCGGGCCGCGTTTCGGTTAACGGAGATGTTGTGACTGAACTTGGTACAAAAGTCTCTCTTTCGGATAAAGTCTGTGTTGACGGAAAAGAAATATCCATGGAAGAGACAAAGCGTTATGTGCTTCTGAACAAGCCGGCAGGATACGTGTGTTCTCTTTCCGACGAAAAGGGGCGTCCTGTTGCGGCTGATCTTCTGAAGACAGCATACAGCGAAAGACTTTACAACGTGGGACGTCTCGACATGTTCTCATGCGGCCTGATTCTTTTCACAAACGACGGTGATTTTGCGGCTACTTTGTCCCATCCCTCTGCGGAGCTTGAAAAGGAATACATTGTTGATACCAGCGTGCCCATGCCGCGTTTTCTTGCCCAGGATTTCATGAGGGGAATCAGAATCGACAATGTTTTTTACAGGTGCAAGGAAGCTGTTGAGCTTAATTCCCACCGCATGCGTGTTGTCCTTGTGGAAGGAAAGAACCGTGAGATACGGCGTGTATTCGAATCTCGTGAAGTAGGCATAAAGAGTCTTATGCGCGTGAGAATCGGAAACATCGGAGTCGGGGGACTTCAGTACGGCCAGTTCAGGGATCTTGTCCCGGCGGAAGTACAGGCTCTTTTGAGATTGTGCAAAAAATAAAGTGAGTTTGCGTTGCAAACTGCATATTGAAGTGTTCGCTCACGCGGACGCTGAAAAAGTCAGGCATGAAGTTGTTTGGGCAGCGGAGCTTCCAGCAGACTTTTCCCTTGGCTTTTTATAGGAGTTGATACAAATGGTTATTGCGATTGACGGACCTGCCGGAACCGGAAAAAGTACGGTTGCCCATGCTGTTGCGAAGGATTTGGGGATAGTTTATCTTAACAGCGGAAGTTTTTATCGAGCTCTTACTCTGGCCGCAATTGACTCGGGAATTGACCTGAATGACTCTGATGCGGTTATGGACTTTGCCCGGAAACAGAAGCTTGATTATGTGAACGCGCATCTGATTCTGAATGGAAAGGATGTGGAGGACAAGCTTCATCAGGACAAGGTGGATTCCAATGTTTCTCAGGTTTCTTCCATAGTTCCGCTAAGACATTTGGTCAATGACAGAATGCGTGAAATAGTGAAGTCTCTCAGCGTGATTTGCGAAGGCCGCGATATGACCACGGTGGTTTTCCCGAACGCCGAGTATAAGTTTTATCTTGACGCAAGTATTGATGTTCAGGCAAAAAGACGTTTCGACCAAGGGGTCAGCAGCCTTTCGCTTGAAGAAATAAAGGCCGCAATCATAAAAAGGGATGAAATGGATCGAAATAAGGCTGAAGGATCTTTAAAAAAAGCAAAAGATGCTGTATATATTGACACTTCAGACTTGACCATTAATCAGGTTTGTGAGATAATAAAATCAAATTTAACACTTAAGGGTTATAACATGGAACAGAAGGAAGTGGAACTGAATGAAGCTCAGGACTCAAGCAACATTCACGCACAATTGGAAGCGTCGCTTAATAAGATTGAGTCAGTTGAGAGCGGTAACGTTGAAGGTACCGTTGTTGAAGTCAGAGATGACACCGTTTTTGTTGACGTGGGCACGGGTCGTGACGGCCAGCTCCGTATCTCAGAGTTCGGTGGTGAAGTGCCGAACGTCGGTGACAAAATCACTGTATTCGTGAGAAATCCCTCCGGCCGCGATGGACTGCCCGATATTTCCAAGCTTATGGCAGACGAAAAGCGTCTTTGGGAAGAATTCAGCGCAGCATATAAAGACAAAACCGCTGTTGATGGTACTATCGAGTCTTTGACCAAGGGTGGATATATGGTTGACCTTGGCGGTGGAATCAAGGCATTCCTCCCAATCAGCCAGGCAGACAGCCAGAAGGTCGAGAAAGAAGAAAAACTCCTTGGACTCAAGGGAAAATTCTATATTGAACGTCTTTTCTCAAACAAAAAGAGAAATGTGGTTGTAAACCGTCGCAAGTATCTTGAAGAGCAGATCGACGTGAACCGCGACAAGTTCTTCAACGAAATCAAGATTGGAGACACCGTGAAGGGAACTGTAAAGTCTTTCACAAGTTTCGGTGCTTTCATCGATCTTGGCGGATTTGACGGTCTTCTCCATATTAATGACATGAGCTGGGGTCATGTGACTCGTCCGAAGGATTTCGTAAAGAAGGGGCAGGAGATTGAACTTAAGGTTATCCGCCTTGATCCCGAGGGAAAGCGCATCAATCTTTCTCTGAAGCATTTCACAGAAGATCCGTGGGTTCACTTCGAGGAAAAGTATCATGTGAATGATGTTGTTACAGGCAAGGTTACAAAACTTACTGATTTCGGCGCATTCATCGAACTGGAAGAGGGAATCGAGGGACTTGCACACATCTCTGAGTTCTCATGGACAAAGAAAATCAACAAGCCGTCTGACATGGTCAAAGAGGGTGACGAAGTTCAGTGCATGATTCTGGGCTACGATATTCAGGCCGGCCGTGTTTCATTGGGATTGAAGCAGGTTACAGACAATCCTTGGGATACAATCTCCGAGAAATATCCTGTTGACACAAAGGTTAAGGGAAAGGTCGTCAAGATTACAAACAGCGGTGCTTTCGTTCAGCTTGAGGAAGGTATCGATGCATTCCTTTCAGGAGAGGATCTTTCTTGGACAAAGAAGGTTAAGCATCCGGGCAGTGAAATCAAGGTTGACCAGGAACTTGATGTCATCGTGATTGAATGTGATCCCGAGAATCATCGTATCCGCGTGGGTGTAAAGCAGCTTACTGACAATCCTTGGAAGGAATTCGCCAATGAATACAAGCCGGGTTCAACTCTCGAAGGTGAGGTTTCAAGCATTCAGGATTTCGGAATCTTTGTAAAGGCTCCCAATGGAATCGAGGGACTTGTCAACAAGGCTAACTTGAGCGAAGACCGTGAGACTCCCTATGAGGAAGCTGTGAAAAAGTACAATGTTGGTGACAAAGTCAATGTATACGTTGTGTCCGTTGACGTTGCAAAGGAAAAAGTGGCCTTCTCTGTAAAAGAGTATAAAAAGGCTCAGGCCCGTGCCGAGATTTCCCAGTATATGTCCAGCAGTGCTGATGATGACAGTGCCTACACGATTGGTGACAGCCTGAAGATTCAGAACAAGTAAATGTGATGCCCGATGAGTGATAACAATTCTATTTCAATGGAGCGTTTGCAGTCGCTCATCGAGTTGAATACACGTATCAATACAAGTTATCTTGATCCAAGTACAATGTTGGTTACGATTTTGGAGTCGGCAATGTGCTTGGTTCACTGTGAATCGTCTTCAATTCTTTTGGTCAATAACAAAGACGGTTCCCTGCGGTTTATGGTTGCCCTTGGACCTAAGGGGCCGCAGATTGAAAACACCGCTGTAAGCAGCAATTCCATCGCGGGTTGGGTCGCACAGCACAATGAGTCTGTGATAATTAACGATGTGCCCAACGACAAGCGTTTCAATTCATCAATACAAAAGAAAACACGGTATATCACCCGCAATATGATTGCGTTCCCGATGATGGTCGGAAACGAGTGTGTCGGTGTGATTGAGCTTTTGAACAAAGCCGGTGGACTTGATTTCGATAAAAACGACATGGCAATCCTTGAACTTATGGGAAACCATGCCGGGACTGCTTATCAGAATGCATCGCAATTCCGTACTGCACGTGACAATGTTATGGTGCTTCAGGATGCGGTGAATCAAGGGAAGGATTATCATACATTTGTTGCAAAAAGTCCTGTGATACTTGATATAATGAAAGTAATCGAGGATGTTTCAAAGACCAATTCATCGGTTTTGATTGTGGGTGAAAGCGGAGTGGGAAAAGAGCTTTTTGCGGAACAGATTCACTTGAAGAGTCCAAGAAACAACAGGCCTTTCGTCAGAGTTTCCTGTGCCGCATTGTCTCCCTCTTTGCTCGAAAGCGAACTTTTCGGACATGTGAAAGGCGCATTTACGAATGCGGTTTCCAATCAGACAGGCCGTTTTGAAATGGCGGATGGTGGTACTCTGTTCCTTGACGAAATAGGCGAAATGCCCATAAATCTTCAGTCAAAGCTCCTTCGTGCAATTCAGGAAAAGAAATTCGAGCGTGTGGGGTCGAGTGAGACAATCTCCGTGGATGTGCGCATAATAGCCGCCACCAACAGAAATCTTGAGGAGATGGTAAAGGCAAAGACTTTCCGTGATGACCTTTATTACCGCTTGAATGTACTTCCGCTTAATATTCCGCCGCTCCGTCGCAGAAAGGAAGATATAGAGCCGCTTGCTTTTTATTTTCTCCAGAAATACAGCACGGAGACAAAAAAGAATTTCCAAGGGTTTTCCGGTGCATCGATAAAGGCATTGTATTCATATTCGTGGCCTGGAAATGTCCGCGAGCTTGAAAACACAATCGAACGTGCATGCATCCTCTGCCAGAGTGAACAGATTCAAGTGCAGGATTTGAGGCTTCCTGTTTCCTATGCTGCAAAAAGTTCTTCAGACGGTTCAGAGGTTCAGGGCATTGCGGACGAGGCGGCATCTTCATCAGACCGTACTCTCAAAACCGCACTGAATACATTTAAAAAACAGTACATCGAGCGTATACTTGAGCAGACCGGTTGGAATCAGACTGAAGCGGCAAGGATACTTGATGTGCAGAGGACTTATGTCTCCCGTTTGATTCAGGAGCTTCAGATAAAGAAAGCCCCTTGACGGTCATTTGACAAAACCCCTGATTTTATATATAGTATGTAAATGCATTTCCAGCTTTTGCTGGAATGTATAAATATGGAATGAAAAATCGTTCCTCAATCCGGGACCCATGCGGTTCCCTAGTTATTGGAGTTTAATATGGCTACTGTTCTTACATTGGACAAGGAAAAAAAGGAATTCGGCGCCGAGAAGAAAGTTGAGGGCTTTATGATGCGCCACCGCAAGGGGATTATCGCTGTTGCAGCTGTGGTTTTGGCTGCGGCTTTGGGAATCAGCATTGTTGTTGGTGTTATGGAGCACCAGCGCAAAAAGGGAATTGCGGAAGTATATGCCATAGAGACAACTTATAGAAAGAATTTCGTGAGCCTTAACGACGAAGAGATTGTGACTCGCCAGAACGAGGCTCTTGCATCTCTTGAGAATTACACATCGAAGACTGGAATTATCGGTGTCCGTGCCAATATGCTTGCCGCAGATATTTATTTTGCAAAGAAGGATTTCACAAAGAGTATGGATTGCTGGCAGGCCGCCGCTGACGCTGATAAAAAGGCATATACCGTTGCAATCTGCAATTATAACATCGGAGTCTGTCTTGATGAGCTTGGAAATTCAGAAGAAGCTGTTTCATTCTATGAAAAGGCCGCCGAGGATTCTTCTTTCCTTCTTCCTTCACATGCATTGTTCAGCGTTGGACGTCTTAAGGAAGCCTCAGGTGATTACGCAGGAGCTCAGGCTGCATATCAGAAAATGGTTGACACCTACACCGATGATCAGTGGACTGATTTGGCGCAGACCCGCCTTATCACATTGAAAATTGATGGAAAAATCAACTGATAGAGAAGTAGGCAGGAAGTTATGAAGGGTAGAAAGTTGCTGTTTCTGATTCCTGCCTTCTCTTTATTTTTTACAGTAAGTTGTGGACTTGATAATTTTTATTATCTGGACAGTCCCTTTTCTGATGGTCACAGCGTCTCCTACACCAACTCTGATGCAGTGCAGGATTATTTCTCCTGCGTGACAAACGAGGAAGCCGGTACAGGTGGCAACAACGTTTTCTTTGGTTCTGCCTCTGACTTTACTTTTCTTGGAACCGAAATATATTATAAAATCTATAACAATTACAACAAGATGATAAGTGTTGAGAGTTCTGTTTCGTCAATGGTTACATCCAGTTCGTCGTATACAGCCGCCGCAGAATATCTTTTGCATACAGCAGGATACAAACCATTGGCATTGAGTTATGGAAGCATTTCACCTCTCATAAAGGCCGGTAATTCTCCGCAGAATAAGTACGTCTATATAAGGCTTTCTCCGTATGGAACTGACGTACCATATCAAGCGGGCATTTGTGTTTCAACAACCCGTCTGACAGAATATGATCCCGGTTCTGCCCTGACATTCAATGGGCAGCCTGTTTATCCGCGGCGTTATGGCTCCTCATTTGGATTCAACTTTTCTTCCTCAGATGTTTCATCAAATCCGGTTCCTTCACAGGACGATTCGGATGTGACATATTCTTCGACTGAATCATCTTCCGGCACTTGGTATGTTGACATGTATGCCATAACTGTGGGGCGTGACACTTCCTATTCACTTTCCTACAGTCATCCGTATCTTATGGGGTCTGTTGCAATAACAGTTGCAGACTGAAATTTCCTGAAAAAATCCACGTTGCTTGAATTGCAGGCCAATCGCTCCAGTCTTCAAAACTTTTCATGCAGTTCTTAAATCACCATACCTCGATGCATATCCGCAACAAAGTTTCAAGCGTGGGGGATTGAATCCTCCGCATAAAAAAAACGGACGGTAAATCAACCATCCGCTTTTTCCTTTGGTTTATTTCAGTTGACGCATGGCAGACTCGAACTGCCGACCCTCTGCTTAGAAGGCAGATGCTCTAATCCAGCTGAGCTAAAGCGCCAAAGATTTAATATGTATATAGTAGCACATTATCAAATTTTATTCAACTCCAAATCCCGAATTTTGATAAAAAAATTCAGATTTTTTCATTCACTTGCAGCGTTGTCAAGTTTGGAAATCTCTGCTGCAATGTAATTTCTGTATTTTTCAGGATTCACCTTAAACGCCACGATAGGAGAGTCCTTGTCTTGCAGCGCACGGTTCAAAGCCTCATTAGACTCACGTGCAATACGTTCTCCTGAAATAAGTCTGAGCGAACGGGAGGAGATTCCTATTGCAATCTGTGTATACAGTCTCCGCTTTGCAAGGGCTGCAATTATTGCCGTATGAAGGCTTTCCGCTGTCTCAAGGGCTTTGTCAATATCCATATTGTGAACAATAGCCGTGCATCCGCTTTGTTTGTATTCGAATATCAGGTCTTTGAATTTGAAAACATCTTCGATTATCCTGCAGACTTCCTGACCGGCTTCTCCGCTCCATTCAAACTTCGGCATTGAAAGAGTAAACAGAGCCAAATCCTGATCAGAACTGGCAGCCCTTACCAATTCAGAATCAAGGCGCGGGAGCATGTATTCTTCCCACCCGAAGCCCGTGACAGGAGAAAAAAGTCCCTTGGGGGCATCGGAAGCGGAATCACCCTGTAAATCACCGCTGTTATCTTCATCAGGCAACCGGGAGTAATTAATCGATTCTTCCAGGGGAGGAAGTATCGGATCGGGGTTTTCTTCCTGCTTAACAACAGGCTCTGTTTCTTCAACAGGCGAGAAAGTGAAGTCGTTGTCTTCGGTTTTCTCATTTTCCTTGATCGTTTCTTCTTCGGGAAGCAAATCTTTTGTGAGAGCCTGATATTCTTCCTGAGTGATGTTGGGCATAAAGGGAGAAGGCGCATATCCATTCTCATCAGGGTTGAAATCATCTTCGGCTTCTGCTATATCGGCTTCTTCGAAATCTGCAGCGGAATTGAAATCTTTGTTTGAATCCCCTACGGCTTCTGTCTCATCGGAAGTTTCAGACCTGACGTTTGAAGTCACAATTTCATCTTCAGGAAAATCATATTCCTGATCAAAAGCTTCTGTGTCATCAGTTTCCGTCTGATCGGATTCAGGGGTTTCGTATGGTTCGTCCGTTATGTTATTCGTATCATCCGAGTCTGGAAAATCTTCCGGAGGAGCGGCATCCTCATTTTTCTCATTAAAGGAATCTGCCGGCGTTGGAATTTCCTTGAACAAATCCTCTTCTTCAGGCTCCTCTGTGGTCACGGTCGGCGTATGCGGAGTTGCAAGGTAAAGTGAAATAAGGTAAAGCACAGATGCAAGGGTTGCCGCAAGAATCACAATGAAAGCCGCAAGACCCTTGTTGTAAATCGATTTGGGCGTGAGTTTGTAAAGTGCCGTTGTGAGCGTGAGTTTAGAGCCGTCCTGAGTCCTCAAGTCGTCACTGTTGACAGAAACGAGCGATGATTTGGTGCTGCCGTTTTCGGAAATGTTTTTCGGATACGAGAAGATGAGGTTCCCGTTGTGAACAAGCTGTATGCCGGCAAAATCCGAAAGGTCTCCAATCGAACGGAGAAAAGCGTTTGTGAATATTTCTGAGCCGGGTTCATTCACCTGAAGATTCTGGTTTGTTTCTCTGATTAATTCTGCGCGTCTGGCTGTTGTCCGCTCGGAACCTGACTTGTATTCCAGGAAGAGCGAGATTCCGTAAGTAAGAGCGGTGGCCGCATATATGATTGAGATGCAGACTGCAAAAATAAAATTCCTCTTATTTTTCATAAAATACATTATACCGTGTTAATTGAGAGTATGCAAGTTTAAGGAGGGCAAAAAAGGAAACTTTATTGCCACTTTTTTCATTTTTCCGCAAAAAGGCGATAAATGGAAGAATTGAGGCGGCAAAAGGATTATTTATGATTTCTTCCGGGCCTCCTTTGCATCCTTCAGCCTCTTTTTCCAGCAATTTCGACAATTCCCCAACGAGATTTTTGTGAAATTCGATGAAAGAAAAGTTTTTGTTCTTTCTGATTTCTGTTGACTGCTTCGTGTTTTCAAGAATTCCGTCTTTCAACTCGTATGAATGCAGTCTGCACCATTCAATCTGGGTTTTTTCGTAGTTTTCGAGTATTTCGCTTGCATAAGGATTTTCAAGTTTTCCCGAAAAAGGCGTGTTTTCCAATCTTTTGTGGAGAGGTGCCCTGAACATCAGCCCGTCGTATTTTGTCTCTGCGGGTGAGAGTTTTCCGCTTTCCGAGTAAAAATTCCGTTCCAGATAGGTTCCGTTTGCGTAGGGTTTTCCCCTGTTGTAAGAAAAGTCCGCACCGTACAGCACTATTTTTTTTGCCCCGAGCTGCCTTGCAAAATCCGCTGCTGCTATCGTGACTGTTCCGGCTCCGTTTTCAAGAAGAGGTGTGCCGGTGTCTGCAAGCATGGAAAGAGGATGGGAACTTGATGCAAAGAAGATTTTGTACCCCTTGGATGAAACATGGCGCACTGCATCCGGATTCGCTCCCAGGTCGAATACAAAAACCGTTCCGTTTGACGCAGGATTTTCCGGGCAGATTGTGAAGTGTGTTCTCGAAATGTGCTGTGCGTCGATTGAAACCACAAAGTCGGGGATGATACCGTTTTTCAAGAGGGGTCCGTATGCCGTGTCAGTGGAAAAAATTTTCAGGCTGTCCCGTTTTTCCTTCAATTCGCTTATGCTTAGATCCAACGATGGACCTGCGGCGATGACTGCGGCTGTCTTTCCGTTGCAGTCTTCGATTGATGGATTTCCATTGAAAGTCGAAAGATTTATGCAGATGTTCCGCTGCCATATTTTTCCGAAATGCGATTGAACTGAAAAATCTGCGGAGATGATTGAAAGTGCTTCTTTTATGTCTTTCTGGATTTTTTCCGAAAGATTTGCACACTTTGTCTCCCATGCCCTTTGCGGCACTACTGAAAAACCGTCGTAAACGGCCGGAAGATAGTGGAGTGTGATTTTCTCCTTGAGATTTCCTGTGTGGCAGAATAAGATTCTGGAGTCTTTTTCCAGCTCCGCAGCAAGGGGATTTTTTTTGCAAAAATCAAGGCTTTCACGGTCCGCTTCCACGGCAAGCACAAAAGTCATCCCGTCTGCCTTTTCCAAAAGTGATTTTATGTGGAATGCTCCGCCTATGCCCAGTACCACGATGAAACCTGAATTTATTCCTTCTGCGAAAGTCTTTGCTTCACGTATCGGGTCGTATTTTGAGTGCATGGGTTTCCCGTCGTCGAATAGTGGAATCTGCAATCCTGTTTTCGATGCGGCCCAATCTGAGTAAATCATATCAACTCCGTCCGAGGCTTCTGATTATGTCTTTTGAAAACTCAGTCATTCCCGTCTGAATTTTTTCTTTTGCTTCTTCTTCATTTTCGGTTCCGATTGACCTTTGGTAAACCACATATTCAGACGGCAGAGCGTTTTTTATCCATTCATCGGAATACAAGTGCTCTTTGATTTTTTTTACAAGAAAGCTGCGCCTTTCTTCAATGGAAAATTCCTGTCTCTTTATGACGAAATTGGGTTTTGAGCCTCCTGAATCCGACTGTTTGAAGAAATCCCAGTCCACATCGGAAACAGAGCCGAGTGATGATGAAAAATGAAAGGAATCGCTTAATCTGAAAACGCGACCTTTGAAATCTGCCGCCGAAAACCATGTTCTGTATGTGTCAAGCGCAGTGGAGCGGAATGATGAGGGGAGCACACGGGTTTCCATTGGACGCAATCTGAAATCTTCCGGTTCTGCGTCTGATTCCAGGGCATTGGGCTGTGTGTGGGAAAATCCTTTTGAAGGAGCGAGGTCAAGTCCGCAGAAGAAAACAGGTCCTGATGTGAGATCCATTGCAAGATATGCTGCCGTGCCGCTTACGGTTCCGTTTCTCAATGCTTTTGTTTTTGTGTATCCGCAGTCCTCAAGCAGGGATTCGCTGCATCCGTCGCCGTAGGAAAGGGGGACTACAGGATGAAGGAAAAACTGTGTGTACAGCGATGCTTCGGCGGGAAGAGCAAGGGGGACTCCTGGAAAATGTTTTAATGCGAAAGAAAGGTGTCGCTTAGCCCAGTAGCCGCCGTCGGTAGACAGAATAAGGTTCGGTTTGATTTTGTTTGCATACAGCGGAAGAAGCGATGAGGAGAGTGCGATGAGGAAAAATCTTTGTCTGAAGCTTCTCAAAAAAGAAAGCGATCCTTCGAGGCTTTTTCCCGATGCACACACGATGATTGGACAGGATCCACTTTGGAAATATCCGTTGTAATGGGAGAAAAGGCAGAATCTTAATGCATTTTTTGTCCATCTGCGTGCAAAATAAGTCATCGTTGAAAGAACATTGCGGCTTTTTACGACTGCCTGCTTTATTTCATTCCATACGGCCCTGTTTTGATCCGGGAAGGCTTTTTCCGATGGCTGCCATGATGCGAAAAGACAGGATGATATTCCTTCTTCACCCATATAGGCATAAATCTCTTCGGATAGAAATCCCTGTTCGGAATATGTAAACACTTTGTCCCATTTTCCGTTCCATTCGGAAAAGCTGTCTGTATAACGGATGGCACAGAGTTTTGCTTTCGGAAAACGTTTTCCAAGAGGTTCAGCGCAATATGAGAGGGCCGGTTCCGTTACAAGTACAAAAGAGGGCTCAAATGAGCATGCAAGGGACTGCACGAAACGCTCCGCTTCTTTTACAGGGGCATAGGCGGAATGGAGTCTGATTCCATTTGCGATGCAGGTTTTTTCTCCGTTTTTTGTATCCGTGATTTCAATCGGCATGGAAAGTCATCCTTTTGATCTTTGTGGCTTTTTGATTTGTACAGGGGATTGATGCTCTGACGTTTTGCGTCCGAATAAGGGCATGAAATCCGTCTGCGATGCATTTTGCGAACACCATGCCCCGGTACTCTGCGCCAAGGTATGGTGGTTAAAAAAACACCCCCGAAAACCATCTAAAGATTTTCAGGGGCATTCCGTCTGATTAAGAGCACTTAACCGGAAAACAATTCCTTGTCTCAGGAAAGTCCGAGTTCGGAAAAGAGCTTTTTGTATGTCGCGAACTGCTCTGATTTTGCGAATTCCGCGATTTTGTCTTCGGGGAGACTTTCAAGCAGCTGATCCATATAGGCAAGAACAGATTTGATTTCCGCTTTCATATCCTCAGGAATTGAACCTGACGAAGATGCAGTCGGAGCGAATGTTGTTTCAGGTTCTGCTTCCACGGGGGCCTGATAACTGTCATCGGTCACAGGCTCTTCAACCGGCTGTTCATCGAAGGCTGCTTCAGGTTCTTCTGCAACTGTGGTCTCTTCAGACTCAGGCTCCACTGAAGGTTCCTCGAGCTCAGGTTCAACGGGAGCTTCAACAGGAGTCTCGTCAATCTCCGGCTCAACAAGAGTTTCTTCTTCGGGACT
The DNA here is from genome assembly GCA_002396325.1 of Treponema sp. UBA4232. Taxonomy (GTDB): domain Bacteria; phylum Spirochaetota; class Spirochaetia; order Treponematales; family Treponemataceae; genus Treponema_D. Next base: position 38,476 of record DGXM01000093.1, read on the forward strand.
TGCATTTTCCCAAGTGTTGAACACAGCTTTCTGGGGCTCTTCGGAGATTCCCGGCTCAAGACGCTCATCCTCTTCCGCAATTTCCGGAACCGTCTCATTTGAGAGATAGTCGAAATCCTCATTGGTGATTGTGTTGTCGGTATCTTCGCTTGCTTCATCTGAAATAACAGGCTCACTGAAGTCAGGCTCCTTGGAACTTTCTTCAACGGCCGTCTCCTCAAATTCAACAG